>NZ_JBKBEX010000107.1:0-227 GCF_047303325.1 Polaromonas sp. CT11-55 | reverse complement strand
CAGGTGCTGTGCAAGCCCGGCTCCATCAAGCCGCACACGCACTTCACCGGCGAGATCTACGTTCTGAGCAAGGACGAGGGCGGCCGCCACACGCCTTTCTTCAACAACTACCGTCCCCAGTTCTACTTCCGCACGACGGACGTGACCGGCGCGATCGAGTTGCCAGAAGGCAAGGAAATGGTCATGCCAGGCGACAACGTGTCGATCACCGTCAAGCTGATCAACCC
>NZ_JBKBEX010000106.1:0-228 GCF_047303325.1 Polaromonas sp. CT11-55 | reverse complement strand
CTCGGCGCATACACAAGGGGCCCGACTACCAACAGCCAAACAGCCGAAGACACAACCCCGAATACCTGAAACCACAATGACACGCCACGGCGTGTCATTGTTTGTCTTGGTTTGTTCTTTGGTATTTATCTTCTGTCCCCGCTCCCGATTGCCCCGTCCTGGCTGGGCCGAGGAGCGCAGAGACAAGCGGATCAGGGCAAAAACGTGTTTGAGCGAAGCGAGTTGTTT
>NZ_JBKBEX010000105.1:0-229 GCF_047303325.1 Polaromonas sp. CT11-55 | reverse complement strand
GACAAGTCCGACCACTCCTTCATCGCGCCGACCTTCACCGTGGGCGGCGCCTTTGTTGTGGTGCCCAACTACGCCCTGTGCCCCGCGGTGTCGTTTCCCGAGATCACGATGCTGATGGTCAAGGCCCTGGCCTGGACCTGGCGCCATATCGCCCGCTTCGGCGGCGACCCCAGCCGCATCACGGTGGGCGGGCACTCGGCCGGCGGACACCTGGCGGCCTTGCTGCTGC
>NZ_JBKBEX010000104.1:0-229 GCF_047303325.1 Polaromonas sp. CT11-55 | reverse complement strand
GAGCAGTTCGATCTGCTCGAAGTGCTCGTAGGGCAGGGTGATGGCGTAGCTGAGAAAGGGCTGGCCGTTGATGCGGTAGCCGTTCTGCCAGTCCAGCGGCAAGCCCCGCACCGTGATGTAGCTGGCCCAAGCGCTGTAGGCGCCGCTGTTGTCGCTCACCGAGGCGTCGAGCGCGAACACGTCGCCCAGCTTCGACACCTGGCGCTCGGCCATGTCCTCGCCGCGCACC
>NZ_JBKBEX010000103.1:0-229 GCF_047303325.1 Polaromonas sp. CT11-55 | reverse complement strand
CGCCAAGCCCGGCGAACAGGGCCAGCGGCAGCCAGATTTCTTCATAAACACAGGGCTGGCCCGACAGCGCGCGCACACGTTGCAGACGCAGCGCGGTGTCGCCGGGCGCCAGACCCAGGCGGCGCGCCACCGCGGCGGGCGCGATCAGCAGCTGGCGCGACACGCTGGGCGAGGCCGGCCCCTCGCCCGTGCCCGCGCCGAAGCGGAAGAAGCGCAGGATGGGGTGGGC
>NZ_JBKBEX010000102.1:0-231 GCF_047303325.1 Polaromonas sp. CT11-55 | reverse complement strand
TCCTGGCCCTGCTGTGGATGGGGCGTATGTTAAATAGCAGGCTCAAGGGATTTACCGGCGACTGCCTGGGATCCACACATCAGGTATGAGAAATCGCTTTTTATTTATGCCTTGCAATCAGCCTGTAAATAAGCCTAATACAATGACTCCCGCTGCTGCCACAGCACGTACAGCAAATGATGCGTCGCGCGTTCAACAGGGCCCGCCCTGTGCGCGATGCCAAGCGACCGC
>NZ_JBKBEX010000101.1:0-231 GCF_047303325.1 Polaromonas sp. CT11-55 | reverse complement strand
TGGCACGTGGGCGGGCTGGTGGGTGCGGGGCAGGGGGGCCAATTGGTGGGGGCGGGGTGGGCCGACTTCGGGCGCCAGGCGGGCCTGCGGACGCAGTGCCTGGCTGACGCCGAGTGCCACGCACTGGAGTGTGAGCAAGAACACCACACCGTCCCGCCATTTCGCCAGCGCCATTAACCGCCAGTTGAATTCCTGGCGCGACTGCACATTCTCGGCCACCTGAATCAGCAC
>NZ_JBKBEX010000100.1:0-231 GCF_047303325.1 Polaromonas sp. CT11-55 | reverse complement strand
TAGGACAAGTGCTGGCCTCCGCGTATTAAAGGGGGATAAAAAATTCGCCCTCCATTAATCGCAGGCGGTAAATTATCCCGGCCCAAACGCCCGAACCGCTGGACAATCAATAATCCATCCAGAAAAAAAGAGGGCTCCCTGATGTTATTGACGTATTTCTATGCCATGCCGCGCCGCGTGCTGGTGTTCGATGCCGCGGCCAGCGTGGCCATGCTGGCTATAGGCCTTTAT
>NZ_JBKBEX010000099.1:0-231 GCF_047303325.1 Polaromonas sp. CT11-55 | reverse complement strand
ACGATCGCCTGGTTGGTGGCGTTCTTCGCAGAGAGCTGGCCGACCACCTTGCGGCGTGCCGCCAGGTCACCCTTCTTGGCGAAGGTGATCAGGCGCTCAGCGAAGGGCTGGACACGCTTGGCCTTGGTCAGGGTGGTGGTGATCGAGCGGTTCTCGAACAGGCTTGCAGAGAGGTTCTGCAGCATCATCTTCTCGTGCGTCGGGCTGCCGCCCAGGCGCGGTCCCTTGGTG
>NZ_JBKBEX010000098.1:0-233 GCF_047303325.1 Polaromonas sp. CT11-55 | reverse complement strand
GCTGCATACCGGTTTCTGGGTAAAATCCTCAACAACGTGAAGAAGTGGCAGATCCCGCGATTCATCAACACGGATAAAGCGCCCGCCTATGGTCGCGCGCTTGCTCTGCTCAATCGCGAAGGCCGGTGCCCGTCTGACGTTGAACACCGACAGATTAAGTACCGGAACAACGTGATTGAATGCGATCTTGGCAAACTGAAACGGATAATCGGCGCCACGCTGGGATTTAAATC
>NZ_JBKBEX010000097.1:0-234 GCF_047303325.1 Polaromonas sp. CT11-55 | reverse complement strand
GCGCACCAGCCCGTCGCAGCGCGCCCCCAGCCCGGGTGCGCGAGGGGATCGACCAGTGCTGTGGCTAACGCCAGGAGACCCTGAAAAAAGCCCCAGGCCCCCAATACATTTTATCCCCCCCTGTCGCGCGCCCCCCCCAAACCCCACACCAGCTCCAGGGCAAAGCGCAACAACTCGATGACCATGAATTTTTCACCGAACATACACCGCGGGCCGTTTTAGGGAAAAAAGCCC
>NZ_JBKBEX010000096.1:0-234 GCF_047303325.1 Polaromonas sp. CT11-55 | reverse complement strand
AAAACAACACGGACGACGTATAAGCCTACCCACAAAAACAGAAAACAAAAGACAACCACTAAGCGGGCTTCAAGTCCAAATTAACCGGCCAGAAATAAATCCGCAACAACAACATCAACAAACCAACAGACGAGATTCCAAGCAAACACTACTTTCGAATACACATGTACTAACACAATATAACCCCCAATGTTCATGCACTCACTCAAAAACAAAACTACCAGCACACGAGAA
>NZ_JBKBEX010000095.1:0-235 GCF_047303325.1 Polaromonas sp. CT11-55 | reverse complement strand
CTCTCGGGCCTGCTGCTGGGCCTGTGCATTGCCTTCATCATCGACGTCATCGTGCCGGCGATCGTAAGCGCGCTCAACGCCTGCTTTTTGCCCAAAGACATCTACCTGATGAGCCGCATGCCCAGCGAACCGCAATACTCCGACATCATGACAATCGTTGTCATCTCCCTGCTGATGTCATTTATGGCCACCATCTACCCGAGCAGGCGCGCCAGCCGCGTGAACCCGGCGGAGG
>NZ_JBKBEX010000094.1:0-235 GCF_047303325.1 Polaromonas sp. CT11-55 | reverse complement strand
CCATCACGTCGGCCTTGACCTTGTCCATGCCGTAGACGCGGTCGTTGATGTATTTTTTGTGTTACCAGCCGTTCTTGAAGATGTGGTACAGCACACCGAAGAGGAAAGGAATGTCCGAGCCCGAACGAATGCGCACGTAGTCGTCGGCCATGGCCGCCGTGCGCGTGAAGCTCGGGTCCAACCCCGACAACATTCAGCCGGTTTCCTTTGAGTGCAGCAAGTTCAACAAGCTGAC
>NZ_JBKBEX010000093.1:0-236 GCF_047303325.1 Polaromonas sp. CT11-55 | reverse complement strand
CAACCCAACAATTCAGGACTGAGCGATTCAAAGCCAGACAGCTGCCCCTACATGCCGGCCGGCACCACAGTGAGCAGCCAGCCCGGCGCTCCCACACCCTCCACCGTGCTGATCCCCACCGCCTGACTCTAATACACATCAGACTCTGACTAATAATCAAAAGTTGAACATCACTCTCCTCCAAAAATCAATAAAAAAAAAGTGGGGGTATGATTTATATTATGGGGGGGGGGGGG
>NZ_JBKBEX010000092.1:0-236 GCF_047303325.1 Polaromonas sp. CT11-55 | reverse complement strand
TCGGCGTGGACCTTCTGCAGGCTGTCGGCATAGGCGTCCTGCGGAATGGCGTTGTGTGGCTTGTAGGCGGGGAGTGGGTTGTTCTTTGGGTTGGTGTGGGTGGGGCTGTGTTCGTGGTTGATGTTTTGGCGTTGGGGGGGGGTGTGTTGGGTGATTTTTAAAGGGTTTACCTGGGGGGCGTATTCATGTAGTTTTCATTGAAATATTTTTTGATAAAGAACACCGCGGCGCTCGGC
>NZ_JBKBEX010000091.1:0-236 GCF_047303325.1 Polaromonas sp. CT11-55 | reverse complement strand
ACGCGCTGTCCAAGCGCCTGGATGTCACCTCCTACCGTGAAGGCATGGTGGCCCACCTGGTGTTTTCGGGCGGCGACGTCATCGAGAAACTGCTCCTGCGAAAAAACGGCGACGGCGACCGCAAGACCGGCACCACCGTGCGGGCCTGGCACGACGCCAAGTACTTCGAGTCGGCGGCCATGCCCAAGGCCGCACTCACCCCCCAGCTGCGCAGCAAAGCAGTGCTAATTCCCCGC
>NZ_JBKBEX010000090.1:0-237 GCF_047303325.1 Polaromonas sp. CT11-55 | reverse complement strand
GTGGTGCGAGTGGGGCTTCGGGTGGCGGGGTTAGGTTTTTTTGTATGGTTGCCACCTGGTCGGCGTTGTTTTTTGGTGGCTGGGGGATTGCTGCGGTGCTTTTTCAGCCGCCGGCGGAGTGGCTGGAGAGGATGAGGTAAATCTTGGGCGCTATCACGTCGTATACGGCGTAGTGCTGGTTGATGGGGCGGTACTCGCCGCGGTCGATGCCGCGCTGCTGGATGCTGCGGATCAGGC
>NZ_JBKBEX010000089.1:0-241 GCF_047303325.1 Polaromonas sp. CT11-55 | reverse complement strand
TCAAACACGTTTTTGCCCTGATCCGCTTGTCTCTGCGCTCCTCGGCCCAGCCAGGACGGGGCAATCGGGAGCGGGGAACCGAAGACAGAAATACCAGGAAGACAAATAAAAACAAGGACACGCCTAGGCGTGTCCTTGTGGTTTTCGGTATTGGTATTTTTCTCCCCACCCCTTGTGTATGCGCCGAGGAGCGGAGGTTCAGGCGGATCAGGGATCGCGTTGTCTGAGCGGAGTGAAACGG
>NZ_JBKBEX010000088.1:0-242 GCF_047303325.1 Polaromonas sp. CT11-55 | reverse complement strand
TGCGTATCCTTGATACCGACGATCTCGATTTCCTCGCCGACCTTGATCACACCGCGCTCGACACGGCCGGTCACGACGGTGCCGCGGCCGGAGATGGAGAACACGTCTTCCACGGGCATCAGGAAGGCGCCGTCAACTGCGCGCTCTGGCAGAGGGATGTAGGTATCCAGGGCTTCGGCGAGCTTGAAGATCGCGCCTTCGCCGAGTTCGCCCTTGTCGCCTTCCATGGCCAGCTTGGCCGA
>NZ_JBKBEX010000087.1:0-243 GCF_047303325.1 Polaromonas sp. CT11-55 | reverse complement strand
ACCAAGCACTCGGCATGAGCGGCGTCTGCACCATCACCTATGAGGGAGAAGGCAGCCCCCTTAGCATCCACATGTCGGAGTCCGGCGTCACGACCACCTGCGACCTCACAACATACGAAGCCGACAGATCAGAAGACATACCCTTCGACCGCGACGCACTCGCCCTCAAAACCATCCTGCGATCAGCTTACCTCCTCGACGCAATTAACGAGCTCAGTTCCATGAGCCCCGACAGCCTCGCCA
>NZ_JBKBEX010000086.1:0-219 GCF_047303325.1 Polaromonas sp. CT11-55 | reverse complement strand
CGATGGAGACGCGCGGCGTGGACATGCACCACCAACCCCGGCTCGACTGGGACGAAGCGGCCAAGCTCACGAAAGGAAAAGTGCGATGACCCGCGTTACTCAGCTTGAAAACGGCCTGTTGGTGGACGGCTCCGGCGCGCCCGGCCAACCCGCCGACCTGCTGCTGGTGGACGACCGTATTGCGGCCGTCGGCCCGGGCCCAGTCTCATATACACATCT
>NZ_JBKBEX010000085.1:0-244 GCF_047303325.1 Polaromonas sp. CT11-55 | reverse complement strand
ACCGTCCACGCTGTCGAATTCTCACTTTCCCAAACCTGAACTCGAGGATCGCTGGCGGCCCGGAAACGGTAGTTTGCCCGCAAGTCGGCTATCTCGGCAGACTCCAGGGGAGTGATACTGCCGCGGGGATCCGTGGATTCGTAAGCGGCCATTTCTGCCGCCAGCTTTTCGGCGAACTCTCTCGCATTGCCCGCCACGTAAAAATCGTGAGGCGACAGGCAGCCTTTCTGGTTGAATCGTGATG
>NZ_JBKBEX010000084.1:0-246 GCF_047303325.1 Polaromonas sp. CT11-55 | reverse complement strand
ACCCTGCTCTCCGACTCGAAGACCGCGCCGACCTCGACCCGGAGACGTCGGAGGTCGTGGAAATCACGGTGCCGAGCAAGACCGTTCTCATCCCAGGTGTCATCGGTGGAAGCGCTGCGGACGGCGAGAACGTCAAGCACCTCAAGTTCGGTCAGGAGTTCGAGTACAAGTCGGAAAAGTGGCGTCGCTTCTACGGGCTGCGCAACACGGTCGAGTCCGGTAACGCATCCGTGAAGAACCCGGAGC
>NZ_JBKBEX010000083.1:0-248 GCF_047303325.1 Polaromonas sp. CT11-55 | reverse complement strand
TGCCCTTATCCGTCTGGACCTGCGCTCCTCGGCGCAGACACAAGGGGCCCGGATACCGAACAGCCAAACAGCCGAAGGAAAAAACAAATACTTAAAACAACAAGGACACGCCACGGCGTGTCCTTGTTTTGGAGTTCGGTATTTTTCTTCTTGTATTCGGACTTCCCCGTTCTGGCTGGGCCGAGGAGCGCAGAGACAAGCGGATCAGGGCAAAAACGTGTTTGAGCGAAGCGAGTTGTTTTTGACCC
>NZ_JBKBEX010000082.1:0-249 GCF_047303325.1 Polaromonas sp. CT11-55 | reverse complement strand
CCCCCCCCACAGCCCACCCGCCACCCTACACCCACCCCCCCCCACCGGCACCCCAATAACCCAAAAAAACAACAAAACCCCCTCCCACCCCCCCGGCCCCCCCCCCCCCCCCCCGCCGGCGGCGGCCCCCCCCCCCCCCCGACAGAGTTCGCTCGAAGCTGTGGGGAGGGGGGTAGTGAGGAGCCGGCGGCCCCCCGCCCCCCCCCGCGGGAGGGACACAAGAGACAGACAGGGAGCGGGGCGCGGGGG
>NZ_JBKBEX010000081.1:0-250 GCF_047303325.1 Polaromonas sp. CT11-55 | reverse complement strand
CTCCAACAACACATACTCCACATCAAAAAACAAAGACACATATACACAACTAACACTTCCCACAAAGTCATACGATAAGATAACACATGACGCCATAACATAAAAAAAAAAATCACCGGCTGGTCGAGATCGAGTCGGCCGGAATTTTTTTACTTCATCTCGATGAATTAGGTGATTTGCGTTTGTATCGTGGGCTAGGTGATGTTTTTATGTGAGAGGGTGTTGATGACGGTCTGGGCATGACCTTTGT
>NZ_JBKBEX010000080.1:0-251 GCF_047303325.1 Polaromonas sp. CT11-55 | reverse complement strand
TTCCTCGACGCCTTCGTGGACGAGCTGTCCGGGTTCGTCGCCACCGACGACCGTGCCGATCTCGGGGCGTTCCTAGGTTGGATCGACGCGGCTGCCCGTCGAGACGACATGGGACCGCGGTCCGAGGAACCCGAGTCCGGCACCGTGCAGATCCTGACGATCCACGGTTCGAAGGGGCTCGAGTGGGACGCCGTCGCGGTGCCCAGGTTGGTCGAGGGCGCACTGCCGGCCCGCCCGCAGGAGGGCTCGTC
>NZ_JBKBEX010000079.1:0-252 GCF_047303325.1 Polaromonas sp. CT11-55 | reverse complement strand
GTGCGCAGCATTGCTTCATGCATTGCCCCCCAGTCATCGGTGGCACAAACAACCTGATCAAGGCACGCACACAAATCGTCACGAAGTTGCTCGGCTGCCTGTCCGATATCGGTACCAAGCGGGGCCGTCGCATCAATGTGGATCCACGACTCCGAGGCACAACCTCCCCGACCGGGCATTCCGACCGCCTCAATCGTGCCGCGGTCGCGTTTCACACCGATGATCGGATGCCGGACGTCCTCGACCCTCCAC
>NZ_JBKBEX010000078.1:0-255 GCF_047303325.1 Polaromonas sp. CT11-55 | reverse complement strand
GATTTCGGAGAGAACGAGGCCGAGACGGACGCGACGTTCGGCGAGCGCCTTGTATTCGTCGCGCGCCTTCTCTTCGGTCGTGTCTTCGTCTTCAAAGGTCTTGCCGGACTGGGCGAGATCGTTGTTCACCTGGCTCCAGATGCCGTTATATTCAGCGTCGACCAGCGAAGCCGGGGTCTCGAACTTGTACATCTCGTCAAGCTGATCGAGGATCTGGCGCTTCAGCTTCTGGCGGGTCAGCGAGCCGTACTGCGA
>NZ_JBKBEX010000077.1:0-257 GCF_047303325.1 Polaromonas sp. CT11-55 | reverse complement strand
CCCCCCCCTCTTTTTTTTCACCACACGCCCTCCCATACCGGTATTCGCCTTCGTCACGTGGGGTGGGTTATGTGTTTATCAGCCTGGGGTGGGTGTGGGGGCGTCGGTCATGTGTGTGGGGTGAAAAGGTGGAATGCCGGGTGTTCCGGGCCCAAGCGCGGCGGGCAGAAGCGCAAAAAGTTGTAGGGGGAGGGCGCGATATAATAGGCCCGCCCGCCCCCCCCCACCAAGGGCTGGGGGGCCGCCGGGGGGGATAA
>NZ_JBKBEX010000076.1:0-260 GCF_047303325.1 Polaromonas sp. CT11-55 | reverse complement strand
GTATTCCGCGACGCGACACTGTCCGATGGCGTGCTCGAGCGCAACCTGACCCTCGACGAGTTCCCGTCGCCAGCTGCTTTGTGGGCGCGCTACTGCGCCTGGAAGAGCTGGACGCGCGACATTCGCAGAGTCACCGAGCACGACTAGCCGTCAATCAAGATGAATCGCACGTTCAAAGACTTGAGAACGCCCTCCGACAAAGACGATGCGTTCGAGCTTTCCTGGGGTGAGCGCTTCGACGAATCCGGCGTCAGCTGGGA
>NZ_JBKBEX010000075.1:0-262 GCF_047303325.1 Polaromonas sp. CT11-55 | reverse complement strand
CGCTTTATAGTGCCCTGCAAACGCTGAATACCGCTGACATTAATATTTGTAGCGTCGAAGATCCGGTTGAGATCCCCATAGCCGGACTAAACCAGACGCAAATCCATCCGCGTGCCGGACTCACCTTTCAGGGCGTGTTGCGTGCGTTATTGCGCCAGGATCCTGACGTCATCATGATCGGAGAGATCCGCGATGGCGAAACAGCAGAGATCGCTATTAAAGCGGCGCAAACTGGTCACCTGGTGTTGTCTACCCTACACAC
>NZ_JBKBEX010000074.1:0-264 GCF_047303325.1 Polaromonas sp. CT11-55 | reverse complement strand
CACTACGACACCTGGCGCGACCAGCTCGGTCACACGGCGAGCAGTCCGGCCCGCAAGGGCTGAGCGCGTCGCTCAGGCCGCGACGGCTTCGCGCTGCGGCACGGCCTTCGCCGGCACGGGCATGTGCTTCGCCCAGTCGATGATTTCCAGCGTGCCGTCGGCATGCTCGGCCAGCGCCGTCAGGCTCTCGACCCAGTCGCCGTCGTTGCAGTAGAGGATGCCGTCGATGTCGCGCATCTCGGCGTGGTGGATGTGGCCACAGAC
>NZ_JBKBEX010000073.1:0-272 GCF_047303325.1 Polaromonas sp. CT11-55 | reverse complement strand
CAAGGGGCCCGGATACCGAACAGCCAAACAGCCGAAGGAAAAAACAAATACTTAAAACAACAAGGACACGCCACGGCGTGTCCTTGTTTGTATTGGAGTTCGGTATTGGTTTTGGTATTTCGGACTGCCCCGTCCTGGCTGGGCCGAGGAGCGCAGAGACAAGCGAATCAGGGCAAAAACGTGTTTGAGCCGCAGGCGAGTTGTTTTTGACCCCGCTTGGCTTGAGCACCACAGGTTGCCCGCAGCGAAGCGGAGGGACCCAGACTGCGGGT
>NZ_JBKBEX010000072.1:0-276 GCF_047303325.1 Polaromonas sp. CT11-55 | reverse complement strand
CCATAAAACCACCCCATTGAACTTTTACCTCGAGATGCGATCTTGGCTAATGATTTATGACGCTGAATATGCTGATTTTTACAGGCAGGTAGAGTCGTTGAATCAATCCATAAATATTGGCTATGTTGAGCTTTCATTACAACTACATGTAAAGCATGTAGTGCTAATTGATGCATATTAATCAGGTGAATCATGCGTTGATAACAAGGTAAGCTCTTAAATAAATGACTTTTATGCTGTTTCAGCCATGAAAAAAATGCTTTGAAATTATTGGAG
>NZ_JBKBEX010000071.1:0-279 GCF_047303325.1 Polaromonas sp. CT11-55 | reverse complement strand
ATCGCAAGCGAGCCAATCGAATGACTTCAGGAGCCTCCAACCCGCGCCATGCGCGCCGGCCTGCACGCCGTCCGGGCTGCATGCCGCAGCCCGAGCTGCGCACCAGCTCGTCGGCATGGCTCGAGGGGGTGCTGAGGATGTTCGAGGCCGAGGGCCTGGACGTGCCCTCGCTGCTGCGCGACGCCGGCCTCGACCCCGAGTCGCTGCTGCGGCAGAACGCGCGCATCCCGGTCGACGAGGTCACCGTGCTGTGGCAGCTGGCCGTGGCGCGCGCAGGCC
>NZ_JBKBEX010000070.1:0-280 GCF_047303325.1 Polaromonas sp. CT11-55 | reverse complement strand
AAGGCGGAGAAGATTCCAATACTGAGCTTTACAAAGTAAATCCTGAGAAGTTCAGAGACTTGAAGTATTTGTTAACGATTGATGCGGATGTACTTAACCCTAGAAGCGAAGATTTGGAACGCGCCTTTGACCTTGAAACGTACGATAGATTGGTAATGAACCCGATGGCAGACCAAGAAGAAGCTTTAAAGCTCTTACTGATGACTAACCCGAAGACGAAGAAAGACCCTGATAAGTTTGTGGCGCAACAGCAAGCTACTGACCCGATAGCAATGGCAAC
>NZ_JBKBEX010000069.1:0-290 GCF_047303325.1 Polaromonas sp. CT11-55 | reverse complement strand
TTTTGAAGGCGTGCGCGCCTACAACGCGGCGGGCGGCACGGCGGTCTTCCGCCTTGAAGAGCCCGCCGCGCGCCTCGTCAACAGCGCCAAGATCCTGCGCATGAAGATTCCGTTCACCCAGCAAGAAGTCAACGAAGCCACCAAAGCCGTGGTGCGCGAGAACATGCTGGAGTCCTGCTACATCCGCCCGCTGACCTGGATAGGCTCGCAAAATCTCGGCGTCAGCCCCAAGGGCATGGAGATCCACCTGATGGTCGCGGCCTGGGCCTGGGGCGCCTACCTCGGTGAAG
>NZ_JBKBEX010000068.1:0-293 GCF_047303325.1 Polaromonas sp. CT11-55 | reverse complement strand
CCCTTTTTTCTTTTTGCGGGGGGGGGTCCCCCGGGCTTATAATAATTTTTTTTTTGCTCCCAAAAAAAAAATTAAACAAAAAAAAACCGCGACCCTGGTGTCTGCGTCCCTCCGCTTCGCTACGGGCAGCCTGCGGTGCTCGGTCCAGACGGGGTCAAAAACAACTCGCCTTCGGCTCAGACACGTTTTTGCCCTTATCCGTCTGGACCTGCGCTCCTCGGCGCATACACAAGGGGCCCGACTACCAACAGCCAAACAGCCGAAGACACAACCCCGAATACCTGAAACCACAA
>NZ_JBKBEX010000067.1:0-299 GCF_047303325.1 Polaromonas sp. CT11-55 | reverse complement strand
TGCCCTTATCCGTCTGGACCTGCGCTCCTCGGCGCATACACAAGGGGCCCGGATACCGAACAGCCAAACAGCCGAAGACAAAACCCGAATACCCAACCCATAAGGACACGCCATGGCGTGTCCTTGTTTGTATTGGAGTTCGGTATTTGTCTTCGATATTGGTTTTGGTATTTCGGACTTCCCCGTCCTGGCTGGGCCGAGGAGCGCAGAGACAAGCGGATAAGGGCAAAAACGTGTTTGAGCGAAGCGAGTTGTTTTTGACCCCGCTTGGCTCGAGCACCGCAGGTTGCCCCGGAGCG
>NZ_JBKBEX010000066.1:0-336 GCF_047303325.1 Polaromonas sp. CT11-55 | reverse complement strand
CGGCTCAGACAAGCGCGATCCCTGATCCGCCTACGTCTGCGCTCCTCGGCCCAGCCAGGACGGGGCAATCGGGAACCGAATACCAAAAGACAAAGAAGACCAATACAAACAAGGACACGCTATGGCGTGTCCTTGTGGTTTTCGGTATTGGTATTTTTCTCCTACCCCTTGTGTATGCGCCGAGGAGCGGAGGTCCAGACGGATAAGGGCTGGCGTTGTCTGAGCGAAGCGCAGCGTAGCGAGTTTAGCCAGACCCCGGCTGGACCGAGCACCGCAGGTTGCCCCGGAGCGAAGCGCAGGGGACGCAGACACCAGGGTCGCGGGTTGTTTTTGTTT
>NZ_JBKBEX010000065.1:0-414 GCF_047303325.1 Polaromonas sp. CT11-55 | reverse complement strand
AAAACAACTCGCTTCGCTCAAACACGTTTTTGCCCTGATCCGCTTGTCTCTGCGCTCCTCGGCCCAGCCAGGACGGGACAATCGGGATCGGGAACCGAATACCGAAGACAAACAATCCAAATACAACAAGGACACGCCACGGCGTGTTCTTGTTGTTTGGGTATTCGGGTTCTGCCTTCGGCTGTTGGCTGTTGGTAGTCGGGCCCCTTGTGTATGCGCCGAGGAGCGCAGGTCCAGACGGACAAGGGCAAAAACGTGTTTGAGCGAAGCGAGTTGTTTTTGACCCCGGCTGGACCGAGCACCGCAGGTTGCCCGTAGCGAAGCGAAGGGACGCAGACACCAGGGTCGCGGTTTGTTTTTGTTAATTTTATTTTTTGGAAGCAAAATAAAATTTAGTATCATGCGGGGTACCCC
>NZ_JBKBEX010000064.1:0-414 GCF_047303325.1 Polaromonas sp. CT11-55 | reverse complement strand
CCGGCGGGCGAGGCACTTTTCTTTGCTTCGCCAAAGAAAAGTACCCAAAAGAAAGGCGACCCGCAGTCTGGGTCCCTACGCTTCGCTTCGGGCAACCTGCGGTGCTCGAGCCAAGCGGGGTCAAAAACAACTCGCTGCGCTCAGACACGTTTTTGCCCTGATCCGCTTGTCTCTGCGCTCCTCGGCCCAGCCAGGACGGGGAAGTCGGGAGCGGGAACGGAGACAAAAGACAAAGAAGGCCAATACAAACAAGGACACGCCATGGCGTGTCCTTGTGGTTTGGATATTCGGGGTTCTGTCTTCGGCTGTTGGCTGTTGGTAGTCGGGCCCCTTGTGTATGCGCCGAGGAGCGCAGGGCCAGACGGATCAGGGCAAAAACTTGTTTGAGCGAAGCGAGTTGTTTTTGACCCCGTC
>NZ_JBKBEX010000063.1:0-427 GCF_047303325.1 Polaromonas sp. CT11-55 | reverse complement strand
GCGCGGCTACCGCCGCGGCGACCCGATGAAACTCGTGGTCTGGAAAAAAGCCGCCAAAGACGACGGCCAGGGCAACGCCCTGGTGGTACGCGACACCCAGCAGGCCCAGCGGCACGAACTCTGGCTGGACTTCGCCCAGGCCGGCTCGGCCGGCACCGAACAGAAGCTGTCACGGCTGTGTGCGTGGGTTCTCTTGGCTGACAAGCTGTCGCTGGACTATGGTTTGCGTTTGCCCTCTCTGGAGGTCAAGCCCGGCAGTGGGGAGGCACACAAGCGCTTGTGCCTGGAGGCGCTGGCGGTATGTTGATGGTTTTTTTGTCTGCCCGACGGGTGGATTCTCTGCTTAGGCTTGCTGGCCGGGTCTCGCCCCGGCGGGCGACCTACTTTCTTTTGCTTCGCCAAAAGAAAGTAGGCAAAGAAAAGGCGA
>NZ_JBKBEX010000062.1:0-551 GCF_047303325.1 Polaromonas sp. CT11-55 | reverse complement strand
GGCACGATTGGCCACGTGGACCATGGCAAGACGACGCTGACGGCGGCGATCACGACGGTTCTGGCATCGAAGTTCGGCGGCGAAGCCAAGGGCTACGACCAAATTGACGCGGCACCGGAAGAAAAAGCGCGCGGCATTACGATCAACACCGCCCACGTCGAGTACGAAACGGCGAATCGCCACTACGCCCACGTGGACTGCCCAGGCCACGCCGACTATGTGAAAAACATGATCACCGGCGCCGCCCAGATGGACGGCGCGATCCTGGTGTGCTCGGCCGCCGACGGCCCCATGCCCCAGACCCGCGAGCACATCCTGCTGGCCCGCCAGGTGGGCGTGCCTTACATCATCGTGTTCCTGAACAAGTGCGACATGGTTGACGACGCCGAACTGCTCGAACTCGTTGAAATGGAAGTGCGCGAACTGCTGGACAAGTACGACTTCCCCGGCGACAAGACCCCCATCATCCACGGCTCGGCCAAGCTGGCCATGGAAGGCGACAAGGGCGAACTCGGCGAAGGCGCGATCTTCAAGCTCGCCGAAGCCCTGGA
>NZ_JBKBEX010000061.1:0-910 GCF_047303325.1 Polaromonas sp. CT11-55 | reverse complement strand
AACAGCGTGGACAGCGGCTGCGTGCCGTTGTTGGTGGCCGTCAAGGTGTACTGCAGCGTGTCGCCGGGATTGGCGTTCACGCTGGTGGCCGCGGCAATGGCCTGGGTCACGTTGCTCACCAGCTTGGACAGCGACAGGTCGCCGGCCTGGCCCACCGTGGTGATGTCGGTGGCCAGCAGAGTGCTGACGGCCAGCGCCGGGGCCGAGTTGGTGTAGGTGAAGGCGGCGCTCAGCGTGATGCTGTTCTGCGCGCCCTGGCCGGCGCCCGCAGGCACAAACTGCTTGATGACCAGGCACACGGTCTGCCCGGCGGTGACGGTGATGGCGGTGGTGACCTGCGTCTCGCTGGCTTCGAGCGCCGCGTTGCAGTTGCTGTCCTGGTACAGCACCTGGTTCCAGGCGGGGCTTGCCGGCGTGGCGGTGTTGGCCATCGAGAACGTGACCGAGCCGCCGGTGGCGGCTTTGTAGGTGTGGGTGTAGAACACCACCGTGCCGGGCTGGGCGGTCTGCGCGCCGTTGGGGCCCAGGGTGTTGGGCGCCACCATGCCGAAGCTGATGCCGGTGCGGGCCAGGCCGGAGCCGGCGGTGTAGCTCACGCTGGGACGGGTGTAACTGCCGCCGGTGGTGCCGGCCGAGCCGCCGGTGGCGGTGTAGCCGGCCGGCAGCACGGGCGTGAGGGTCACGGTGCCGCTGGCGGTGCCGGGGATCCAGAGGGTGAAGCTGCCGTCGCTGGCCGTGGGCTCGCTGTCCAGTGTGGTTGCGCCCTGCATGGCGTTAACCGTGATGCCGGCCAGGCCCGGTTCGGTTCCGGCCTTCACGCCGTTGTTGGCCGTGCCGCCGCCCGCGCCGTTGTCGGCGAACACATTGCCGCTCAAGGTGCTGCCGCTGTACAGGCCGAAATTCTGCGGCG
>NZ_JBKBEX010000060.1:0-1008 GCF_047303325.1 Polaromonas sp. CT11-55 | reverse complement strand
AGGGCAAAAACGTGTTTGAGCGAAGCGAGTTGTTTTTGACCCCGCTTGGCTCGAGCACCGCAGGTTGCCCCGTAGCGCAGCGTAGGGGACCCAGACTGCGGGTCGCCTTTCTTTTGGGTACTTTTGGTGTTTGCGTAACTTCGCTTCGCGAAGTGAGCAAACCCCGCGCGCGTAGCGCGCCTTTGGCGAACAAAGAAAAGCCGCTTTGCGGGTTTCGCCAAAAGTGCCTCGCCCGCCGGGGCGAGACCCGGCCAGCAGCTCTCAGCAGAGCAAGGGGACTCGCATGCTCACAGTAAAAAACATTAACCAATACTACGGCGGCTCCCACATCCTGCGCGATGTGAGCCTGGACGCACACCTCGGAAAAGTGACGGTGCTGCTGGGCCGCAACGGCGTGGGCAAGACCACGCTGCTCAAATCGCTGATGGGCCTGGTGCCTATCAAGACCGGCACGATTGAGTTCGACGGTAAACAAATCCAGTCCAGCACGCCTTATGAACGGGCAAGAGCAGGGATAGGCTTTGTCCCCCAAGGCCGCGAAATTTTTGCCCGCCTGACAGTGGAAGAAAACCTGCGCATGGGCCTGGCCTACAAGAGTGCTGCAACACCCATCCCGGCCGAGCTGTATGAGCTGTTCCCGGTGCTCAAGCAGATGCTGGGCCGCCGCGGCGGCGACCTCTCGGGCGGGCAGCAGCAGCAGCTGGCGATTGCGCGCGCGCTGGCGGCCAAGCCCAAGCTTTTGATCCTGGACGAGCCGACCGAGGGCATACAGCCCAGCATCATCAAGGACATAGGCCGGGTGATACGCATGCTGGCCGACCGCGGCGACATGGCCATCCTGCTGGTGGAGCAGTACTACGACTTCGCGCAGGAACTGGCCGACGACTACCTGGTGATGGAGCGCGGCGAGTTCATCGCGCGCGGGCAGGGCAAGGATATGGAAGCCAACGGCGTCAGGCAGCTGGTGGCGATCTAGGGTTTTTTCTCCCTCTCCCTCTGGGAGAGGGC
>NZ_JBKBEX010000059.1:0-1501 GCF_047303325.1 Polaromonas sp. CT11-55 | reverse complement strand
GGGCTGCGGCGGGGGAAGGGGTGGTCATTCAATGATTTTAGGGGGTTACGTTTGGCTACGCTCTTCACGGGGCGTGCGGTATGCCATTACAGGGTGGCCGCGTTTAATAAGCACATGGGCATTTCCTGCCCGGTTTAAGGAGAACTCTATGAAGACAAGCCTCAAAGCAAACCGCTCCCTCGCACTGGCAGGCGCCACCGCCGCGCTGGCCGTGGCCGCCCTGGGCTTTGCAGGTGCCGCCCAGGCCCGCGACAACGTGTCGTTTTCCGTGGGCATAGGCGTGCCGGGTGTGGCGGTGGGCGTGACGAATGCCTACCCTGTGTACCAGCAACCCGTGTATGTACAGCCCGCCCCGGTGTATGTGCAGCCGGCGCCGGTTTATTACCACCAACCCCGCCCTGTGTATGTGCAGCCGGCACCGGTTTACTACCCGCAGCCCGTGTACTACGGCCCGCGCCACGGCCACAGGCACCATGGCGGCTACTATGTGCAGGCGCCCGGCCCGGGCTACTACCGCCCGGCACCGGTTTATTACCAGCGCTAAGCCCGCCTGAGGCAACAAAAAGCCCGCTTCGTGCGGGCTTTTTTTATGGTGGCCTGAAAGCTCAGGCGGCCGGCCGCCAGAACACGTAGTCGGCCTCATAGGGCACGGAGACGCGCATGCCCAGGGTGGCGGAGGTGCAGGACGGGTTGGCCACGACGCCGGCCACGGTGCGCCGGCCCTGGATGTAGCGGATGTTGGCGAGGGCGCCCGGGGTGTCGGAGGGGCCGACCATGGCGCGCTGCAGGGGCAGGTTCTGGCGGTCGCCGGGCACTTCGACGAGTTCCTGCGCGCTCACTTTGGAGCCGTCGCTGTGCTCCCAGCGCGCGCGGGCGCCGGGATAGTAGGTCACGGTGCTGCCCGCGCCGTCTGCCAGCCGGATGCCGCGGGACAGCAGCAGCCAGGCGTATTCATAAGGCGCGCGTTTGACGGCCTGGCATTCGTAAAGCAGCTCACCCCGGCCTTGGGCTTCGAGCACCGCCGTGTAGCCTGCGGGCACGCGCAAGGTTTCCGGCATGGCCTGTTGGGCGAGGTAGGGATTGGCCTGGCGCAGGCCGCAGCCGCCCAGCGCAGCCACGGCAGCCAGCAGCAGCGTGCTTCGCAGCAGGCCTGGGAAGGGGCGAGAGGCGTTGGGAGGGATTTTCACGGTGGGCTCCAGTGGCGGCGGACGGTGGTGTCACCCCCAGTAAATCCTTGGTGCGGCGGGCCGTCTGTAGGCGGCCAGGGGGGCCGTGTGCGGGGAAACATCGGCAAAAACAGAAAAGCCCGCAGGCCAGGGCCTGCGGGCTTGGACTCCATGGCGGCTTGGCCACCATGGAGAGGCGCGCCTTCACAGGCGTGCCCGGATTACCCAGAACCTGTTCACGGCCTAAACGGGGCCGCGCAAGTACCTTCTCGGGATGGGATGCAAGGCGCGGTGCGACGCCCATAGCTCGGCTATGGGCAAGACCCCCAACCCCC
>NZ_JBKBEX010000058.1:0-1729 GCF_047303325.1 Polaromonas sp. CT11-55 | reverse complement strand
GCCGCCGCCCGCGCCGTTGTCGGCGAACACATTGCCGCTCAAGGTGCTGCCGCTGTACAGGCCGAAATTCTGCGGCGATGGCGGCGCGCCGCCCACCACCAGCTGGATCACACCGCTGGGATTTTGTGAACCCACATAGCCGGTCGGGTAGCTCGCGGTGATGTCGCTCAGCGTGGCGTTGCCGTCGAGTATCAGGCAATAGCTGCCCTGGACCACATTGGCCAGGCTGTAGGCGCCGGTTGTGAGGTTGACCGACGCGGCCGCCGTGGCAGGGCCGGTGCACGTGCCGCCCGAAAACGGCGCCAGCTTGACCCACAGGGCGGTGGATCCGCCTATGCCGGCCTCGCCCGCGTCCAGGTTGCTGTTGTGGTTGGGGTCCGCGTACACCGTGCCCGCCACGGTCTTGGGCGTGGGCGTCAGTGTCAGCGTGCAGGTGATCCTGTCGCCCAACTGGGGCGTCAGGGTAAAGCTGGTGCCGGCGCCGCTGGGCAGCACGGTATTCGTGCCTCCATAGGTGGAGGCGCCGGGCCCGCTGTTGGTGCAGGCCATGCTGCCGGTGTAGGCGGACAGCACAGAGGCGCTGCCCGCGGCCATGGCCGCGCTCAGCGTGATGTTGTTGGTGCCTATGATTGATGCCGCGCCGGTGGTGGCGGTGGTGTTGGTGCCGGTGGAAGTGACGCTGGTCACCGCGGCCGCCGGTGTGGTGTAGCCCACTGCGGCGGTGAACTGGTCGGCCGCGTACTGGCGCCCCGTGATGCTGAGGTTGAAGGTGACCGGCGGCAGCGCGATGCCAAACAGGGCGGCCTGCGAGCCCGTGAGGGCCGCGGACACCTGGGTCGGGTTTTGCGTGCCCAGCACCACGGAGCCGTTAAAGCTGGTGGAATTCGCGGTGGGCGCCGTCAGGTTGACGACGGTCGACCCGACGCCGGACAACACGACGGGCGCACCGGTATAGCTGGTATAGCCGATCACGTTCTCGATCAGGCTCCAGTTCGCCGTGCTTGTATAAACAATTTTTTCGGCGGCCTGGTCGGTGTTTTCGCCGTCGGCCGCGAACATCGAGAAGGTACGGTTGTTGCCCGACGCATCCTTCATCACCAGCGTCGACAGCGTGGCTGTGCCCACCCCCGTCTGGCTGAGCCAGTACATGGACGGGGCGCCGGTGATGCCGTTATAGGCGCCGTGCCCGAAAGCACCACCGCCCGTCCAGGCGGGCGAGGCAACGGCGGTCATGGTGGTGGTCCCGCTGCGTTTGACCGCCGTGGTCAGCGTGCCGGCGCTATTGGGCAGGGTGAAAGTAAAGGCCTGGCCGCCGGCCGTGCCTGCCACCGTGTTGTCATAGCCGGTGAAATCGAGCCACCACAGGCTTTGCGCGAAAGTGCCGGTGGTGGCATAAGAGCCTCCCGCGGCCGACGCCATCCCTGCCCAGGCGCCCAGCACGGCAGCCGCCAGGGGGCGCAGGATTTTCGCGTAGCGCCGGCACTGCGGCGGGACCGCTGGGAATGACGGGTTGTGCATCATCACTGCGGCCTTGGTGTGCGACCCCCTACTGGTCGACCTTGACGCGGTAGGTGACGATCAGCTGGCCGCCCGAGGCCAGCGAACCGGTAAAGGTCCAC
Source organism: Polaromonas sp. CT11-55 (assembly GCF_047303325.1). Classification (NCBI taxonomy): domain Bacteria; kingdom Pseudomonadati; phylum Pseudomonadota; class Betaproteobacteria; order Burkholderiales; family Comamonadaceae; genus Polaromonas; species Polaromonas sp. CT11-55. Next base: position 110 of record NZ_JBKBEX010000058.1, on the reverse strand, counting down.
TTCAGCGCCCCCTGCGCGTTGACCGCCGGCTGCGTCGTCACCGTGCAGCCGGTGATGCCCGTGGGCAGCGTGCCCGGGCAGGCGGCCGACACAAAGCCGGTGAAGGCCGC
>NZ_JBKBEX010000057.1:0-2011 GCF_047303325.1 Polaromonas sp. CT11-55 | reverse complement strand
GCGGATTGCTGGGCGTCGAGGTCTTTGCCTTTTTCAATCGCTTCGCGCTGTTTGTCGGCGGCGGCCAGGCTGCCCATAAAGCCTTCCTTCTCCAGCTTCTCGTACGCGGCGGCGGTGCGCTGGTAGGTCGGTAGCGTTTGCTGCAGCTTGGTGAGCATTTCGGCTGCGCCTTTTTTCTCATGCTCGGCTTTGGTGAGCATGGACTTTTCCTGGTCCAGACTGTCGAGAAAAGCTTTGCGGTGGGCGATGTACTGGCTTTGCACATGGGCAAAGCGCTGCGGGTCGTCGCCGGCCTTGGGCAGCATGGGCTGGTCGGCGAGTTCGGCCTCCAAGCGACGCATCTGCAGTTGCTGGGTTGCCAGGTCGCTGCTGATGCCGGCCTTGTCGGCGCTGGCCAGCGTTGTGTCCAGCCTGGCCAGCACCTGGCCGCGCTTGACGCTGTCGCCTTCGTTGACGAGCAACTCCTTGACCACGCCGGGCTCGGCGGGCTGCACGATCTTGACCAGGGTCTGCGGCACCAGTTTGCCTTCGGCCGTGGCGATGATGTCGAGCTTGCCGATGGCGGCCCAGATGAGCAGGATAAAAACCAGCGCCGACACAGCCCACAGCACGATGCGGCCGAACTCGCTGGGGGCTTCGTTCTGTATCAGCCTGAGCGGGTCATGCCACTGGCTGGGCGGGCGCAGCGGAACGACCTTGGCAGAAGCTTGTGTGGAGGCCTGCGCGGCGGCGGCCGGTGCCTCTGGTTGCGGTGAACCGGCCTGCTGCGCGTTGGGTGGCATGGCGCTCATTCCTCGCCCTCCGCCTTGGGCACGGTGCGCAGCGTGGCGCCTCCGCTGTGGGGGGTGTGGCTCATGGACGTGACCTTGCCGGGCTGGCCCGGTGCGGGCGACATCAGCTGCGCGCCCGTGGCCGTGAGGCGGAAGACCGCGTCTATCTTGAGGCCCTTGGGCAGGCCGTGGGTGATAAACAGCATGGTGACCTTGCCCTTGAGGGCATTGATGGTTTGCGCGAAGTGTTCGGCCGTGGGGCCGTCGAGTGCGCTGGTGGCTTCGTCAAACACCAGGATGCTGGGGCGCTTGAGCAGCGCGCGGGCAATCGCGATGCGCTGCTTCTGCCCGCCCGAGAGGCCGGCGCCGCGCTCACCGATTTCAGTCTGGTAGCCCTGGGGCTGGGCCTCGATGACGCTGTGGATCTCGGCCATCTTGCAGGCGGCGGTGATCTGTTCAAAGGTGGCGTTGGGGCTGGCCATCTGCAGGTTGTCGTAGATGGTGCCGCTGAACAGCATGGTCTCCTGCGGCACCACGCCGAAGTGGCTGCGCAGCTCGTTGGCCGAGAGGTAGCGTATGTCTATGCCGTCGATCAGGATGCGGCCGGCGCTGGGCTGGTAAAAGCCCTGCAGCAGCTTGGCCAGCGTGCTTTTGCCGCAGCCGGAGGGGCCCATGATGCCTATCATCTGGCCCGGCTTGACGTTCAGCGAGAGGTTTTCATACACCAGCGGCAGGTGCTCTGCGTATTTAAAGGCGATGTCGTGGATCTGGATTTCGCCCTTGCGCGCGGTGTCGCGCGCGGGGATCACTGAATAGGGCTCTATCGGCGCATTCATCAAGTCGCCGAGGCGCGCGACCGACAGGCTGGCCTGCTGAAACTGCTGCCAGAGGCCCACCAGGCGCAGCATGGGCTGCGACAGCCGGCCCGAGAACATCTGGAAGGCCACCAGCATGCCGATGGTGAACTCCTTGCTGTGCATGACGGTGTAAGCGCCTATGCCCAGGATCAGCAGGCTCATCAACTGTTCAAGCAGGTTGGAGGCGGTGTTGTAGGTATTGGCCAGCTGCTTGGTGGCAAACCCGGCCTGCAAATAGCTGGCGAGGTAGCCGCTGTATTTGCTGTTGAGCTGGGGCTCGAGCTGCAGCGACTTGACGGTTTCCAGGCCCACAACATATTCAGTGAGGAAGGCCTGGTTGCGCGCCCCCATCTGGAACTGCTCCTGCAGCCGCGCCTGGAACAG
>NZ_JBKBEX010000056.1:0-2555 GCF_047303325.1 Polaromonas sp. CT11-55 | reverse complement strand
GGCGGGGTCGCACCATCCGGGGGGGGTTTTTTTTCGTTCTGGGCGTTTTTTGTCCCCGCTTGGCGCCCGCCCTCGCCCCCCAATCTTCCCCCCCCAAAAAACCCCGGGGCCCCCACGCGCGCCCCACCTTTGCTTCTGCTTCATCCGGGGTTTTCATCAAACCGCGGCGGAGCGAGTGGCAACTGTTATTGCGATGGCGCGGCGGCGGGCGCCGGGATCACCACAATGTTGTCGGACGAGGTCTGCGGCTGTACGCGCACATTGGTGGCGCCGGCCGGAACGACCACGGTTTCTATCTGGCGGATCGCGCCGCCGCCGGCAACGCTGCCGTCGGTCTTGCCGTAGCCCACGATGCGGGCCTGGCAGGCCACCAGGTCTTCGCCCTGGAAGATGTCGCAGCGTTTAAGCGCATTGGCCTGGAAGTCGCCGTTGGCGTTGTCAACCTTGCCGGCGCGTTTGGCGGCGTTGGCATTGCGCACTTCGGTCATGCAGGTTTCACGGTCCTGCTGCGTGCGCCCGGTGAGGCAGGCATTCATCTCGCTGCGGGCGTTGCCGGAAGCGTCGATGCCGGTGGTGCCGGAGGCGATTTGCGCCGAGGCGCCCAGCGACAGCAGGGCGGCAACGCCGAAGGCCGCTGCGCTTTGGGCAAGGCGGAAATACGGGAATGCGGTCATGGTCAAAACTCCTTCTTCGAACTCGACGGATGTCGATGAATGGAGTCTGGGTTGCTGCTGAGGCGCGGCTTGAAAGGAAAAGCTGCGGGCCGCCCGTGCCCTACGCCCATTCCCGTGTAGGACGGGTCTTTCACGGCCTGCCGGGGCCCGCCAGGACACTGGATTCACATACAGATGGCTTCACATACAGATAGCGATGTGCTGCGGAGGGAGCGGTCAGCGGCGTGCCGGCCGTTTCTACCGGCTTCAGCCCCGCCGTGCCGCCTCTATGGTCGCGACGTCGATTTTTTTCATGGTCATCATCGCGTCGAAGGCGCGCTTGGCCGCCGCGCGGTCCGGGCCGGAGACCGTTTCAAGCAGCACGCGCGGGGTGATCTGCCATGACAGGCCCCAGCGGTCCTTGCACCAGCCGCACTCGCTTTCCTGGCCACCATTGCCGACCACCGCGTTCCACAAGCGGTCGGTCTCGGCCTGGTCCTCGGTCGCGATCACGAAGGAAAAGGATTCGTTGTGCTTGAAAAGCGGGCCGCCGTTGAGCCCCATGCAGGGGATGCCGGCAACGGTGAACTCAACCGTCAGGATGTCGCCCTGCTTGCCGTCGGGGTAGTCGCCCGGTGCGCGCATGACGGCGCCGACCTTGCTGTCGGGGAAGGTCTTGGCATAAAAGGTCGCGGCCTCAAGCGCGGCGCCGTCATACCAAAGGCAGATGGTGTTCTTGGGGATCATGGCGTATCTCCTGAAACGTGGGTGATGAAGCGAAGCGCTGCAATGACAGGCCCCATCGTACCCATTACCAGGCCCTGACCTGCCGGAGGGAGCTGATGCGCGTGTAGGTGACCGCCTATGCCGCCACGCCGCAGCACGGCGTTTTACATGGACCAGATACGCGGCGTGGACGGCGCCAGTTGCCACAACTCCTTGCGCCAGGCCTGCCAGACCTGCCTGAGCAAGGCCATGGCGGGCTCGACCACGGGCGAGAGCACGCGCAGCACAACGACCTGCGCATCAGGACTCGTGGCGCCGGCGCTGGAACTCAGGGAATGGGCCTGCAGGATTTCGCGCGCGCAGTCCAGCGCGAGTTCGCGGCGGGCGCGCTCCAGCTTGCTGCCCGCCACAAAAAACAGCGTGGCCATGCAGCGCTGGCCGGCCAGGCCGACGGGGCTGTCCATCAGCAGCTTGTCGCTCGCGTCCAGGCGCGCGCGTTCGAGCCAGACGCCGGGCACTTCGATGTGCTGGCGAAAGCTGCCGCCCTCAAAAGGCTGGCCGGCGGCCGGCAGGCCCAGCGCGGTGACGTCCCAGCCCATCAGTTCGGCACCCGGCGCGAGTGTCATCGTGAGGCGGTTCTCGGCCAGGCAGCCGCTGTAGCAGATGGCCTCCAGCGGCAGCCATTCCATGCGCGCGCCGGCTTGCAGCGTGAGCTGGGTGTTCTGCAGCGCGGGCTCGCCGGTGGAACGGTAAAAGCGCGTGGCCCCCGGCGTGGTGATCAGGCCGTGCGCGCCCTGCGCGGCGCTGAAAGCCAGCTCCAGCGTGTCGCCACCGACCAGCCCGCCTGGCGGATGCACGATGACGTTGTGGCAGATCGCGTCGCCTTCGGGATACAGGCTTTGCAGGATACGCAGCGGACCGCTGTGGCGGAAGTGGGCAAGGGTTTTGCCGGCCTGGTGGGTGTAGTCGAGTGCGAGGGTCGCGGTCCAGGTCATGGGGTGGAGTTTAACGTGGGGCTTGCCCCCCTTCCCCCTGCCAAGGCCTGCTGAGTCTTGCTTCGGCTTGTGCGCTTTCCCTCCCCCGGCCCTCTACTGAGAGTTGCTGGCCGGGGGTAGCCCGGCGGCTACTCACTTTTCTTTTGCTTCGCCAAAAGAAAAGTAAGCAAAAGAAAAGGCG
>NZ_JBKBEX010000055.1:0-5438 GCF_047303325.1 Polaromonas sp. CT11-55 | reverse complement strand
CTTTTCTTTTGCTTACTTTTCTTTTGGCGAAGCAAAAGAAAAGTGAGTTGCCGCCGGGCAACCCCCGGCCAGCAGGAGTCAAAAGAGAACACCCCTCTTGAACTCCAACAGCCACATCATTACCCTACCCCCATGCCCCAAACCCACGTCCTTCGCCTGACGCCAGGCGAAGACCTCCGCGCCACCCTGACCAAAGCCTTTGCCCAGCTGCAGGCCGGGCAAAACACCACCGCAGCTTGCATCATCTCTGCCGTGGGCAGCTTGTCCCGCGCAGTCCTGCGCTACGCCGACCAGCCCGACGGAACGGTGCTGGAGGAACCGCTGGAGCTGATCACGTTGTCGGGCACGCTGAGCGCCGACGGGGTTCATCTGCATGCCAGCGTGGCGACGGCGCGTGGCGAGATGCGCGGCGGCCATGTGATGGCGGGCTGCATTGTGCGGACCACGGCGGAAATCGTGCTGGCGCCTTTGCCGGGCTGGGTGTTTACGCGCGAGCAGGATGCGAAAACGGGTTTCAAGGAGCTGGTGGCAAAGCCTGTAGGCCGGGCCTGACGGTGCGGCCGGTATTCCGGCCATGGTCTTGGGCTTTGATCGGCGTACAGTAAAAGACAACAAGCCTCGCAACGTCACGCAACGTCAGTTAATGCGGCTTGAAGGAGTCATTGATGGCCATGCGAAAAACTCACCCCATCCCCCTCGTGTTTGGCGCTGTGCTGGCCTTGCTGGCGGGGCCGGGGCTGCTGGCGCAAACCACAGCCACAACTCCCGCCGCGCCTGCGGCGGAGCCGGGCGCTGTGCAGAAGCCGGCGGTGCCTTTGAAGAACCCGCTGAACCGCAACCCGGCACGCCGCGCGTTGCCGCCGGACAATTCCATTCCACCGCCGGATCCGCGTGACTCGACAACGCGACCCACGCTGCCGCCTGTCAGCAGCGACGGGCGCGACACGGTGGTGCCGCCTGAGGCGCCGGCGTCGGACGCGCGCAGGCCTTAGCGTTTTTTTGCCGCTTACAGCGACAGCGACTGGCTGCCGGCCCGGCCGGGGCTTTGTGCCCGGGGCGCATGGGCCTTGCGGCCTGCGGGGCCGCGGCCCTTGCGGTAGCGCTGCGGCGCGGCCTGCTTTTGCAGCAGGCGCCGCCTGGCGAGGCGCGCGGGGTGGAAGACCTGCTCGTAATACGCCAGCCACTGCTGTTCGCCGGCATCCAGGGCCGGCGCGTCTTGCGGGTCGGCGGCTGGGCCGAAGCGCAGCGCGGCCAGACCCTCGCCCGGCGGTTTTGCGTCGGCCGCAAAGTCCTGCGGGCCCAGGTAGTCGGACTCGACACTGCCCCCGGGGGTGAGGATGGCCCAGCGCATCAGGGAAAAGCGTTTGGCGAAAGTGGGCGCCACGGCTTCAACGATATGGTGTTCAGGCTCATACCAGGCGACATGCAGCGGTCCGGCAAGAGGCCTGGCCCTGAAGCTGTCGTCCTGCACCGAGCGAAAGCGCAGCTGGGCTTTCATTTTGCGGATGTCTTCGCGTACCTCGTCGGCCATCTGGCGGGCTTCTTCCATGTCGGCGTCCTGCGGTGTGTGGCGCAGTTCGGGCTCGTGCACCAGGCGCCACAGCAGGCGGTAGAGCAGCTGGAAGCGTTTCGGGTTGCGGTGCAGCACGGCGGCCTGGCACAGCGCGAGGAATTCGGGCGGCACGTTGACGGCGGGCGCGTCGCTGAAGGCCGGGCTGTGCGCGCTGCCGGCGGCCTGCGGGGCCTGGGGCGTTTGCAGGGGCGCGTCGCCGCATTGCCAGCTGACCTGCGCGGGCAGGATGTTTTGCGCCAGCAGGCCGCGTGCGGCACGGCGAAAGCCCTCGAAGTCCGTCTGGCCGTGCAGCGCAACGGGCAGCGCGGCCTGGGGAAAGAGGTCGGTCGTCAGCAGGTCATTCATCACGCCCATGCAATACATCCTTTCTTCTTCACGGTCTGACTTCATGGTGCCGCCGCGGGTTCAAGCGCGCTTGTAGGCAAAGAAGCCGACTTCCCGGGTGCGGGCGGCGCATCGCCGGGAAAGAGAAAACCAAAAACACTGTATCAATATACAGTAGTTTGGGCTCATGGACACAGAGCCTGAGCCCAAAACCCTGGTGGTGTGTGGCTTTGGCGCCTAAACCGGGCTGGGAGCCAATGGAACCGGGCTTGGGATGGCTAGCGCGCCACCGGCCGGGCGTTTTGCGGGGGCTGGACCGCCCTGGCCACCCGGGCCAGCTTTCTGGCATGGGCTTCCATCACCGCGTAGACCGCCGTGGCAATGCCCAGCGGCACCACGTAATAGATAAGACGGTAGGCGACCAGGGCGGCCAGCAGCTCGGCCTGCGGCATCAGGTGCGAGAGCAGGGCGACAAACACCGCTTCCAGCACCCCGAGGCCGGCCGGGATGTGGGTGATGACGCCGGCCACCGCCGCCAGCAGCAGCACGCTGGCGACGGCGGAGAACTCGATGCGGTGCTGCAGCAGGATGTACAGGATGCCCGACATGGTGAGCCAGTTGCCGGCGCCCATCAGCAGTTGCAGCACGGCCAGCCGCGGCGAAGGCAGCTCTATGGTGTGGCCGCGCAGCTCGTAGTGGCGCCGGCGCGTGAAGGCGCAAATGCCCAGGTAGGCCGCGGCGGCTGCCAGCAGCGCCAGGCCGGCCAGGCGCAGGTGGCCGGCGGTGATGGGCCAGCCGGCCGGCAAGGTGGGCGGGTGCAGGCTGAACACCAGGCCGGCCAGCAGCACATAACCCATCCAGTTGGCCAGCATGCTGATGGACATGATGCGCGTGATGGCACCGGGCTTCAGGCCCAGGCGCGAGTACAGGCGAAAGCGGAAGGCCACGCCGCCCACCAGCGAGCCGAGGTTGAGGTTGAAGGCATAGCTGGTGAAGGTCACCAGCATCACGGTGGAGGCGCCGAGCTTGTGGTGCGTGTAGTGCCGGCCCAGCAGGTCAAAACAGCTGTACAGGGTGAAGCTGGCCGCGGCCAGGGCCACCGCGCCCCAGGCGGCGGTGAGGGGATAGTCCGCCAGCGAGCTGAGCACCTCGCCCCATTCAATGGTGCGCACCTGCGATGCCAGCAGGGCGGCCACCAGCGCAAAGAACACGGCGGTGGCGCCGCGCCTGAGCCAGGGCCACCAGGGGCGGCCGCGCAGGGGGCTGCGGCTTGAGGCCATCAGGCGCTCACACGGGTTTGGCCTGGCTCACCGGCTCGGGGTTTCGGCCAGTGGGGCCAGTGGAGCCGGTGGGGGTGGCAAGGCCCTGGCCGGCGGGCGTGATGCGCGGCGTGTGCGCCGGCAGCCAGCCGGCCCAGGCCGGGTAGCGGCGCAGCAGGTGGAATACAAAATAGCTGCGCACGGTGCGCCACCAGCTGGGCTCGACCAGGCTTTCATGGGTCACCTGTTTGCAGCTGTGCCGGATCAGGGCCTCCAGCCGCGCGCCCAGCTCGCTGTTGAAGGCGGGGTCGCGTATGACGACGTTGGCCTCCAGGTTCAGCGAGAGGCTGAGCGGGTCGAGGTTGCTGGAGCCCACGGTGGCCCAGTCGTCGTCGACGACGGCCACCTTGCCGTGCAGCGGCCGCTCGCAGTATTCGTAGATGCGCACGCCGGCGTCCAGCAGGTGGTGGTAGAGCATGCTGGCGGCGGTCTTGACGATGGCCATGTCGGGCTCGCCCTGCAGGATGAGGCGCACGTCCACGCCGCGCCGCGCGGCATGGCGCATCTCCCTGAGCAGCCGGTAGCCGGGGAAGAAATAGGCGTTGGCGATGACGACGCGCTTGCGGGCGGTGCGCAGGGCCGCGCGGTAGTGGCGCTCTATGTCGTTGGTGTGCTTGCGGTTGTCGCGGGTGACAAAAAGTGCGGAGGCCTCGCCCACCGGCGCGGGAATGCTGTCGCCGCGCCAGGCGCCGGCCAGCGAACGCGCACGGTCGGAAAAGCGCTCGCGCAGGCCGGGCGGCGGCTCGGCGCCGGCATTGCGCTGGCCGGCGGCCAGGGCGCGGCGCACAAAGCCGTGGATGTCGGCGACGATGGGGCCTTCGATTTCGACGGCGTAGTCCTGCTTGGCCTGGGGCCCGAAGTCGGCCAGGTGGTCGGCCGAGTAGTTGATGCCGCCCACAAAGGCGCGCTCGCCGTCGATCACCACGATCTTGCGGTGCATACGGCGAAACAGGTTGGTGCGCCAGCCCCAGAGCCTGGGGCCCGGGTCGAACACATGCACGCGCACGCCGGCGCGGGTGAGGGTGGAGATGAATTCGGGCGACAGGTCGGGCGAGCCGTAGCCGTCTATGGTCACGTCGACCTGCACGCCGCGCCGCGCGGCCTGGTGCAGGGCCGCATGCAGTTCTTCACCGACTCTGTCTTCAAACAGGATGAAGGTTTCCAGTACGACCTCGCGTTTGGCGGCGGCAATGCATTCGAATACGCGCGGGAAAAACTCCTCGCCGTTCTCGAGCAGGTGGAACTGGTTGCCGCTGACCCACCTGGTCATGTTGCCCCCACGCTTTTCACTTCGTGTAATTCGCTGCCCCTTTTCCGCATGCTCCGGGGCTCGTTTCCTTGGGGCGGCCCGGCGGAAAATTGTGTGGCCAGCGCATCGAAGGTGGTTGATGGAATCACAGCTCTATCTCTGCCGCCAGCGGCGCGTGATCAGAAAGATGCGACCAGGGCCGCAGCGGCAGCACCACGGGCGCATGGCCTATGGCGTTGCGCACATAGATGCGGTCCAGGCGCAGCAGGGGCAGGCGGGCGGGGAAGGTCCTGGCGGCCTTGCCGTTGGCCTGCACAAAGACTTCGTGCAGCTCGGCGCCTTTTTCAAGCCGCGCATGGGCGCGGTGGCGCCAGTCGTTGAAGTCGCCGGCCACCACCACGGGGGCGTGCGGCGGGATGTCCTTGCGCACGAGGTCGCAGAGCATGTCCATCTGCTGCTCGCGGTGCGTTTCCATGAGGCCCAGGTGCACGCAGATGGCGTGCACGTTGACGCTGCGGCCGGGGATCTGCAGTTCGCAATGCAGCAGGCCGCGGCGCTCGGGGCCGCTGATGGAGACGTCGCGGTTTTCAAAACGCACGATGGGAAATTTCGACAGCACCGCGTTGCCGTGGTGGCCGTTGGTGTAGACGGCGTTGCGGCCGTAGGCGAACTGCGGCCAGATGGTGTCGGCCAGGAATTCGTAGTGCGGCGTGTCGGGGTAGTTGTCGAACTTGTCGGCGTGCTTGACGTGGTTGCCCGTCACTTCCTGCAGAAACACCACGTCCGCGCCCACGCTGCGCACCGCTTCGCGCAGCTCGGGCAGGATGAACTTGCGGTTGAAGAAGGTAAAGCCCTTGTGGATGTTGACCGTAAGGACCTTGAAGGAAAACGAGGACTCGGGGCTCACGGCCGCCAGCGCGGTCTGGGTATCTGCCTCGACGGCGGCCATGTCGACGCGAGTGCCGGCTTTGGG
>NZ_JBKBEX010000054.1:0-7747 GCF_047303325.1 Polaromonas sp. CT11-55 | reverse complement strand
GCGTGATTTTGGGATTGGTTTTGGTGATGGGGCTTATTGGGGGATTGGTGGCGTGGATAGGGCGGCATGAAAAAAGAGGCGGGGTGGGTACATGAGTACGTCGTGGCGTACATTGCCTCATGCGTGATGAACTCCTGGCTGTATTGCCGCTCGACAAGTACGACGCCGGGAAAGTTGAGCGCCTGAGGGAAATTGGCTATCCCGGGATTGAACCACTCCTGCCGGCACTTCTTGAGTGGCTGCGAGATGGCAACTGGCCGATTGCCCGGAACCTTTCTCCCTTTCTGGCGGGTATTGGGCTGCCTCTTGTGCCTCACATTCGCACAGTTCTTTCGACTTCAGACGGTCTATGGAAGTACTGGGTGCTTGCTACTGTGGTTGCCGTGTCAACGCAATTGCGTGATGCACTTCGTCCTGAACTTGAGCGCATCGCACACAGTCCGACCCATGACGAATGGTCCGAGGAGGTCGACTTATACGCGCAGGAGCTTTTGGCGGTGGGAGAATGAATTGCGCCATGCGTATCTTTGTCAACCTCGTTGCTTACTCGAGTGAATCATCTCCCTGACCCGCGGATAAATCTGCTGATTCCATTTGCGTCCGCTGAACACGCCGTAATGCCCCACGCCCGTCTGCACATGGTGCGTCTTCATGTAAGGCCGTATGCCGGTGCACAGGTCTTGCGCCGCCACCGTCTGCCCGACTGAGCAGATGTCGTCGCGCTCGCCCTCTACCGTCATCAGCGCGGTGCGGCGGATCGCGCCGGGTTTCACGAGGCGGCCGCGGTAGCTGAGCTTGCCCAGCGGGAGGTCGTAGGTCTGGAACACCTTCTCCACCGTCTCCAGGTAGAACTCGGCGGGCAGGTCGTTGACGGCCAGGTACTCGTCGTAGAACACGCGGATGACATTGGCCTTTTCCACGTCGCCATCGAGCAGGTGCTGGTACATGTCCTGGAAGGATTTTTTGTGCCGGTCCAGGTTCATGCTCAGGAAGGCGCTGAGTTGCACAAAGCCCGGGTAGACGCGCCGCATATAGCCCGCGTGCGGCAGCGGCACGTGGCTGATCAGGTTTTTCTCGAACCACTCAATCGGCTTGCTGGTGGCCAGCGTGTTGACGCCGGTCGGGTTCACACGGCAGTCCACCGGCCCGGCCATCAGGGTCAGGCTGCGCGGCTGGGCCGGGTCATCGTCTTCGGCCATGACGGCCGCGGCCGCCAGCGCCGCCACGCAGGGCTGGCACACCGCCACCACATGGGTGCCGGGGCCTATGGCCTGGGTGAAGCGGATCATGTGGTCGATATAGTCGTCCAGCGCGAAGGGCCCGTGGCGCAGGGCGACGTCGCGCGCGTTGTGCCAGTCGGTGATGTAGACGTCGTGGTCCTGCAGCAGCGTGCGCACGGTCTCGCGCAGCAGCGTCGCGAAGTGGCCCGACAGCGGGGCCACCAGCAGCACCGGCGGCTGGTAAGGCAGATTGGCCGGCAGCTCTTTTTTAAAGCGCAGCAGGGTGCCGAAGGGCATGCTGAGCACGGCCTCCTCGGTCACGGCAAGTTCGCGCTCACCCACGTTCACCGAACTGATGCCGTAAGCCGGGCGTGAATGCGTCAGGCGCAGCCGCGAAAACACTTCCATGGACGCCGACAGCTTACGCAGCAGGCTACCTTCGGTTTTGCCCAACCAGAGGGCCGCGCTGCCGCCCTGCGCCAGCAAGCGAAGCGGGGACAGCAGGTCGGACTGGAGCTGGTAGGCCTGGTAAAGCATGGGTTTCCTGGCTTGGTTCGGGCTTGTGGCCCAGGTAGCCTGGCATGCAGGCAAGTTACGGGCCAGTCGCCCCCGCCCGCCGGCGCGTTGGCACAGGCCTTGCGGAGTGTTGCCGGCCCCGGGCAGTGGGGGCCAACTTTGCGGTTCAAGGAGCAATCTCATGGCCAAGGCAGTCCTGACGATCAGCAGCAAAAACTACGGCGCCTGGGCGCTGCGCGGCTGGCTGCTGGCGAAGTTTGCCGGGCTGGAATTCACCGAAAAAGTGATCCCGCCTGACGATCCGGCCATGAAGGCGGAGATGCTGCTGCTCTCGTCCAGCATGCTGGTGCCCTCGCTGCAGCACAACGGCGTCAAGGTCTGGGACACGCTGGCGATTGCCGAATACCTCAATGAAATCAAGCCCAAGGCGCAGCTGCTGCCGGCGGACGTCAAGCTGCGGGCGCACTGCCGCGCGGTCTGCGGCGAAATGCATTCGGGCTTTGCCTCGCTGCGCGCCGCGCTGCCCATGAACATCAAGGCCCATTTCCCGAACTTCAAGGTCTGGTCCCGCGCGCAGGCCGACATAGACCGGGTGCTGGAGATATGGAAGGAGTGCCTGGGCGCCTACGGCGGCCCCTATCTGTTCGGCAAGCAGCTGTCGGTGGCCGACGCCATGTATGCGCCCGTGGTCACGCGGTTTTTGACTTACGACGTGGCGCTGGACAAGGCTTGCACGGCGTATTGCAAGCGCATCATGGAGTTGCCGGCGATGAAGGAGTGGGTGGCCGAGGCCAAGAAGGAGCCCGACGACATTGATGAACTCGACGCGGAGTTTTGAACACCCCCGTCCAGGCTCACTGCGTGTAGCCTGTTCCCCCCTTGCAGGGGCGGCGCCTGGGGTCGGCGCAGCCGAACCCTCGGCCCCCACTGGTACGGCATACGCCCTGAATCTTCAACCCAGCATGAGCCGTGGAACCGGCTTTGCCGGGCCACAGGCGGGCGGCCCCCTCGGGGGGCAGGGAGCTACACGCAGTGAGCGACCGTGGGGGCCTTTATTTCCAGGGGGTTGGTGGCGGGATGTCGCAGACCGGGTCGACGTCAATCGACTTGAAATCCGCCGGCCCGACGATTTCCAGGTATTCCATGTCGGGTGAGTAGTCGAACAGAAAGTGTTTGATTCCCGGGCGCTGGTGCACCACGTCGCCGGCCTCGACCAGGGTTTCCTTGTCTTCGTACATAAAGCGGGCCCAGCCCTTGACCATGATGACAATCTGGAAATCCGCCTCATGACGGTGCCAGCCCGTGCCCGTTTCCGGTGCCATGTTCGCCTTGACAAGGTGCGCGATCACCTTGCCGTTGGTGGCGTCGGCAATGCCGAGGTCGCGATATAGAAAGAAGTCGCGCAAACCGCCGGAGACAAACTGCGTGTCGCCGGGCTTGACGTGGGAAAACTTGGTCGCGCTGCGGTCCAGCATGGGGTGCTCCTGTTCCATCAAGACATCCAACTCGGGATTGGTGCGGTGCAGCAAGCATGAAGTGTTCCAGACCGGGGTGCGGCCTGCGCCACAACTGTGGCTGAAAAAAGCAGGCGGTAAAGATGGTGGCCTGACGTAAAGCTATAGTCCAGCAAAAGGCAACTTTCCACACATGCGACTCAAGAGGCAAGGGGACCTGTTGCAGGTTTTGCGGCATACATTACGTTAGATTTTGAGAAAGACTATGCGAACTGTTGGGGCTGTTTCGATTTCGGATGAAGCGTATTTCGCTGGCTGCTTTGTTTGTCCGAATTGTGGTGAAGGCAAATTCGGCTCGACTCAACATCCGGATGGAGTATTAGTTCGTTCATGTCACGGGTGGAAAAACAGTGAAACTCCTTGCTCCTTCAAGTGGCCAAGCTCGGACGATCATAAATACTTCTATCTTCCGCTGTCGTTTGTCATGGATCGCAATGCAAAAATCTAACCTTCACGTCAATTGGACACTCAAGCCGCTTCGCGCCTTGGGTGCCAGTTACGATCCACGTTAGGCCCCTACCAGGGAGGAGACCATGCTTCGTAGCTACAAGAAGGCCGGAAACATTTCGCTAGGTATTGCTGCAGTTTGTGCAGCAGCAATCGTGGTGCTCGGGAAAAATTCAACGAGCGGGAACGTGTGGGGACCCGGGGGAGCGCCACCAGTTCTCATGTACGCCACAGCTCTGAGCGTCGTAGTCATGTTCTGGGCGTACGCCAAGGCCAAAGGCCATTCAGGCTGGCTCGGGGCGCTACTGCCACTCCTCAGTGTCGTGGGGCTGGTGGTCTTGCTGAGGCTTACCGACAGGCACCCGCAGACGGAAGTCCCGAGCTCAAAGGAAGCGGTAGCCAAGGTCTGGGCCACCTACACCCTTGTTGCGGTTGGGCTCGGCGCAATGGCGTATGTCTTCTTCGTCATCAAGAGCAACGGGGTTTAATCCCTCCATCGATCGGACGTCCTCCCGCAGGCTTCGCCTGCCTACGGCCGCCGCTCATCTCCAATGTTAGAAACCCAGTACTGCCCCTATTCCCGGATCTGCCCAGACCTTGCGTAGCCAAGAGCCCGGCCCGCTCTATTGGTAACCCCTCAGCTCCCTCTGGGATAATCCCCCCATGAGCGGAAATACCCTAGGAACCCTATTCGCAGTCACCAATTTCGGTGAATCCCACGGCCCGGCCATTGGCTGCGTGATTGACGGCTGCCCGCCGGGCATGGAATTGAGCGAGGCCGACATCCAGGCCGACCTGGATCGCCGCCGCCCCGGCACCAGCCGCCATGTGACGCAGCGCAACGAGCCCGACGCCGTCGAGATCCTCTCCGGCGTCTACCAGGGCAGGACCACCGGCACGCCGATCTGCCTGCTGATCCGCAACACCGACCAGCGCAGCAAGGACTACAGCAACATTCTGGAAACTTTCCGTCCCGGCCACGCCGACTACAGCTACCTGCACAAATACGGCCTGCGCGACCCGCGCGGCGGCGGACGATCCTCGGCGCGGCTGACGGCGCCCACGGTGGCGGCCGGTGCCGTCGCCAAAAAATGGCTGGCCGAAAAATACGGCACGGTGTTTCGCGGCTGCATGACGCAGGTCGGCGATGAAGTCATCCCCTTTGAGTCCTGGGAGCATGTGCCGAACAACCCCTTCTTTGCGCCGGTGGCCGACGTAGCTAAGCTGGAGAACTATATGGATTCGCTGCGCAAGGCCGGCGACTCCTGCGGCGCGCGCATACGCGTGACGGCCTCGGGCGTGCCCGTGGGCCTGGGCGAGCCGCTGTATGACAAGCTGGACGCCGACATCGCCTTTGCCATGATGGGCATCAATGCGGTCAAGGGTGTGGAAATCGGCGCGGGTTTTGCCAGCGTCACGCAGCGCGGCACCACGCACGGCGATTCGCTGACGCCCGAAGGCTTTCTGTCCAACAACGCTGGCGGCGTGCTGGGCGGCATCAGCACCGGCCAGGACCTGGAAGTTTCGATCGCGATCAAACCCACCAGCTCCATCATCACGCCGCGCCAGTCCATAGACACGGCCGGCAACCCGGCCGAAGTGGTGACCAAGGGCCGCCACGACCCCTGCGTGGGCATACGCGCCACGCCGATTGCCGAAGCGCTGCTGGCACTGGTGGTGATGGAGCATGCGCTGCGCCAACGGGCGCAGAACGCCGATGTTGTTGTCGCTACTCCCAACATCAGCCGGGCAAAACAGAGCTAGCCTTTTTAAGGCTCGGGTGGCGCAGAGCGAAACGGGTTAAAGCCCGTGATCAGCGCGGTGGCCGACAGCACGAGAATGCAGCCGGGCAGCATGCTGGCCGTGACCGGCTCCCCGAGAAACAAACCGCCCCAGGTCACGCCGAACAGCGGGATCATGAAGGCCGCCGAGGTGGTGGCGCTGGCCGGGATCTCGCGCATCAGCCGCATGCTGATCCAGTACATAAACCCCGAGGTCAGCGTACCCAGCACCGTAACCGCCGCCACCGCGCCGGGCGTCAGGACGGCCGCAGGCGCGGCAATGCCGCCCGGCACGATCAGGATCAGCGCCCCGGTGACATGTACTACCGCCGATGAAGGCAGCGGCGAATAGGCCATGGTCGCGCGTTTCATCTGGATGGCGCCAAAACCGTAGCTGGCCGAAGCCACCACACAAGCCAGCGCCGCCAGAATCACCGTGGGTGTCACCGCCACAGGCCCCAGCTGTACCAGCAGCGCCACGCCCGCAAAACCGACAGCGCAACCCAGGAGGCGCACCCGCGTGAGCTTCTCTTCCCCAGCCAGCGCAGCCGCCATCACGCCGAAAAGCGGCGCCGTGGCATTGAGCACCGCCGAGTAACCCGAAGGAATGATCAGCGCCGCCCAGTTGAACAGCACAAACGGAATCACCACCGACAACAGGCCCACCAGCGTCAGCTGCGGCCAGGCCCTGCGCGGCGGCCAGCGGTCGCGCAGCGTGCTCATCAGCAGGCTGAGCACAATGGCCGCCAAAGTGCATCGGGCGGCCGCCACCACCCACGGCCCCAGGGCCGGGCTGGCAATACGCAAAAGGGGAAATGAGGCGCCCCAGAGGGCGGACATCGCGATGAGCTGGAGGAAGTGTCGGGTTTGCATGAAATGCCGCGCGGGCGGCAACAAAAGCGGCATTGAGAAAAGTGGCTTGCTTGATTGTGCAAGATTCGGCCCGACGCTGCAGCGGACCCAAGGCCTGGCCGGGGTGAAGGCGCGGATTTTTCCTACACCGGGGGCGCTTCGGCTCGCTCCAAATGGACGTTTTCACCCATCCCACTTTTCTTGAGGAAACACCATGCCCAAAACCACCAAGCCTTCTTCGTCGTCCTCTGCGCGTCCTGCTGCACGCGGCGAGGCCGTCGTCGCCAAGCAGCAAAAAATCCAGCGTGAACAGGACAGCAAAGACCAGGCCAAGCGCACGGAGCGTGAAGCCTCTGCGGGCAAGATGAAAAAAGCCGTGCAAGCCGGCGCGCAGGATTATCCCGAGCCGCCCCTGCCCAGGCAGCACCTGCGCAAGCCCGGCCTGGAGGCCGAGATGGAACTCAAGCCGCAGTTCATGGCCCCGGGCTATAAAGGAAGCGGCAAGCTCGAAGGCCTGACCGCGCTGGTCACCGGCGCGGATTCGGGCATAGGCCGCGCTGTGGCCGTGCTGTTCGCGCGCGAGGGCGCCGACGTCGCTGTGGCCTATCTCAGCTCAGACCAGGACGCGAAAGAGACCCAGCGCTGCGTGGAAGCCGAGGGCCGGCGCTGCCTGCTGATCGCGGGCGACGTCAAGGACGCGGCCTTCTGCCGCGACGCGGTCAAGAAAACCGTGAAGTCGCTCGGCAAGCTCGACATCCTCGTCAACAACGCCGCCTTCCAGGAACATGCCGAGTCGATCGAGGACCTGACGGAAGAGCGCTTTGACGAAACCCTGCGCACCAATGTGTACGGCTACTTCCACATGGCCAAAGCTGCGGTTCCTCATCTGAAGAAGGGCTCCTGCATCATCAACACCGGCTCGGTCACCGGACTGGAGGGCAGCGCCAAACTGCTCGACTATTCGGCCACCAAAGGCGCGATCCACGCCTTCACCAAGGCGCTGGCCAGCAACCTGATCGACAAGGGCATACGCGTGAATGCCATCGCGCCCGGCCCGGTCTGGACCCCGCTGAATCCGGCCGATTCACCGGCCGACATGGTCCAGGACTTCGGCAAGAAGACCGACATGCGGCGGCCGGCGCAACCCGAGGAACTGTCACCGGCTTATGTATTCCTGGCATCACCGGTGTGTTCCAGCTATATCACCGGGATTGTTTTGCCTGTCACTGGCAGTGTTGGGGCAGGGTGATCTTTTTGCTCCTCCGGGGGGGGGCCGGGTCTTGCTCCGGCGGTGCGCTCTTCCTCTTTCCTCTGCTGAGAGCGGGGGGGGGGGGGGGGTGCCCCCCCCCCCCCCCCCCAAAAAATGGAAAAAGCCCGGCAAAAAAACCCCCCCCCCCCCCCCCCCCAGGGAAAAAAA
>NZ_JBKBEX010000053.1:0-8396 GCF_047303325.1 Polaromonas sp. CT11-55 | reverse complement strand
GGGGGGGGGGGGGGGGGGGGCCAGGGGGGTGTTCATTGGAGGCCATGGCCGGCAGTGTGCCGCCCGGGGTCCGCTCCGTCCATTACCGCTTTGGGCTCCTGGCTTTCGCGTTTTGCGAAGGCTGCGCCAGGAAGTCCACCAAGGTGGCGATGGCGGCATCGGGCTGGCCCGCCATGGTGGCTGCGAGCAGGCGACGCTTCGCCCAGCCGTCGGACAGCGGCCGCCAGCCCAGCTTCATGCTTTTAATGAGGGGCAGTGTGGCGCCCTTGGGCAGCACGGCCACCCCCAGGCCCGAGGCCACCATATGGCACACCGCGTCGAAGCTGCGCACCTGCATGCGCAATTTCAGCGGGCGGTTCGCGGCCAGCGCAGCCTGCTGCTGCTTTTGCAGCATGGCGGCACCGGTCGTCAGGCTGATCCATTCTTCGTCGAGCGCGTCGGCAAAGGCCAGCGGCGCCTTGCTGCGCGCCAGCGCATGGCCGGCCGGCAGTATCAGCACCAGCTCGTCCTCGCGAAAGAGGCGCGTGTCCAGCCCCGTGGTGTCGGGCCCCTCGACAAACACCGCCGCGTCGGCCCGGCCTTCGCGCAGGGTGGTCACGACGGCCTCGGACACCTGTTCTTCCAGGTCGATGTGCACCTGGGGGTGCAGCTCACCGTAGCGCGCGAGCAGCGGCGGCAAAAACTGGCTGATGGCGGCGCTGCTGGCGCACAGGCGTATGTGGCGCGCGATGCCGCGCCGAAGGTCGGCCAGTTCACCGCCCAGCTGTTCCATGGTTTGCAGCAGGGTCAGGCCGTGCTTGACGAAGACGCGGCCGGCCGCCGTGGGCAGCAGGCCGCGCGCATGGCGTTCAAACAGGGCGTCGCCCAGGGCGTCCTCGAGCTCGCGTATGCGCCGGCTGGCCGCGGCCAGCGCCAGGTGCGAGTCGCGCGCTGCCGCGGTCAGGCTACCGGTTTGCGCGCAGGCCACGGCCAGGCGCACGGACACCAGGTCGAAGCGGGCGAGGTTGTAGTTCACAGTGAAAGGCTGGCCTGGGTGTGGGCCCGGAAAGGGCTCAGGCGCTTTTCTTTTTGGCCGGGGCTTTTTTGGCGGCGGCGGGCTTCTTCGCGATCAGCGTGTCCAGGTTTTTCACGATCTCGCTTTCAATCCTGTCCTTGAAAGCGCCCAGCAGGAAGCCGAGCTTGGCGTTCAGGTCGAAGCTGTCTTTGGTGACCACCAGCGTGCCGCTGACGCCCGAGCGGGTGAAGCTCACGATGTCTTCGGTCTTGCCTTCTTCATAGGTGCATTCCATGTCGAACTTTTCTTCGACCTGCTCGGCCCACTTGAAGGCGATTTTGCGTGCCTCGGCAAGGCCCAGGCTGTGTTCGCGCTGGATGTGGATGTCAGCCATTCGACGTCTCCGTGTTGTTGTCCGTATTTTTCGTTTTAAGCGCTTTGCGCCGTTCTTCCTTGGGCAGGCCGGCCAGCCTTTTCACCGCATCATAAAACCGTTGCCAGTCGCGGCCCTCGCGCTCGAACAGCGTCTCGAAGCCGGGCACCAGCTCATCATAGGCGGCCTGCGCGCCGAAGGCCGCGTTGTTGGCGCGCGCCACCCAGGGGTCGTAGCCCGCGAAGCCGCCCCAGGAGGCCTTGAGCGCGGTATAGCCGTCGTGAAAGCGCGCCAAGGCCTGGGCTTTCAAGGCCGCCTGCGCGGCTTTGTCCGCATCCGTTGCCGGCTTCCTGTCGTAGATTTCGGCCAGTTCCAGCCGCGTGGCCAGTGCCAGCGCGCGGAACTGCCGGCGCCGGCCGTCAAACTGGAGGTAATCCTGGCGGGCTTTATCGTTGCCGTGAGCGGCCTCGCTGTCCAGCCAGCGCTGGCTGCCCATGCGCTCGACGGCGGTGGCGAAGGACTCGTTGAACATGGTGTCGTCTTTGGCGTAAACCACCTGGTGCGCGAGTTCGTGAAAGATCAGCCGCGCGAGTTCGCCCTCGGGATAGCCGATAAAGGTATTGAGCAGCGGGTCGCCGCCGGCCCAGTTCATCCAGCCCAGCGTGGAATAGGCCGGCACGCCATAGACGCTGGTTTCCAGTCCTTGCGCCTTCAGCCGTTCGGCCTCGGCGCGCGCCTCGGCTTCGTCGAAATAACCGCGATAGCCCACGCAGCCCGTGACCGGAAAGCACCAGGTCTTGAGCGTCAATGAGAACTCGGGCGCGGCCACCACGTTCCACACGACGGCGCTGCGGCGCAGGTCGGCATAACGCCGGTAGCTGGGGTTGTCGGGCAGCTTGAGTTCGCTCACGGCGAAGCTGCGTATGCGCTGCGACAGCGCCAGCCGGCTTTTAAGTTGCCCGGAGGCCTGGGCGTCGCCCAGCCAGTCGTCCACCGGCCGGGCCGCGTTGAGCATCTGCAAGTGGCCGCTGACGGACTGCCAGTAGTAGCCCAGGTCGGCGCAGCCCGCCAGGCCCAGGGCCGCGGCCAGCGCCACGGCCTGGGTCCCTTTCAGCGTGCCGCGTTTCATCGGCAAGCTCAGGCGGCCTGTGCCTCGCGCTGCACCTGCACCAGGCAGTCGTAAAACACCGGGCCGCGGCCCATGTCGGTCAGCTGCTGGCTGGTGAGTTCGTTGACGTTGGTGCCGTCCAGGCCCAGCTTGCGCCACCAGATGCCCAGGCCGTTGACCACACCGCGCCGCGCCCGTGCCGAGACCTCGGCCTTGACCCGGTATTCGCCGCGCTGGTTGAACACCTTGACGATGGCGCCCGTGGTGATGCCGCGCGCGGCGGCGTCGTCGGCGTGGATTTCCAGCACCGGCTCGGCCTCGATGTCGCGCAGGCTTTTGACGTTGACGAAGCTGGAGTTCAGGAAGTTGCGCGCCGGCGGCGAGATCATGGCCAGCGGGAATTGCGTGGAAGAGCCCGCGGCCTCATGGTTGGGCACATGGCCGGGCAGGCCGTCGGCACCTTCGGCCGCCAGCCGCGCGCTGAAGAATTCGCAGCGGCCCGAGGCCGTGGGGAAGTTGCCCTCGGCAAAGGGCGCGTCGGGCAGGTCCAGCGTGGCAAAACCCTTGTCCAGCAACTGCTGGAAATCGACCTTGTCGCCGAACACCGCGCGGCACAGTTGCTCGTCGCTGTCGGAAAAACACGGATCGGCAAATCCCATGTGGGCCGCCAGCTCGCGAAAGATCTGGGTGTTGGGTTTGGCCTGGCCCAGCGGCGCGATGGCCGGGCGGTTCAGCAGCGCGTCGGTGTGGCCGTAGGCGCCGTGCACGTCCCAGTGCTCCAGCTGTGTGGTGGCCGGCAGGATGTAGTCGGCGTAATCGGCGGTGTCGGTCTGGAAGTGTTCGAGCACCACGGTGAAAAGGTCTTCGCGGGCAAAGCCCTGCACCACCTTGCCGGACTCGGGGGCGACCGCCACCGGGTTGCTGTTGTAGACGATGAGGGCCTCGATCTTCGGGCCGAATTGCTTTGATGCGGGCTCCAGCAACGCGTTGCCTATGGTGCTCATGTTGATGGTGCGCGGCTGCCGGCCCTTGAGCAGCTCGGGCCGCTGCAGGGCGGCCTTGTCCACCGGGAACAGGCCGGAGCTGCTCAGCAGCACGCCGCCGGCGCGGTACCGCCAGGCGCCTGTGAGCGCGGGCAGGCAGGCGATGGCGCGGGCCGCGTTGCCGCCGCCGTGCACGCGCTGCATGCCGTAGTTCAGGCGTATGGCGGCCGGTTGCCTGTTCACCATGCATTCGCCGTAATCACGTGCCAGCGAGCGTATCTGCCCGGCCGGCACGCCGCAGACGGCAGCGGCGCGCTCGGGGCTCCATTGCAGCGCGCGTTCGCGCAGCCCGCCGTCCGGGCTTTCCCAGCCCAGGGTGTGGCGTGCGATGTAGTCGTGGTCCAGCCAGTCGTGGGTGATGAGTTCGTGCATCAGCGCGAGTGCCAGCGCGGCGTCGGTGCCGGGCAGCAGCGCGATGTGCTCATGGCATTTCTCGGCGGTTTCGCTGCGGCGCGGGTCTATGCAGACGAGTTTGGCGCCGTCGCGCTTGGCCTGCTGCGCGTAGCGCCAGAAATGCAGGTTGCTGCCTATGGAGTTGCTGCCCCAGATGATGATGAGTTTGGACTCGGCGAAAAACTCCACGCGCATGCCGACCTTGCCGCCCAGGGTCTGCGTCAGGGCCTCGCCCCCGGCCGAGGAGCAGATGGTGCGGTCCAGGAAAGACGCGCCCAGCCGGTTGAAGAAACGCCCGGCCATGCTTTCGCCCTGCACCTGGCCCATGGTGCCGGCATAGCTATAGGGCACGATGGCCTCGGGGTCGTGCGCCGCGATGGCCTTGAGGCGCGTGGCAATGTCGGCCAGCGCAGCCTCCCAGCTCACGGGTTCGAACTGCCCGCTGCCTTTGGGGCCGCTGCGCTTGAGCGGGCCCAGCAGGCGCTCGGGGTGGTAGGTTCGCTCGGTGTAGCGCGAGACCTTGTTGCACAACACGCCGCCGGTGTGAGGATGCTCGGGATTGCCTTGCACGCGGGTGGCAATGCCGTTCTCCACCGTGGTCAGCAGCGAACAGGTGTCGGGGCAGTCGTGCGGGCAGGCGCCCAGCACTTGCGTGGCGCCCGGCTTCAGCCGGCTGTCAGGGTTGGCCTCGGTCCTAGGGGAGATGCTGATGGTATTGCTCATGGTTCAACTTTATATTGGCTTGATCGTCGCATCCCGGGGGAGACACAGCATGACAACAACAATGAACGGAATGCGGGCATTCCGCGCCGCCGCCAGAGTCACCATGGTAGCGGCCCTGGCCGGCCTGCTCGCGGCAGGGGTCAATGCCGAGGACGGCGTCAGCAAGACCGCCGTCACCCTGGGTCAGTCCCTGGCCATGACGGGGCCAGGTGCCACGCTGGCCTTGCCCTTCGCGCAGGGCGCGCGGCTTTACTTCGAGCGGGTCAATGCGGGCGGCGGCGTCAACGGCCGCAAGATAGAGCTCACCACGCTGGATGACGTGGGCAACCCCGACACCACGGTGGCCAATACCAAAAAGCTGCTGGACCAGAAGGTGTTCTCGCTGTTCGGCTACTACGGCTCGCCGCAGGTCACCGCCGTCAATCCGCTGCTCAAGGACACCGACATCCTGCTGTTCGCGCCCATGGCCGGCGCTGACGAGTTGCGTGGCTCGCTCTACCCGAATGTTTATTCGGTGCGGCCCGGCTATTCCGAAGAGGCCGCGATGATCACGCGCCACGCCGAGACCCTGGGCATGCGCAAGCTGGCCATCCTGCACGGCAAGGACCTGGAGTCGCTCGCAGCGCTGGATTCGGCCGAGCGCACCATGGGCGGGCTGGGCGCCAACCTGGTGGCCAAATCGGCGCTTTCCGGCGGCAGCGTCGCCACCAGCGTGGACCAGGTGCTGGCCAAAAAACCGGAGTCGGTGCTGGTGATCAGCGACGCCTCGGGCGCGGCCAATGCCATACGCGACCTGCGCGCCAAGGGTTTTCGCGGGCCTATCTACGGTTTTTCGAGCACCGGCGAAAGCCTGCTGGCCGAGCAACTGGGCGCGGCCGGCGCCGGCGTGGTGGTGGTGCGCGTGACGCCCAAGTCGGACAACGCCAAAAGCGTGCTGGTGCGCGAAATGCAGGCCGATGCGCTGGCGGCCAAGCTCGGCAAGTCCAATGTCTACATGCTGGAAGGCTATATCGCCGCCTGGACCTACACCGAAGCCCTGCGCAGAGCCGGCAAGGACCCGACCCGGGCCAAGCTGCGCAAGGCGCTGGACAGCCTGCAGGACCTGAACCTGGGCGGCTTTCGTATTCACTTCGACGGCGACCGCGTGGGCTCCAAGCTGGTCGAACTCAGCCTGATCGATGCGATGGGGCGGGTCAGGGAATAGGGCTGAACCCTCGGAAAGCTGGCAATTTGCTGACGACCAGCCTTCCGTGTAAGCCCAAAGTAGTGACCTATCTCACAGGCTTTCCTCCTGTTACGCATGAGGGTAACCAGGCTGTAAGTTGTGTTGCGAGAATCGAGGGATGAACCTCACTCGCAGAAAATTTTCCATCCTTGCCGGCGCCTCCACGCTGGCCGGCTTTAACGTCGCCCATGCCCAGGCCGACAAAATCATCCTGGGCCAGTCCGCCGCCTTCACCGGTCCGGCTGCGCAGCTGGGCATCCAGTTCCACCAGGGTGCCAAGGTTTACTTCGACCAGGTCAACGCCCAGGGCGGCATCGGCAAACGCCTGATCGAGATCCGCAATCTCGACGACGGCTACGAGCCCGAGCGCTGCGCCGAAAACACCCGCAAGCTGATTGCCGACGACGTGTTCGCGCTGTTCGGCTACATCGGCACGCCCACCAGCATCGCCGCGCTGCCGCTGGCGACCAAGGACAAGGTGCCGTTTTTCGCCCCCTTCACCGGCGCCATGGCGCTGCGCGATCCCTTCAACAAGTACGCCTTCCACGTGCGCGCTTCGTACAACGACGAAACCGGCCTCATCGTCAAACAGCTGACCAGCCTGGGCCTGAAAAAAATCGCGGTGTTCTACCAGAACGATGCCTACGGCAAGGCCGGCCTGGACGGCGTGACGCTGGCCCTGGCGGCGCAAAACCTCAAGCCTGTGGCGCTGGCGACGGTGGAGCGCAACACGGTGAACGTGGCCGGCGCGGTCAAAACCCTGGTCGCTGCCGGGCCCGACGCGGTAGTGCAGATCGGCGCCTACAAGGCCTGCGCGGCCTTCATCCGTGAGGCCCGCAAGGCCGGCTACGGCGGCACCTTTTACAACGTGTCCTTTGTAGGCACCCAGGCGCTGGCCGACGAGCTCGGCAAGGACGGCGCGGGCGTGGTGGTCTCGCAGGTCATGCCCTCGCCTTACAACACGGCCCGCCTCATCGCGCGTGAGTTCGTCGACGCGGCCAAGGCGGCGGGCAATGCCCAGGTCAATTTCTCCAGCATGGAGGGGTATGTGGCCGCCAAGGTTTTCGTGGACGGGCTCAAGCGCGGCGGGGCCGCCAAGGTCAGCCGCGAGTCGCTGATCGCCGGCCTGGAAGGCATGGGCAGCCAGTCGCTGGGCGGTTTCTCCGTGTCCTTCTCGGCGACGGACCATGTGGCCTCCAGTTTTGTGGAACTGTCCATGCTGACGGGTGACGGCCGCGTAAGGACTTGAAGGGCTTGACTCCCCCCGAAGCGGCCTACGGCCGCCTCCCCCTCAAGGGGGCGCCACCTGCGGCCCGGCAAAGCCGGTTCCGCGATGGCCCGCGTGAAAACCCGCCTTTTAACGAAGCGCGCTTGTTTTCACCAAACCTTCCATGAAAGCCTGGCAGCGCGCCAGCTGCTCCAGGCTCACAAATTCGTCGGGCTGGTGCGCCTGGGTAATGCTGCCGGGCCCGCAGACCACGGTGGGAATGCCTGCGCCCTTGAAGATGCCCGCTTCGGTGCCGAAGGCCACCAGCGTGGTTTCCCGCGTGCCGGCCAGGCGCTGCGCGAGGCGGGTCACCTCGTCGCCGGCCGAGCCCAGGAAGGCCGGCACCTCACAAATCGTCTCAAAGCTGAAGCCGGCATCGGGCGAGACTTTTTGCATCGCCGGCTGCGCGCGTTCCGCATAGGCCAGAATTTCCTTTTGCATCGCATGCGCGTCGGCCGTGGGCAGGTTGCGGAATTCATAGCGGAACTCGGCGTCGCGCGGCACCACGTTGTCGGCGATGCCGCCGTGGAACTGCCCGACGCTGGCGGTGCTGAACGGCACGTCGAAACCCTCGTAGCGCGGCTCGCTGGCCTCAAAACCCTCGGCCATGTCGCGCAGCTTGCCGACCACGCGCGCCGCCATCTCGATGGCGTTGACCGACTGCGGCGTGAGCGAGGAGTGCGCCTCCTTGCCGCGCACGCAGCATTTGTAGCGGTACACGCCCTTGTGCGCCGTGGCCGGCACCATATTGGTCGGCTCCCCGACGATACAGGCCAGCGGCGCGATGCTGGCGTCCTTCATGTCGGCGATCAGTTCCCTCACGCCCAGGCAGCCGACTTCCTCGTCATAGCTCAGCGCCAGGTGCAGCGCAAAGGGCGCCTGGCTGTTCAGGAAGTCCCCGGCGTGGGCCAGGGCCATGCCGATAAAGCCCTTCATGTCGCAGCTGCCGCGCCCGTAGAGCCGCCCGCCCTCGATGGCGGCTGACAGCGGGTCCAGCGTCCAGTCCTGGCCGTCCCAGGGCACGGTATCGGTATGGCCCGAGAGGATGATGCCGGCCGGCTTGCCTTCGCCCAGCGTGGCGAACAGATTGGCCTTGGTCTTGCCGGCGTTGGTGGTGATGCGGCTGGCCACGCCCAGCCGGGCGAGTTCGTCGCGCACGAAATGGATCAGTTCCAGGTTGCTGTTGTCGCTGACGGTGTTCATGCGCACCAGGGCCTGGATCAGTTCCAGAGCGCGGGGCGAGACGGCGGGCAGGGCGATGGGGGAGGAA
>NZ_JBKBEX010000052.1:0-8896 GCF_047303325.1 Polaromonas sp. CT11-55 | reverse complement strand
GGCTCGGGGTAATCCACTTCCCAGCCCGCGCCCGGGGCGACTTCCGCCATGGTTTTGGCGCCGTGGGGGCGGCCATTTAATTCCCGGCCCCCCAGCCCGAATCCGTGGTGGTCAACGATCCCACCGCCATGCGCGCCGCGGCCCTGATGGGCCTGGGCGTGACCTTGCTGGCCGTGCCCGACGTGCTGCCGCAACTGGAGCGCGGCGAACTCGTCAGGCTGCTGCCGCGCTGGTATGTGGATGCGGGCGCCATCTCGATTTACTACGCCACGCGCAGCCAGATGCCCGCCAGGACCCGTGTTTTCATCGACTTTGTCGCCGAGGCCTTCGAGCGCGAACAATTGGGCCGGCGTTTTGCCGGCAGCCTCGGTTAGGGGCTCCGTGGGGGCGCCTGCAGACACGGCGGACTTCCACCACAATCGCTGTCTTCACATCTCCCTCGCACCAGAAGGCAGTCATGACCCAATCCCTCAAAGTCGCCGTGATGGGCGCAGGCGCCGTCGGTTGTTATTTCGGCGGCATGCTTGCGCGTGCCGGCCATGAGGTCGTGCTGGTCGCGCGGCCCCAGCATGTGGCGGCGATTGAGCGCGACGGCCTGCGCATGGAAACCCGCATGTTCGACGAGCACGTGCGCCTGGCCGCCAGCAGCGACCCGGCCGCCGTCAAGGGCGCCGACCTGGTGCTGTTTTGCGTCAAGTCCACTGACACTGAATCGGCCGGCGCGCTGATGCAACCGCACCTCAAGGCCAACACCCTGGTGCTGTGCCTGCAAAACGGCGTGGACAATGCCGACCGCCTGCGCGCGGTGCTGCCGGAAACTGCCGTGGCCGCCGCCGTGGTCTATGTCGCGACCGAAATGGCCGGCCCCGGCCACCTCAAGCACCATGGCCGAGGCGACCTGGTGATTGAGCCCTCGGCCCTCAGCGACAGCGTGGCGCAGGCCTTGGTTGCCGCCGGTGTGCCCACCGAGATATCGGCCAATGTGCGCGGTGCGCTCTGGGCCAAACTTATTCTCAACTGCGCCTACAACGCGGTTTCGGCCATCGCCCAGCTGCCTTACGGCAAGACGGTGCAGGGCGTGGGCGTCATCGATGTGATGCGCGACGTGGTCGCCGAATGCCTGGCGGTCGCCAAGGCCGAAGGCGTGCAGGTGGCCGGCGACGTGCACACCGCCGTCGAAAAGCTGGCCGGCAGCATGCCCAACCAGTACGCTTCCACGGCACAGGACCTGGCGCGCGGCAAGCCCACCGAGATCGACTACCTCAACGGCCTGATCGTCAAGCGCGGCGAGGCGCTGGGCGTGGCCGTGCCCGCGAACCGGGTGTTGTGGGCCATGGTGAAACTGCTCGAAGCAAAAGCCGCGTCGGCCTGAGCTCCCAGCAGCCGACGTGTGCCCGGTTTTTTCCGTGGAGGCATCGCTTGGTGAATGACTCCTTCCTCCGCTGGGGTAAGGGGCAAGAGAAATGGTCAGGGCAGGGCGCAGGCGTCACAAACCGGCAACGTCAATCGTCATAGATGCAGGTGGTACTCAACTTCGAGCCACTCAACCTGAAGGAACATCTATGAAAATCGTCGTCATCGGAGGCTCAGGCCTCATCGGATCCAAACTCGTCAACATCCTTCGCCAGCGCGGCCACGAGGCCATCGCCGCATCGCCGGCATCCGGCGTCAACACCCTCACCGGCCAAGGGCTGGCCGAGGTCCTCGCGGGCACCCAGGTGGTGGTCGACGTGGCCAATTCGCCCTCGTTTGAAGACAAGGCCGTGCTGGAATTTTTTGAAACCTCGGGCCGCAACCTGCTGGCGGCCGAAGCGGCCGCCGGTGTGCTGCACCACGTCGCGCTCTCCGTCGTCGGCACCAACAAGCTGGTGGAAAGCGGTTATTTCCGCGGCAAGATCGCCCAGGAAAAAATCATCAGGGCCAGCAGCATCCCCTACACCATCGTCCACTCCACCCAGTTCATGGAGTTCCTGGGCGGCATCGCCCAGTCGGGCACCGAAGGGCAGACGGTGCGCCTGTCGCCGGCCTTTGTGCAACCCATCGCGTCCGACGACGTGGCCGCCGCGATGGCCGACTTCACGCTGGGCGCGCCGGTCAACGACACGGTCGAGATCGCCGGCCCGGAGAAAGTGCGCTTGCCGGACCTCGTGCAGCGCTTCCTGACGGCAAGCAATGACCCGCGCAAGGTCGTCGCCGACCCGCAGGCGCGCTACTTTGGCGCCGAGCTCAAGGACGACACCCTGGTGCCCGTCGGCAAGGCGCGTCTGGGCGCGATAGCGTTCGAGGAGTGGTTCAAATCTCAAGCCCGACGTTAGGCGGTCGGCAGGCGAGGGAGCAAGGCGGGCCTGTCACAAACCGGCGCCGCCAATCGTCATAGAGGCAGGTGCGCCTCAATCCCGAACTGCGCCCCGCAACCTATGAAGAAGCCATCATGAACAAGACCTGTGTTTCCCTGTTTCTCGCAAGCGCCGCCTTGCTCGCCCAGCCCGCCATCGCCGCCGGCCCCGAGGGCGTGACCGTCAAGCCGGTCATGGCCAAGGACCTGTCCGACCTTCCCGGCAAGGAAGGACTGATGATTACGGTGGACTACGCTCCCGGCGCCGCCGACCCGGTGCATCGCCATCACGCGCATGCCTTTGTCTATGTGCTTGAGGGGGCTATCGTGATGCAGGTCAAGGGCGGCAAGGAGGTCACGCTGACGGCCGGCCAGAGCTTTTACGAAGGCCCGAACGACATCCATACCGTGGGCCGCAACGCCAGCAGCACCCAGCCCGCAAAGTTCCTGGTGCTGCTGCTCAAGAAGAAAAAAGCCGAGGTGCTGGAGCTGGTGAAGTAAGCACCAAAATGTTGAGCCGGTCCCGGCAGGCGCACGCATTTGGGGCAATGTGCCCGCGTTGCCGGCACATGCGGGGGCAAAAACGCCGGTTTCAGGCCGCAATCCCGGCGGCACAGTAGTTGCTTTGAGTGATCCGCCCGGCTAACGACGGCCGGGCAAGGCGCGGCCTGTACCTATGTAGGGCCGTTGCCCGGCGGATCAATGGATAACGACGTCCACTTCCAGCCTCCCACTTTGGGGGCGCCTGGGGGTGGATTTTTTTTTTGGCCGTTTGAGGCCGATAGCAAAAAACTTGAGGAACATATGGCTTATCTAGTGCCTTCGGAATTTGTGACCAAGATGGTGGACGCGGGGGAGTCCAAGATCTTTATGTCCACCCGCGACACCGTTATCCGGGCCTACATGGCCGGCGCCATTCTGGCCCTGGCGGCCTGGTTTGCCGTCACCATCAATGTGCAGACCGGCCAGCCCCTGCTGGGCGCCGTGCTGTTCCCGGTGGGTTTTGTCATGCTCTACCTGTTCGGCTTTGATTTGCTGACCGGTGTGTTCGTGCTGTGCCCGCTGGCGCTGATCGACAAGCGCCCGGGCGTCACCGTCAAGGGCGTGCTGCGCAACTGGGGTCTGGTCTTTACCGGCAACTTCCTGGGGGCGTTCACGGTGGCCGTGATGATGGCGATTTACGTCACCAATGGCTTTTCCACAGAGCCCAGCGCGGTCGGCAAGGCCATAGGGGTGGTGGGCGAGAACCGCACCTTGGGCTACCAGAAGTACGGCGCCAACGGCATGCTCACGCTCTTCGTGCGCGGCATGCTGTGCAACTGGATGGTGTCGGCCGGCGTGGTCGGCGCGATGATCTCCACCCAGGTCAGCGGCAAGGTGATCGCGATGTGGATGCCCATCATGCTGTTTTTCTACATGGTCTTCGAGCACTCCATCGTGAACATGTTTTTGTTCCCTTCTGGCCTGCTGCTGGGCGCGCATTTCACCTTCATGGACTACCTGCTCTGGAACGAAATCCCCACCGTGCTGGGCAACCTGGTGGGCGGCCTGGCCTTCACCGGCCTGACGCTGTACGCTACGCACGTTAAAACCGGACCGATCCGTTCCATCAAATAATCCGCCTCCACAACAAAAGCCCTCGCGCATGCAAGTTGCGCGAGGGCTTTGCCGTCAGCCACTATGTCCCCTGAACTGAAAATATCGGCGGGCCAGTATTCGGACAAGGGCCGCAAGGAGACCAACCAGGACTTCCACGGCATCTACGTACCCGAAGAGCCGCAGCTCAGCGCCAAGGGCATCGCCATCGCGCTGGCCGACGGCATCAGCAGCAGCGCCGTCAGCGACGTGGCCAGCCAGTACGCCGTCACCGGCTTCCTGGAAGACTATTACTGCACCTCGGAAGCCTGGTCGGTCAAGACCTCGGCCGAGCGCATCCTGAGCGCCACCAACTCCTGGCTGCATGCGCAGACGCAAAAAAGCCCCTACCGCTACGACAAGGACAAGGGCTATGTGTGCACCCTGAGCGCCATGGTCATCAAGTCGGCCACCGCGCATATTTTTCATGTGGGCGATTCGCGCATCTACCGCCTGCGCGGCAAGGCGCTGGAGCAACTGACCCGCGACCACCGCGTGTGGATCGCCCAGGGCCAAAGCTATTTGGGCCGCGCGCTGGGCTTCAAGCCCCAGCTGGAGATCGACTACCAGACCCAGCAGGTAGAGCAGGGCGACATCTTTTTGCTGGCCACCGACGGCGTGTACGAACACGTCAGCGAGCACGACATGGCCGCCATCATCCGCGGCGGCGCCGACGCACCCGGAGGCCTTGAGCTTGCCGCCAGGGCCATCGTCGACAAAGCCTTTGAACGCGGCAGCGGCGACAACCTCACAGCCCAGATCGTGCGCGTCGATGCGCTGCCCCGCCGCGAAGCCGGTGAGATGCTGCAGCAACTCTCAGGCCTGCCGCTGCCGCCCATCCTCGAGGCCAGGACGCAGTTTGACGGCTACACCATTGTTCGCGAAGTGCAGGGCAGCAGCCGCAGCCATATTTACCTGGCCACCGACAAGGACACCGGCGCGCTCGCCATCCTCAAAACCCCGTCCATAGACCTGGGCGGCGACCCGGTTTACCTGGAGCGATTCCTGACCGAAGAGTGGATCGCCCGGCGCATCAACAGCGCCCATGTGCTCAAGCCCTATGTACCGACCCGCAAGCGCCACTATGTGTATGTGGCCACCGAATACATAGACGGGCAGACGCTGGCCCAGTGGATGATTGACAACCCCCGGCCCGCGCTGGAGTCGGTGCGCGGCCTGGTGGAGCAGATCGCCAAAGGCCTGCGCGCCTTTCACCGGCTGGAGATGCTGCACCAGGACCTGCGGCCCGAGAACATCATGATCGACAACACCGGCACCGCCAAGATCATCGACTTCGGCGCCACCCGCGTGGCCAGCCTTGCGGAGCTTGACGGTCCCGGCGGGCGGGATGACATCCTGGGCACGGCCCAGTATTCAGCGCCCGAGTATTTTCTGGGCGAGGGCGGCACCACGCGCTCGGACCTGTTTTCGCTGGGCGTCATCACCTACCAGATGCTCACCGGGCGGCTGCCCTACGGCGCCGAAGTCGCCAAAAGCCGCACGCGCGCCGCGCAAAACAAGCTGCGCTACGACTCCGCGCTGCGCGACGACCGCGAGATCCCGGCCTGGATAGACGATGTGCTGCGCAAGGCCGTGCATCCCGACCCGGCCAAACGTTATGGCGAGCTGTCGGAGTTTGTCTATGACCTGCGCCACCCCAGCCAGGCCTTTATGCACAAGACGCGTCAGCCGCTGCTGGAACGAAACCCGTTGGCGTTCTGGAAAGGGCTGTCGCTTGTATTGGCCGTGGTCATTGTGGTGATGCTGGCCCTGAAATCGACGACCGGTTAGCCCGGGTCTTACCGGCTGCCGCCGTAGTCCGCCAGCAGCCCGGGCAGCGCCCGGTCGGCGATCTGCATCTGCTCGGGGCTGAACTGGGCCAGCAAGACTTGCGCGGTGGCGTCCAGCGTCGCCAGCATGTTGGAGCGCCTTTGCGCGTCGGCCAGCAGGTACTGGAAGGCGTCTTTCGCGGTCTGTTCATCCACGATGCGCTGGCCGGCCGGGCCGCTGGTCGCCATGTCCAGGAAGCGCCCGCGGAAATTCTCCCAGGCCGGGCCTTGCTCGCGCGTGATCTGCAGCGCCACCCGCAGGTCAAACAGCCGGCGGCTGACCTGCTCCCAGCGCGACTGCACGCGCGGCGCCTGCGGGCCTTCCGCCTGGGCCTCGCCGGGGCGGTGGGGGCGTGCGCCCCCTGTGTTGTACGCGCCCCCGGTGCTGTATTGAGCATGGCTGGCGCAAGCCAGTCCCGCCAGCAGCAGGGCGGCGGCGCCCGCTCGCCAGTGTGCCGATGAAATATGCATGTCCTCTTCCTGTGGTTGCCGCGCGGCCTTGCGCGCCCCGCCTATTTTCGGGACGCTTGCGCGTCCGGCGGGTAGTGCTTCGGTAAAGCACAAGTAAACCACAGGCCCCAAGCGGCCTGGGCGCCCCCGGTCTTGAGGAACTAAGCTGGGCGCTTAGATGGACAATACATACACTTCCACACGCCGTGCATCTGCGCCTCCTTGGGCGCTTCCTGCGCTAGTAACCGTTCTCAAGACCGAGCGCTTTCCTGATACTTCTGCCTGTAGGAAGGTCCCCACAGAATGGGCCCGGGCCAAGCCCAATTGCAGGTTGTGTAGATAACTGCCTGAGCTGTCGGCATAGCCCACCACGTCAAATTGAAGCAGCTCCGCTTTGGGCGCTGCCTGCATCAGCCGCCCAAATTGCGTCACGATGTCTTTTCTCATGGCCGGCGTTAACGTGCTCGCCCCCACAGCAAAACCCGTGACCGAAAACTTCCCCGGCAGAAGCTGTGTCTGCTCTTGCGGCGAGGCACCGCGGGTCGCAAGAGTTTCCAGCTTGCGGGAATTCTCATTGACCGAAGCAGTCAACTCCCCCAGTCTGATATGTACCACCTTGAGCTGCGAATCACTGCCTTCGGGCAGGCCGGCACCTTTTTCGTCCTTGGGCAGTTCGGCCTCCTTGGTCTTGACGCCTTCCACCACCTTCGCAGAGTCAGGATTCTTGCGAATGTCTTCGGTGATCTGAAGAATCAGCTCATTGGACTTGGCGATTTTGTCGCCGATCGCGGCGATCTTGTCGACGGGCTGCGGTTTCAGCTCCAGTAGTAACGAGACCAGGTTGCACTGAGCCAGCCGGTACTCGTTTACCCGCAAAATCGCATCGGAAATTGTTTGGCGGGCAGCTGGCGTGTATTCGCCTTCACCCAGCTTAATGATGTCAGAGCTCCCCACGGGAATTGTTAGCCCCTTCACATGGATGGCCCCCGCGCTTTTTTCCACCAGCGAGTTGCAGCCCGGCGGCACTCGGGGGATACATCCGCCCAGTAGAACAAGTGGGACCACGCAGGTAAAAATCTTGGTCACGGTGCGCATGCTTCCTCCAGTATGTTGTTGTGTATGAGAGGGACTCAATGCTCCCACAACGGCCTGGCACCGCGCGCTGAGAAGCCCGTGCCCGGCAGCCGGACACACTTTGTCACGGATGTCGATGGGGAGCAAGCGCAAAACCAGCGCCCGCGCCGAAATGTGAATTTGACCCAAATTCAAACGCCAGCGCCGATCAGGGCTGGCGTCAAAGCGTTGGGCAGCTCAGCTATCCGCCCGTATACCCCGCAGCATGATGATGCCGCCCAGGTTGCGCGTGTCGGCGCGCATGCGGGTGCGCAGGCCCTCGGCCGTGGAGGGCGCCGGCTGCCAGCCCACCGTGATCAGGCGCTGGCGCGTGTCGCCGGTCTTGAGCGCATCTATCACCGCCGCGCCCAGCTTGTCGCGCACGGCGGCCGGCAGCGAGGCCGGGCCGGCCAGCGCGGTGAAGAGCTCCATGTCCGCGCCCATGATGCCCACCTCGCGCAGCGTCGGCAGCTCGGGTGCCAGCATGCTGCGCTGCTCCGAGGTCACGCCTATGACCTTCATCTTGCCGGCCTTGACCTGCTGCATCGCCAAACCTGGCGGCAGCAGCGCCGCCTGCAGCTGGCCGCCCAGCATGGCCGTGATGATTTGCGGGTTGCCGGGGTAGGGCACGTGCATCACGCCCAGGCCGCCGCTGCGGCTCTTGATCAGCTCCATGCCCAGGTGGCCCGGCGTACCCGCGCCCGGCGAGCCGTAGTTGGCCTTGTCGCCCTGGTTGCGCAGCCAGGTCAGCCATTCCTGCGGCGTGCTGCCCTGCGCGAAATTGCTCACCACCATCACCATGGGCGTCGTGCCTATCAGCGCGATGGGCGCCAGGTCCACGGCGGGGTCGTAAGGCGCCATCGGGTTCAGCAGCTTGGCGATGGTCAGCTGGCTGTTGTTCATCACGCCAAAGGTGTGCATATCGGTCGCCTTGGACACCTGGTCGGCCGCGATGATGCCCGAGGCGCCGGCCTTGTTCTCCACAATCACCGGCTGGCCCAGGGTTTTTGACAGCTGCTCGCTGATGGAGCGCGCCGACAAATCCTGCACCGACCCCGGCGGAAAGCCTATCAGCAGGCGTATCGGTTTGGTCGGCCATTCGATGGCCACCGGTGCCGCGGCGGCAGGCTTTGCGGCCGCGGGCTTGGCGAGCGCGAGCTTGCCGCTGGCCGCGTTGCCTTGGGGGGGATTGGCCTGGGCCCAGGCGCCGGACGATGCCGCCGCCAGCCATGCCGCCTGCGTGATGACCAGCGCGCGCCGTGAGAGAAGTCGTGTCATGAGAAGCCCTCTGTTGGAGTGAAGAAACCAGACCGCTGTGGGACTCAGACTCCAGACAAGCCGTGGCATGGCGCCGCTCCCCGGCATACATGCCTGCGCGGTCGTGCCCGCAGCCAATGCTGCGGGCCGTCCAACGCTCCCCCTCTTGCTGTCAATCCCGCCCCTGTGATGCGAACCATTGTGTTGAGCGGCCCGTGCAACGGTCAACCTGTTAGCCCTGACAGGGTTTGGCGGTGAAAGGGGGATGGGCGGGGAG
>NZ_JBKBEX010000051.1:0-11469 GCF_047303325.1 Polaromonas sp. CT11-55 | reverse complement strand
GGGGAGGAGTTTGGGCAGGGGCATGGGGAGTTCCTGATGCTGTGTCCGTCCTCAGTTGTCAGATGAGATGCGGCGAAATTGTGAAGGCCCCTGCTTTCCGGGGAAAGGCAGGGGCCTGAAGGGTAGCAAGGCAAGGCAAAGCAAGGCACGCGGCCTTGCGCGGAATCAGCGGCTTGGCGGCATCAGGACGGCGTCCACCACATGCACCACGCCGTTGGTGGCGGAGATGTCGGCGGTCTGGACCATGGCGTCCTCGACGGTGACGAATTCGCCGGCCTTGGAGAGCGCCACATTGGCGCCATTGACGGTTTTGCTGTTGCCGTTCTTCACGTCGGCGGCCATGAGCTTGCCGGGGATCAGGTGGTAGCTCAGCACGGCCTTGAGTTTGGCCGGGTCTCTGGCCAGCTCGTCCATGGTCTTGGCTGGCACTTTGGCGAAAGCTTCGTTGGTGGGGGCGAACACGGTATAGGGGCCGGTGCCCTTGAGCGTGTCAGTCAGTCCGGCCTTGGCCACCAGGCCGTTCAGCGTGCTCAGCTGGGATTGGGCGGCAATGGTGTCGGCAACGGACACCGGGGTGGGGGAAGTGGCGCAGCCGGCGAGGGCGGCGACAGCGGCGGCAAGGACCAGAAAGCGGCGGTTCAACATGGGAATTTCTCCTGATTAAGACAGGGCCAAGCGTAGGAGCGCCCGGTGACAGATTCGTGACGGAAATTTGAAGCTTTTGTGACGCCCAGAGGGGCGAAAGCCTCCCGGGCGGCTGTCATATTTGTCACAGCCTTGTCACACAAGCTTCCTACAGTCGACGCATCTTCCCTGGCAAACCCAGCTGATTTCAACCGATTCCAACCAATTCCGACTATTTCCAACCCAGAGGTGTTCTGATGAATCTGACTTTCAAAGCTTCCCTGACAGCCGCGATGGGCCTTGCCTTCGCCTCTTTTGCCACCCTGGCCACCGCCCAGGACGTCACCGGCGCCGGCGCCAGCTTCCCCGCCCCCCTGTATTCCAAGTGGGCTGCTGATTACAACAAGGCCACCAGCGTCAAGATCAACTACCAGTCCGTGGGCTCCGGCGCCGGCCTGCGCCAGATTGAAGCCAAGACCGTCGACTTCGGCGCCTCCGACGCCCCCCTGAAAGACGACGAACTGGCCAAAAAAGGCCTGATGCAATTCCCCACCGTGATCGGCGGCGTGATCCCCGTGGTCAACATCAAGGGCATCACCCCCGGCCAGCTCAAGCTGAGCGGCCAGGTGCTGGGCGATATCTACCTGGGCAAGATCACCAAGTGGACCGACCCCGCCATCAAGGCGCTGAACCCCACGCTGGCACTGCCTGACGCGGCCATCGCACCGGTGCGCCGCGCCGACGGCTCCGGCACCAGCTTCATCTTCACCAACT
Source organism: Polaromonas sp. CT11-55 (assembly GCF_047303325.1). Lineage (NCBI taxonomy): Bacteria > Pseudomonadati > Pseudomonadota > Betaproteobacteria > Burkholderiales > Comamonadaceae > Polaromonas > Polaromonas sp. CT11-55. The sequence goes on along the minus strand of NZ_JBKBEX010000051.1, from coordinate 10,071 downwards.
ACCTGAGCAAGGTCAACGCCGAGTGGAAGTCCAAAGTGGGCGAGGGCACGGCCGTCAACTGGCCCGTGGGCGCGGGCGGCAAGGGCAACGAAGGCGTGGCGGCATTCGTCGGCCGCCTGCCCAACTCGATCGGCTATGTGGAATACGCCTACGTCAAGCAGAACAAGATGACCTATGCCCAGCTGAAGAACGCGGCCGGCAACTTTGTCTCGCCTGAAGACAGCGCCTTCAAGGCCGCCGCGGCCGGTGCCGAATGGTCCAAGAGCTTCTACCAGATCCTGACCGAGCAGCCCGGCAAGGATTCGTGGCCCATCACCGGCGCGACCTTCATCCTGATGCAAAAAGTCCAGGACAAGCCTGCCCAGGCCGCCGCTTCGCTCAAGTTCTTTGAGTGGGCCTACAAAAACGGCGACAAGACCGCCGACGACCTGGACTACGTGCCCATGCCCGCCGCCGTGAAGACCATCATCGAAAAAGCCTGGGGCGACATCAAGGACGCGTCCGGCAAGACGGTTGCCTACAAGTAAGCACAGCCTGAACCGCAGCCTGCCGTTTTCCGCAGTCTTTACAAACCATAGGGGTTTCTCACGTGTCCTCTACACTTCCGGCTAGCCGGGCCGCTTTTGACCTCCCGGCCAAAGCGACCGGACGCGACATGACCAATCCTCCTCCCGGCAATGCCGTGCGCAGAAGCCCCGTGGCAGACCGGCTTTTCGGCTGGGCTGCGCAGGGCGCGGCCTGGCTGACGCTGGCCTTGCTGGCCGGCATCCTGGTATCCCTGGTGATAGGGGCCTGGCCCGCCATCAGCAAATACGGCCTCGGCTTCCTGGCCAGCAGCGTCTGGGACCCCGTCAAGAACGAGTACGGCGGCCTGGTCATGATTTACGGCACCATCGCCACCTCGCTGATCGCCCTGGTCATCGCGGTGCCGGTGAGCTTCGGCATCGCGCTGTTCCTGACCGAGCTGTCGCCCGCATGGCTTAAAAGGCCGCTGGGCACCGCCATCGAGCTGCTCGCCGCCGTGCCGTCCATCGTCTACGGCATGTGGGGCCTGCTGGTGTTCGGCCCCATCCTGGCCACCTACGTGCAGCAGCCGCTGCAAAGCCTTTTGACCGGCGTGCCCTACCTGGGCGCGCTGGTGTCCGGCCCACCCGTGGGCATAGGCATTTTGTCGGCCGGCATCATCCTGGCCATCATGATCATTCCCTTCATCGCCTCGGTGATGCGGGACGTGTTCGAGGTCACGCCGGTGCTGTTGAAAGAATCTGCCTACGGCCTGGGCTCCACCACCTGGGAGGTCGTCTCCAAGGTCGTGCTGCCCTATACCAAGGCTGGCGTGGTCGGCGGCATCATGCTGGGACTGGGACGGGCACTGGGCGAAACCATGGCGGTTACCTTCGTCATCGGCAACTTCAACCAGCTCGACTCGCTGAGCCTGTTCCAGGCAGCCAACAGCATCACCTCGGCGCTGGCCAACGAGTTCGCCGAAGCAGGCGAGGGCCTGCACCAGGCGGCGCTGATTTACCTGGGCCTGGTGCTGTTCTTCATCACCTTTGTCGTGCTGTCGCTGTCCAAGCTGCTGCTGGCCCAACTGCGCAAAAGTGAAGGGGTGAAAACATGAGCACCGTGATGCAAGACGCACGCCTGGCCAAGTTCGCGCGCCGCAAGCGGGTCAACCGGATCGCGTTGGTCCTCTCGCTGGCTGCCATGTCCTTCGGCCTGTTCTGGCTGGCCTGGATTCTGTGGGAAACCATACGCCTTGGCGTGGGCGGCCTTTCGCTGGCCACCCTGACCCAGATGACGCCGGCCCCCAATGAAGCGGGCGGCATCGCCAACGCGATTTACGGCTCCTTCCTGATGGTGCTGCTGGCCACTTTTGTCGGCACGCCCATCGGCATCATGGCGGGCATTTACCTGGCCGAGTACAACACCAAGGGCATGCTGGCCTCGGTGACGCGCTTCGTCAACGATATCCTGCTGTCGGCGCCGTCCATCGTGATCGGCCTGTTCGTCTACACCGTCGTCGTGTCGCAGTTCAAGTCCTACTCGGGCTGGGCCGGTGTCCTGGCGCTCGCGCTGATCGTGATTCCGGTGGTCATACGCACTACCGAAAACATGCTGCAGCTGGTGCCGCCCGGCCTGCGCGAGGCCGCCTACGCCCTGGGTGCGCCCAAGTGGAAGGTCATCACCAGCATCACGTTGCGGGCTGCGCGCGCCGGTGTGACGACGGGTGTGCTGCTGGCCGTGGCGCGGATTGCCGGCGAAACGGCACCCTTGCTGTTCACCGCGCTGAACAACCAGTTCTGGACCTCGGACCTGAACCAGCCCATGGCCAGCCTGCCGGTGACGATCTTCAAGTTCGCGCTGAGTCCTTATGAGAACTGGCAGCAACTGGCGTGGGCGGGCGTGTTCCTGATCACCATGGCCGTGCTTGGCCTGAACATCCTGGCGCGCGTGCTGACACGCGCAAAAAACTGACAGCCACACAACACAACAAGGTCACAGATGGACACCATCACCGCACAACGCGAGCAATCGAAAATATCGGTCAAGAACCTCGACTTCTACTACGGCAAGTTCCACGCCCTCAAGGGCATCAATCTGGAAATTCCGGAAAAGAAGGTCACGGCTTTCATCGGCCCCTCGGGCTGCGGCAAGTCCACGCTGCTGCGGATTTTCAACCGCATGTATGAGCTCTATCCCGAGCAGCGCGCCGAAGGCGAGATCATGTTCGACGGCGAGAATCTGCTGACGTCCAAAAAAGACGTGGCACTGATCCGCTCCAAGGTCGGCATGGTGTTCCAGAAGCCGACGCCGTTCCCGATGTCGATCTACGACAACATCGCCTTCGGCGTGAAGCTGTTTGAAAGCCTGAACGCCTCCGACATGGACGAGCGCGTGGAATGGGCCTTGCGCAAGGCCGCGCTGTGGACCGAAGTCAAGGACAAGCTCAACCAGAGCGGCTCCAGCCTCTCGGGCGGCCAGCAGCAACGCCTGTGCATCGCCCGCGGCATCGCCATCAAGCCCGAAGTGCTGCTGCTGGATGAGCCCTGCTCGGCGCTGGATCCGATCTCCACCGCCAAGGTGGAAGAGCTGATCGCCGAGCTGAAGAACGAATACACGGTGGTCATCGTGACGCACAACATGCAGCAGGCCGCCCGCTGCAGCGATTACACGGCGTATATGTACCTGGGCGACCTCGTTGAGTTCGGTGCGACGGAAGACCTGTTCTTCAAACCGAAACGTAAAGAAACCGAAGACTACATCACCGGCCGTTTCGGCTGATACGGACTAGGGAGCACACATGCCTGATAAACACCTCTCAACCCAGTTTGACAGCGAACTCAACGGCGTATCCTCGCGCGTCATGGAGCTGGGCGGCCTGGTCGAATCTCAGATTCGCCTGGCGATCTATGCCTTGTCCCAGTTCAGCGCCGAAAGCGCCAACCAGGTCATCGAAACCGAAGCGCGCGTCAATGCGATGGAAATCGACATCGACCGCGAGCTGTCGTCCATCATCGCGCGGCGCCAGCCCACGGCCCGCGACCTGCGCCTGCTGATCGCGATTTCCAAGACCACGGCCAACCTGGAGCGCGCCGGCGACGAAGCCGAGAAGATCGCGCGCATGGTCAAGTCCATCATCGAGAGCGGATCGGCCCGGGCCCTGCCTTCGTCCGACCTGCGCATCGCCGCTGAGCTTGCCTCCGGCCTGCTGCGCAAGGCGCTGGACGCTTTTGCCCGCCTGGACACCGCGGTGGCGGTTTCCATCCTCAAGGAAGACGACCAGATCGACCAGGAATTCGACGGCTTTGTGCGCAAGCTCATCACTTACATGATGGAAGACCCGCGCACGATTTCGCCCAGTCTGGACCTGCTGTTCGTGGCCAAAGCCATAGAGCGCGTGGGCGACCATGCCAAGAACATCGCGGAGTTCATCATTTACATCGTCAAGGGTGCCGACGTGCGGCACACGCCGATGGAGCAGATCGAGTCTGCAGTAAAGTAAAGACGGAATGAAACACCTGCCACGCATACTGATTGTTGAAGACGAGCCGGCCATCGCCGAGTTGATTGCCGTCAACCTGCGGCATGGCGGCTTTGACCCCGTGGTGGCGGAAGACAGTGTGTCGGCCCAGCGCGAACTCGACGCCGTGCTGCCCGACGCCATCCTGCTGGACTGGATGCTGCCGGGGCAAAGCGGCCTGGCGCTGGCGCGCCACTGGCGCAAGCAGGCGCGCACCAAAAGCATTCCGATCCTGATGCTGACGGCACGCGGCGACGAACCCGACAAGGTCGCCGGGCTGGACGCCGGCGCCGACGACTACATCACCAAGCCCTTTTCCACCCAGGAGCTGCTGGCGCGCATACGCGCCGTGCTGCGCCGCCGCGCGCCCGAGTCGGTGAACGACAGCGTGACCGTGGGCGGGCTGGTGCTGGACGCCGCGACGCACCGCATTGCCTACCTGGGCCAGGAGCTCAAGCTGGGCCCGACCGAGTTCAAGCTGCTGCACTACCTGATGAAGCATGCCGAACGCGTGCACAGCCGCAGCTCCCTGCTCGACAAGGTTTGGGGCGACCATGTCTTCATTGAAGAACGCACCGTCGACGTCCATGTCAAGCGCCTGCGCGAGGCCCTGGGTTCGGCGGGCGCCATGGTGGAAACCGTGCGCGGCGCCGGTTACCGGTTGACCGCGATGGCCGCCAACAACCCGGTGGCTGCTGCACAATCCAGCGCATGATCAATAGGTGGATTGTTTTCGCCGCCTGCATGCTTGTGGGCGGCGGTTTGGGCTTTTGGGCGCGCACCGTCAACGGCCTGAGCTTCGGCCTGGGCATAGGTCTGGCGGTGGCGGCCATGGTCTGGCTGATGATCGACAGCTTCTTCATCAACCGCCTGCTGCGTTGGCTGCGTGCCGAACAAAACAACGACACACCTGCCGTGATGGCCGGCAGCGCGCCCAGCCTGCCCGGCGTCTGGGGCGAGGTCGCCGACCGCACCCGCCGGCTGCTCAAGAACCGCGACCAGCAATACCAGGAAAGCCAGGCCCGCCTCGATGAGTTCCTGGCGGCCATGCAGGCCTCGCCCAGCGGCGTGGTGCTGCTCGACGCGCAGGGCCGCATCGAATGGTGCAACCAGATGGCCAGCCAGCATTTCGGCTTCGACGCCCAGCGCGACGTGATGCAGCACATCGCCAACCTGGTGCGCGACCCGGCCTTCAAGGCCTATATGGCGACAGCCAACTTCACGCACGACGTGGTCATCCCGGGCAGCGCCAGCACACCGGCGCGACCGATAAAGCTGTCGGTCCATGTGCATTCCTACGGCAAGGACCGCAAGCTGCTGCTGTCGCGCGACATCACGGCCGTGGAACTGGCCGAAGCCATGCGCCGTGACTTCGTGGCCAACGTGTCGCACGAGATCCGCACGCCGCTGACGGTGTTGTCCGGCTTTATCGAAACCCTGCAGACCCTGCCGCTCAAGGAGCCCGAGCGGGCCCGTTACCTGGCCCTGATGTCGCAGCAGTCGCAGCGCATGCAGACCCTGGTCAGCGATTTGTTGACGCTGTCGCGCCTGGAAGGCAGCCCCTTCCCGGGCGCCAACGACTGGATGACGCTGGGCGCGCTGCTGGCCCAGTGCGAGCAGGAGGCAAGGGCCCTGTCGGCGGTGATCGGGCCGCAGGGGCACCGCCTGGAGTTCGAGTCCGGCCCGGTATCGGAAATCGCCGGCGTGCAGACCGAGCTTTACAGCGCCATGTCCAACCTCGTGACCAACGCGGTGCGCTATACGCCCGAAGGCGGCCTGGTGCGCGTGAGCTGGACGCTGCTGGAAGACGGCCGCGGCGAATTCAAGGTCAAGGACACCGGCCCCGGCATCGCGCCCGAACACCTGCCGCGCCTGACCGAGCGCTTTTACCGCATAGACCGCAGCCGCTCACGCGAGACCGGCGGCACCGGCCTGGGCTTGGCCATCGTCAAGCACGTGGCGCAGCGCCACGGCGGCGAACTGCACATCGAGAGCGAGCCAGGGCAGGGTTCCTGTTTTTCGATCGTCTTTCCGGCCGCGCGTGTGCGCCGGGTGCAACTGGCCCAGGCTGCCTAGGCAGTTCGAGGCGCCACCCTCAGGCTGCGCCTGACGGCGTGCCACAGCAGGCCCAAGAAGCAGGCCGCCACCAGTGCGATGGCCACCGTGCTGGCGGCCCAGAAGCTGGCCGCCGACTGGGTGGCCGCATGGCCCGTGATGCCTCCATAGGCCAGACGGTAGCCGCCCAGCAACCCCAGCCCCCACAGCAGCACGCCGTACAGCGCCAGCGGCACGATGGTGATGCGGTAGCAGCGCAGCAAAAACGCGGTCAGCGCCTGGGTCGCGTCAGCCACATGGTAGAAGGCCACCCACACCAGCAGCGAGGAGGCCAGCGCGATGATTTCCGGGCTGCCCGAATACCAGCGCGCCAGCAAGGGCCCGGCCATGGCTACCAAACCCCCCAGCGTGAGTGCCGCCAGCCCGGTCAGCTTGAGCCCCAGCAGCACCACGCGCCTGGCATAGTCCGGCCGGCCGGCGCCCATCCAGAAGGACACCCGCGCGCTGCAGGCGATCGCCATCGACAGCGGCATCATGTAGAGCACCGCCGCCACGCTCGAAGCAATCTGGTGGCTGGCCGAGGCGACCGTGCCCAGGCGGGCGATAAAAAGGGCCATCAGCGTGAACGAGGTTACTTCCACCAGGTAGGCCAGGCCGCCCGGGATGCCCAGGCGCGCGAAATTGCCGATCTGCGACCAGTCGGGCCGCTCCATGCGCTCCCAGATGCGGTAGGGAAGGTACATGGGCCGGGTGCGCAGCATCAGCAGGGCTAGCGCCAGCAGCAGGTAGTTCACGATCAGCGTGGCCCAGGCGCAGCCCACGGCACCCATGGCCGGCACGCCGGCGCCGCCGGCCACCAGCCAGATCGACAGCGGAATCTTCACCAGCAGGGCGCCGACCTGCAGCCAGGTGACCAGCAGCGGTTTGCCCAGCGACTGGTTGAAAGTGCTGTAGATGCGAAACAGCAGCGAGGGCGCAAACGCAAAAGCCAGCACCGCAAGGTAATGCTGCACCTCGTCCCGCATCAGCTCGGGCACCTGGGCCCAGCGCAGCAGCGGGCCGGGAAACAGCATCGCGGCCATGCCCGCCGCGACGATGAAGCCGCACAGATACATGCTTTGCCGAAGCGAGGCGCCCACCGCCTCATGGCGCCGCGCGCCCAGCATCTCGGACCAGATGGGCAGCAGCGCCTGCACGATGCCGATCAATCCCACATAAACGCTGACATAGAGGGCCGAGCCGACCGACAGCGCGGCCAGCGCCTCGTCGCTGTAGCGGCCCGCGATCACGGTATCGGCCACGCCGAAGGCCATGACGGCCAGTTGCCCGACCAGCACCGTGCCCGCGTGCCGGCTGATGACCTTGAGCTCGCTCAAGGCTTGGGTTTGCCGTTGGTGCGGCGCGACGGGGTGGGCGGTTTGGCCGGGCCGTCCTGGCTGACCCGCTTGTAGATCAGCACGTTTTCGGTCTTGTCCGTGGGCCGGCGCACCGTCGCCTGGAAGGCCCAGTCGGGCAGGTTGACCTTGCTGCTGAGCGTGGGCTGGGCTTCGACGTCGACGATCAGGTAGGGGCAGCTGGCCTGCGCGCCGGCCTGGCGCAGCTCAAGCCGGCCGTGGTACTGCAGGGCGGCGGCCTGGGCGCTGCCTATGCCGTAGATCTCGACGCAGGCGTTTTTGTCCACCAGGCTGGCGATCTGGCGCGACATGGGCGCGAAGCTGCGCGCGTAGTCGAGCAGCGGCAGCCACAGCGTCATCAGCAGCAGCCAGCACAAGGTGGCGCCGCCGGCCGGCAGCACCAGCGATTTCCAGACGGCCGCGCGCTGCGCGCCGGCGCGCCATTTGACGAGCCAGGCCCAGGCCAGGGTGGCGGCCAGCGCAAAAACAAAGGCCAGCCAGGAAAAACTGGGCTCGAAGCCGGGCGCGAGCTTGGCCACGTTGGCGGCGGGCTGGCGCGGCACGCCGGTCTGCATGGCGATCCAGACCACCCAGATGATGATGCCGCAGCCGGTAAAAAACAGCAGCGTGAACCAGTCGATCAGCGAGGCCACGCTGCGTTTGAGCGTGGGCAGCGCGAAGGCGGCCAGCGCGGCCAGCGGCGGCAGGCTCAGCAGCAGGCTGCGGTCCGAAGCCGTGGTGGTCAGCGTGGCGGCCACGGCCATGGCGGCAAACCACAGCGGCAGGGCGACGTGGCGGCTGGCCAGTTGCCGGCGCCAGCGGTAAAGCGTCCACATCGCCAGCGGCCAAGCCGGCCAGGTGAACCACAGCAGCAGGCGCCCCAGGCTGCGCCAGTCCTTCCAGGCGGAGGCGTCGTCGGCACCGGGCAGGTGGATGCGCCAGCGCCAGAGGTCCAGCCCATAGGCCAGCAGCGACACGCCCAGCGTGATGGCGGTGATCAGCAGCACCCAGTGCCAGGATTGCTGCCTGGCCGCTGGGTCCGTCTGGTCGGCGCCCCAGTGCATGTGCATCCATTCCACCAGCGCGCCGCCTACGCCCAGCAGCAGGGCCAGCGTGGGCGCGCCGCTCAGGGTGAGCCCGGCCAGGCCGATCAGCAGGCCGAAGGCCGGCCCCAGGATTTTGGTGGCGCGGCGGTAGGGGCTGGCCGCCATGGCGTAAAAGGCCAGTGCGGTAAAGCCCAGTTGAGCCAGCGCCGGCGTGGTTTCGTGGGAGAGCTGCGCCAGGCCCAGGCTGGCGATCAGCGCCAGCAGGCCGGCGTCGGCGATGGCCCGGGCGTAGTCCACCGGGCTGGCTTCGCCGCCAAAGGCGAAGGCGACCGGCTGGGCCAGCGGGCTGCGCGCCAGGTAATAGACGGCATACCAGGTGGCCAGCAGGGTCAGCACCAGCAGCCCCACAAACGGCACCCGCACCGCCAGGGCCGGGTCCAGGAAAGGCAGCCATTTGATCGCGACCGCGCCCAGCCAATAGGGTGCCAGCGCGTCAAATTCGGTGGCCCGGCCCAGCAGCTGCGGCTGCAGCCAGTTGGCCACCGTGGTGGCCAGTTCGCGCATCACGCCAAAGGCCGCGATGTCCTCGTTTTTCCAGGGCCCGCGCCCCAGGAAACCCGGCAACACATAGGCCGCGCAGAACAGCAGCAGCGCAAGCCGGGGCAGGCGGCGCACGGCGGACTGGGCAATGATGGCGGGTGAAGGTTTGTTCAAAACGGTCGGAGTCGGGAAAGTGCGGGGAAGGGCCGGCAAGACTGCCGGGCCGCCATCCCGGGCCATCGGTGATTTTGCGTCAAACCGGGCCGCGAGGTTTTGCGGTTGCCGGCAAATTTTGCCGAAAAAAAAGCAGCCTGAAATTCAGGCTGCTTTTTGCAGGCTGGCGAAAGGATTCGCAGCTTACTTCGCAGCTTCGGGCGCGGCCTCTTTGGCGGCGGCGGTGGTTTTGCCGAAACGGTTGCGGAATTTCTCGACGCGGCCGCCCATGTTGTCCACGGATTTTTGCGTGCCGGTGTAGAAGGGGTGCGATTCGCTGGACGTATCGAGCTTGTAAAGGGGCAGTTCGCGGCCGTCTTCCATGGTCACCATTTCTTTGGTGTTGACGCAGGAGCGGGTGACGAACTTGAAGTTGTTGGACAGGTCCAGGAAACAAACTTCGCGGTAGTTGGGGTGAATGCCTTCTTTCATGATCTTTCCTTGTTCGATGCGGGAGCCACACAAGCCAGTCCTGGGCACTTTCCGCTAAGCCACTGATTATGGCATGAAATCAAGCACTTAGCGCCGTTTTAGCCCAAAAATGGTAGATTTCCCACGGAGGGCCCCGATCCCAACCCAGCCGGGGCTGCGGAACCGGCTTTGCCGGGCCGCAGGCGCAGCGGCCCCTCACGTGATGAAAGGGGCAGGGAGAGAGACCGCAGGTCACACGAAGTGAGCGACCGTGGGGGCCATATTTGGCGGGGGGGGGGTTTGACCCCCGCCCCCAAAAATAGGAAAAATATTTGTTTTTTTTTTTTGGGGATATTTTTTTTTTAATTTTGATGAAATGGGAAGTTTT
>NZ_JBKBEX010000050.1:0-11515 GCF_047303325.1 Polaromonas sp. CT11-55 | reverse complement strand
CGCCTTTTCTTTTGCTTACTTTTCTTTTGGCGAAGCAAAAGAAAAGTGAGTAGCCGCCGGGCTACCCCCGGCCAGCAGAACTAAGAAGAGACCACACCGCCGGAGCAAAAGCAGCCTTAGAGAAACCGCTCCAACAGACGGCGCGATGCCCGATCCAGCGCCGTCATATCCCGAACGCTGTACTGCACCCCCTGGCTACCAGCGATCAGCAGCCCAACCCGCCCGAGGCGACGGATATCCTCCTCGCCGCGGAGGATAAAAGAAGTCTCCCCCCGGTCGGTCTCGACCGTCCAGACGCTGGGTGTGCCGAAGCTGGAGACGCTTTTGAGCCGCGTCACTTCGGGCACGAAGTCACGCAGGGCCAGCTCCTCCTGCAGCAGCGTTCGCGTCGCTTCAGGCACGGCCTGCAAGTGGTCCACCCAGGCGACTTCATGCCCTTCGGTGTTGACCAGCGAAACGCCTTCGTCAGGGGCGGCGATGGGAAAGGCGCGCACCGGCACGACGCCCGCATGCGCCTGGCCTCCCGCATCGGTGAACACCAGGCGGCCTGAGGCGTCACGCGCCAGGTCGAAGCTTGGGTTGGAAGAAATATCTGCCATATGAAGTCCTGCGCTCATGTGTTGCCCGCGTGCTGTGCGGTGTGGGCCAGCTGTGAGGTCGCCATCGCGATGCGGCGCTCCTGGTCTTCCTGGCCGCCCTCTTCGTTGTCGACCTGGCGCGCCTGGGCTTCGTACAGCCGCCAGTAGGCACCCTGTTTGGCCATGAGTTCGTCGTGCGGGCCGACTTCCACCACCTGGCCGCGGTCCATCACGACCAGGCGGTCGGCCTTGCGCAGGGTCGAGAGGCGGTGGGCAATCGCGATCGTGGTGCGACCCTGCACCAGGTTGTCGAGGGCGCGCTGGATTTCTTTTTCGGTCTCGGTGTCCACCGAAGACGTGGCTTCGTCGAGGATCAGGATGCGCGGGTCAATCAGCAGCGCGCGCGCAATCGAGATGCGCTGGCGCTCGCCGCCCGACAGGCCCTGGCCGCGCTCGCCCACCAGCGAGTCATAGCCCTGCGGCAGTCGCAGGATGAATTCATGCGCATGGGCGGCGCGCGCGGCCGCGACGATCTCGGCGCGCGTGGCGCCGGGCTTGCCGTAGGCGATGTTCTCGGCGATCGTGCCGAAGAAGAGGAATGGCTCCTGCAGCACCAGGCCGATGTGGCGGCGGTAGTCGGCCACGCCGAAGCGGCGTATGTCGGTGCCGTCGACCTGGATGCTGCCGTCGCTCACGTCGTAAAAGCGGCAGATCAGGTTGACCAGCGTGCTTTTGCCGGAGCCGCTGTGGCCCACCAGGCCGATCATCTCGCCGGGCCGTATCTGCAGGTCCAGGCCACGAATGACCGAGCGGTTGCCGTAGCGAAAGCCCAGGTTCTTCATGTCAATGCGGCCTTCGAGCTTGCCGATCGCCACCGGGTTGGCGGTTTCGGGCACGTTGGAGACATGGTCCAGGATGTCAAAAATGCGCTTGGCGCCAGCCGCGGCCTTTTGCGTGACAGAGACGATGCGGCTCATGGAATCGAGCCGCCCGTAAAAACGACCTATGTAGGCGATAAACGCCGTCAGCACACCGACCGTGATCTGCTGCCGGGACACCAGCCAGATGCCGAATGCCCACACCACCAGCAGGCCCACCTCGGTCAGCAGCGAGACCGTGGGCGTGAACAGCGACCAGGTCTTGTTGAGCTTGTCGTTGACGGCCAGGTTGTGCTGGTTGACCTCGCGAAAACGCTGGGCTTCGCGCTTTTCCTGGGCAAAGGCTTTCACCACGCGAATGCCGGGAATCGTGTCGGCCAGCACATTGGTCACGTCCGACCAGACACGGTCTATTTTTTCAAAGCCGGTGCGCAGCTTGTCGCGCACCACGTGGATCATCCAGGCGATAAAGGGCAGCGGCAGCAGGGTCACCACCGCCAGCCACGGGTTGATGGAAAACAGGATGACCGCGGTCATCACGATCATCAGCACGTCGGTCGCGAAATCCAGCGCGTGCAGCGACAAAAACACGCAGATGCGGTCGGTTTCCGAGCCAATGCGCGACATCAGGTCGCCGGTGCGCTTGCCGCCGAAGTAGTCCAGCGAGAGTTCCAGCAGGTGGTCGAAGGTGGCGGTGCGCAGGTCGGCACCTATGCGCTCTGACACCAGGGCCAGCAAATAGGTGCGCGCCCAGTTCAGCGCCCAGCCCAGCAGCGCCGCGCCCAGCAGGCCGCCCAGCAGGGCGCCGACCTTCCAGGGCTCTATCTGCTGGCCGTTCTGGAAGGGAATCAGCACATCGTCCATCAGCGGGATGGTCAGGTAGGGCGGCACCAGCGTGGCGGCGGTGGAAGCCAAGGTCAGTAGAAACCCGGCCAGCAGCTGGTGGCGGTAGGGGTGGGCAAAGCGCCAGAGGCGCAGCAGCACCCAGGTGGAAGGCGGCGTGTGCAGCTCGCGGGCGCAGGCCGGGCATTCCTCGCTGTCGGGCGGCAGCGGCAGGTCGCATTCGGGGCACAGGGCCACTTCGTCGGCCGGGGGGGGCTCGGCCAGGCCCTGGGCGGCCTGCTGCTGTACGAACAGCCGCACCAGGCGCAGCGCCTGCACATTGGCACCCAGGGTAAAACGCCAGCCGGCCAGGCGAATGCCGCCCTGGTGCAGCTCCAGCGTGCCCACGCCGGCATGGTCGAAATGGCGCAGCGACAGGCCCGGCAAGCCCTTTCCGGCGGCGTCTACCGTGGGCCAGGAAGCCCATTCAGCGTCTGGGCCGCCGGGTCCGCGGGCCAGCAGGCGGCGATCCGTCAAGGCCAGCAGGCCGGTGGCGAAACGAAGTTGGCTGTCCAGGTCAACCGTAAGCGTACACAGAACGTTTTCCTGGGTTGCAAGTTGTGAGCGAAGCCCCGCCAAGGCGGGGTCGGTAAGGCTGGAGTCGTCTGCCGGGTGTTTGTGTTGCATTGTGTTGGTGAATTCTTGGCGTCCCGCATCTGGCGCGGCTGGGTTTTCGCAGGTTTTGTCTTCGCGCGTGGGGAACCCGAACAGGGGATTTTCGCCGAATGCAGCCTGGAACGACAAATTTGACCCTCAATCCCCGAAAATGGCGAAACTGGCGGTATCGATCCCCCAGCCCCAGCCAGGCTCGTTCGCGACAAGAACAAAGACACAACGCACATAACGAGACATACAGGGATCCACAGGGGCTTTCACCGGCCTCACACTGAAATTCATCGGCCAGGACCGCCGCTTTGCACCGACGGGTGCGGCCGCCCTGCCTGGCCGACCATGCTGCGAACCATGAGCCCTCAGGACGACATCAAGCTGCTGCGCATCAACTACCTGCGCGGTCCCAACATCTGGACTTACCGGGCCGTGCTTGAGGTCTGGCTGGACCTCGGCAAACTCGAGGACTTCCCCTCCAACGAACTGCCGGGCTTCAACGACCGCCTGGTCGCGCTGCTGCCGGCCCTGGTCGAACACCACTGCGGCGTGGGCGAGCGCGGCGGCTTCATCCAGCGCCTGCTGGAAGGCACCTGGTCCGGCCATGTGCTCGAGCACGTGGTGATTGAGCTGCTCAACCTGGCCGACATGCCCACCGGTTTCGGCCAGACGCGCAGCACCTCGCAGCGCGGCGTCTACCGCATGGTGTTCCGCGCGCGCGACGAGCAGGTCGCCCGCACCGCGCTGGCCGAGGGCCACCGCCTGCTGATGGCCGCCATCAATGCCACGCCCTACGGCCAGGCCGAGGTGCGCGCCGCGGTCGAGGCGATCCGCGCCAAGGTCGACGACTGCTACCTCGGGCCCAGCACCGCCTCCATCGTGGCCGCCGCCACCGACCGCCGCATTCCCCACATCCGCCTGAATGACGGCAACCTGGTGCAACTGGGCTACGGCGCCAGCCAGCGCCGCATCTGGACGGCCGAAACCGACCTCACCAGCGCCATCGCCGAAGGCATCGCCCACGACAAGGACCTCACCAAGAGCCTGCTGGCTACCTGCGGCGTGCCCGTTCCCGAGGGCGAGATCGTCGCCACGGCCGAAGAGGCCTGGGAAGCGGCCGAAGACATCGGCCTGCCGGTGGTCGTCAAGCCCTCCGACGGCAACCACGGCCGCGGCGTGGCACTGGACCTCAAAACACGCGCCGACGTCGAGGCCGCTTTCGCGGTGGCCGCCCGCCACGGCAGCGAGGTCATGGTCGAGCGCTTTGTGCGCGGCCATGAACACCGCCTGCTGGTCGTCGGCGGCCGCGTCGTCGCCGCCGCGCGCGGCGAAGCCGCCTGGGTGACCGGCGACGGCAGCTCCACGGTGTCGCAGCTCGTCGACGCCCAGCTCAACACCGACCCGCGCCGCGGCGTGGGCGAGGACTTCCCGCTGGGCCGCATCAACACCGCCGAAGACGGCGCCGTCATCCTCGACCTGCAGCGCCAGGGCCTGGCGCCCGATGCCGTGCCCGCCGCCGGCCGCGAGGTGCTGATACAGCGCAACGGCAATGTGGCGCTGGACTGCACCGACGCCGTCCACCCCGAGGTCGACCACATCGTCTCGCTGGCCGCGCGCGTGGTGGGCCTGGACATCGCCGGCGTCGACGTGGTCGCGCAGGACATCTCGCGCCCGCTGCACGAGCAGGGCGGCGCCATCGTCGAAGTCAACGCCGGCCCGGGCCTTTTGATGCACCTCAAGCCTGCCGAAGGCGCGCCGCGCCCCGTGGGCCGCGCCATTTGCGACCACCTGTTTCCGCACTCATCCGACAGCGACAATCCCAACGACGGCCGCATCCCCATCGTCGGCATCGCCGGCTCCGCCGGCAACTACCGCGTCGCGCGGCTGGTGGCCTGGCTGCTGCACCTGTCGGGCCGGCACACCGGCCTGGCCTGCCAGGCCGGCCTCTTCCTGGACCAGCGCTGCGTGGACGCCTCGGACTGCGCCAACTGGGAAGCCGGCCAGCGACTCCTCATCAACCGCGCGGTGCAGGCTGCCGTGTTTGAAAACGGCGCCGACACCATCCTGCGCACCGGCCTGCCTTATGACAAATGCCAGGTCGGCGTGGTCACCGACCTGGGCGGCGCGCAAGGCCTGGCCGAGTTCGACATCACCGAAGACGAGCAGATGTTCAAGGTCATGCGCTCGCAGGTCGACGTGGTGCTGCCCAGCGGCGCCGCCGTGCTTAACGCCGGCGACCCGCGCATCGCCGAGATGGCCGAGCTCTGCGACGGCGAGGTGATCTTCTACAGCACCGACCCCAAGGCCGCGGCCATCGTCTCGCATTGCGCCCAGGGCGGCCGCGCGCTGTATGTGCGGCAAGAGCAGGTGGTGCTGGCCACCGGCGCCAGCGAAGCCTTTTTGCCTGGCCTGGGCAAGCTGGGCGCCTGGCGCGAACGCCGCGGCCTCACCGAAGACGCCTTGCTGGCCGCCGTGGGCGCCGCCTGGGCCCTCGGCATTCCGCTCAACCTGATAGGCGCCGGCATGGAAGCCTTTGAAACCACCCCTAAAACCGCCGGGAGTGCCGAATAATGGAAGTGTCCCGTATCCGCGCCCTGCGCGGCCCCAACCTCTGGAGCCGCCACACCGCGCTAGAAGCCGTCGTGGCCTGCAGCGCCGTTGAATGCAACATCGCCGGCCTGGCCGGCTTCGAGCCGCGCGTTCGCGCGCTGTTTCCCGGCATGGGCGCGCTGCGCCAGACCGGCCACGCCGGCCCCGTCTCGCTGGCCCATGTGCTCGAAGGCGCCGCGCTGGCGCTGCAAACCGCCGCCGGCTGCCCCATCACCTTCAGCCACACAGCCGCCACTGTTGAAGCCGGCACCTACCAGGTCGTCGTCGAATACAGCGAGGAAGCCGTGGGCCGCCTGGCCTTTGAACTGGCCCAGGCCCTGATCCACGCGGCCCTGCGCGACACCGCCTTCGACCTCGAAGCCGCCATCGCCCAGCTGCGCGACCTCGACGAAGACGAGCGCCTGGGCCCCAGCACCGGCGCGATCGTCGACGCCGCCGTCGCGCGCGGCATTCCGTATCGCCGCCTCACCAAGGGCAGCATGGTGCAGTTCGGCTGGGGCGCCAAGCAGCGCCGCATCCAGGCCGCCGAAGTCGATTCCACCAGCGCGGTGGCCGAATCCATCGCGCAGGACAAGGACCTCACCAAAAAGCTGCTGCGCGCCGCCGGCGTGCCCGTGCCGCTGGGCCGGCCCGTCACCGACGTTGACGACGCCTGGGCCGCAGCCCGGCAGGTCGGCTTGCCCGTGGTCGTCAAGCCGCAGGACGGCAATCAAGGCAAGGGCGTGACCGTCAACATCAACACGCGCGAACACCTGGAAACCGCCTACAAAGCCGCCGCCGAACACGGCGAGGTCATGGTCGAAAAATTCCTGCCCGGCAGCGACTTCCGCCTGCTGGTGGTCGGCAACAAACTGGTCGCCGCCTCGCGGCGTGAGCCGCCGCAAGTGGTGGGCGACGGCCTGCACACCGTGCGCGAACTCGTCGACATCGTCAACCAGGACCCGCGGCGCGGCGAAGGCCATGCCACCTCGCTCACCAAGATCCGTTTTGACGACATCGCCGTCGCGCGCCTGGAAGTGCAGGAGCTCACGCCCGAATCGATTCCCGCCAAGGGCCGGCGCGTCATCCTGCGCAACAACGCCAACCTCAGCACCGGCGGCACCGCCACCGACGTCACCGACGACGTGCACCCCTCGGTCGCCGCGCGCGCCGTGGCCGCCGCGCAAATGGTGGGCCTGCACATCTGCGGCGTCGACGTGGTCTGCGAAAGCATGCTGCGTCCGCTGGAATCGCAAAACGGCGGAGTCGTCGAAGTCAACGCCGCGCCCGGCCTGCGCATGCACCTGTCGCCCTCCTACGGCAAGGGCCGCGCCGTCGGCGTGGCCATGGTCGATGAGCTCTTCCCTCCCGGTGACAACGGCCGTATCCCGATCGTCGCCGTGACCGGCACCAACGGCAAGACCACCACCACGCGCCTGATCGCCCACCTGATGGCCGCCGAGGGCCTGCGCACCGGCATGACCAACACCGACGGCGTCTACATCAACGGCCGGCAGACCGACAGCGGCGACTGCAGCGGCCCCAAGAGCGCGCGCAACGTGCTCATGCATCCTGACGTGGACGCGGCCGTGTTTGAAATTGCGCGCGGCGGCGTGCTGCGCGAAGGCCTGGGCTTTGACCGCTGCCAGGTCGCCGTCGTCACCAACATCGGCAGCGGCGACCACCTGGGCCTGAACTACATCACCACCGTCGAAGACCTGGCCGTGCTCAAGCGCGTCATCGTGCAGAACGTCGCGAACACCGGGTACGCCGTACTCAATGCCGCCGACCCCATCGTCGCCGACATGGCCGCCACCTGCCCCGGCAAGATCATCTTCTTCGCCGCCGACCGCCACCACCCGCTCATGGCCACGCACCGCGCCCAGGGCAAACGCACCGTCTACATCGACGGCCCCATGCTGGTCGCCGCCGAAGGCGCCTGGGTCGAACGCATCCCGCTGCAGGGCGTGCCCGTCACGCGCGGCGGCAGCATCAGCTTCCAGGTCGAAAACGTCATGGCGGCAGTCGCCGCCGCCTGGGGCGCGGGCCTGAACTGGGACACCATCAAGAGCGGCCTGGCCAGCTTCGTCAACGACGCCCACAACGCCCCCGGCCGCTTCAACGTCATGGACTACAAGGGCGCCACCGTAATCGCCGACTACGGCCACAACCCGGACGCCATGCGCGCCCTGGTCTCGGCCGTCGACGCCATGCCCGCCACACCAGGCCAGCGCCGCAGCGTCGTCATCAGCGGCGCCGGCGACCGCCGCGACAGCGACATCCGCGACCAGACCATCATCCTGGGCAGCGCCTTCGACGACGTCATCCTCTACCAGGACGCCGCCCAGCGCGGCCGCGCCGACGGCGAGGTCATGGCCTTGCTACGCCAGGGGCTGGAAGGTGCCCAACGCGCAAAACGCATCGACGAGATACGTGGCGAGTTCCTGGCGATAGACACCGCGCTCGAGCGACTGTCACCGGGTGATCTTTGCCTGGTGCTGGTGGATCAAGTGCAGGAGGCGCTTGAGCATTTGGCTGCCCGGGTCAAAGAGGCTAAAGAGAAAGTGGTGCAGTGAGGGTTTGAGCCACTTTTCCCTCGGGTGACTTCACAGCCGCCTGATGTAGAAAGTCCCAGGCTTCCTTCGTCGGGGGCGAGGACCAAACTCCACATCCGTCGCGCTATACATGGGGCCGGCAGGCGCCCTGTGCGGCGACGGCTGCGGTGTGTTCACAACGATGGTGCCGGCCAGAAAGTCAGCCATGGACTGGCGCCACGGTGTGTGGGCGATCAGCGCAAGTTCCACGACAAGGGGCAGCACAGGAAAAAGCCATGGCTGATCGGTTGTCGCGCTGACAAAAAATACCACAACGAAAGCGAGGACGCGGACCAGCGGCCTGACTACTGCCTGCACGCGCGTGATCCCGCCGTCGCCCCGCACGGAAACGACCGAAATGCCTGCGACGATGCGGCCGAGACTGAGCTGCGGCCAGAGCAAAGCCGCGGAGTTGTATGCGACATAAAAAACCGGGATAGCCGCGGCGACCACCAGCGATGAAAAATCGAGCGTCTCGCTCAAGGCAAGAAGAACGAAAAGCATGACAAACAAAGCCATGTTGTCCAGCACGCACGCGAGCAGGCGGTGGGGCCAGGATGCGAGATTGGGTTTGGCGGTCGGCATGTGTGAAATCTGAGTTTGATTTAAGCGGCGTGCCGCAGGCATGCCTGCTTAAAGCAAGAGTCAGGCGCGATCACTCATAGTCCTTCAGCAAGGTCGGACTCCCAGCGCGTATGAGCTTTCCGTTGAAACGAACATGCCAGTCAGGATCGACTTCATTGTGAGCGTGGATCTGCACTCCCCCATCAACAAGGTCGATTGTCAGCGGTAGCAGGCCCGGAGTCGGCCTTGCCAACAGTTCGACGCAGTGACCAGGCAACAGCACGATCTCCTCCGGGATCATTTCCAGAAACAGACGCATCTCGGTTTGTGTGTCATTCCGAAAGAGTCCGACAGTGGGATATTGCGAGGGTTGCCTGGACATCACAAACCAGCGGGGTTTCTTCATTTCGGGCCGAACATGCCCATCGCGACTTCCGGCCACACAAAAACGGCCAGGCCGATGGCGGCGACCACCACATTGACCAGCATCGCGAGCGGCCCGGTGAGGTAGCCCGAGGGCGGCTGCCCTTCCCAGCCATAGGGGATACGCCCTTGCCGGTGTTGCACGAGTGCCATGAGAACGATGAATAGCCCCAATGATCGGGTCCCCGTTTTTGCGCTGACAAAAAGGAATAGCGCCACCGTAACGCAGAAGAGGATGACGGCAGGAATCTCGAGGCCGGTCCGCGGGGTCAGGTTCTCGTCCTTCCTTATTGGGTATCGTGAGGACATGAGGCTTTTCCTGATTGGGGTAATACTGGGCGCTTCAGAAGCCACTGCCCGCGCCTCTAAGGACCTTTTCAGGATCGCGAACAAATGCCGCAGCACGCGATCGCTCCAAAGCAAAACCTACAGCAACGGGTGTGGCCTCTACCGCTTTCCAGTATTCTGCCGAGAAAAACCCGCATTCGAGAAGTTGGGCAAGCTCGCACAGCTCGCGAATGAAACGCGTTGCGCTGTGACGGGCATCTATGCGTGCGAAGACTTCCGCGCTGCCATCTTCCTCGAGAAGAAGGTCCACACGATTGCCTTTGTCGGAGCCAAAAATAAGAAAGTCTTGGAAAACGACATGCGGCTCGCCGAGCCGCACCAAAAGCCAGTCTTTGGCCCTAGCCGCTGTATGCGCATGGACGACCGGGACTTGGTGCCCATCCTCGGTTCGCCACGGCATGGGGCCGCCATGAGGAACGAATGAAAGATCGAACTGCCAGATAGCCATGCTGAAATCCTAAGGATTGACTTCAGGAGCGTCACCACGTGCCCTGCGCAAACGCTGGTCGCACCACGCATCAACCTCGTCATCCGTATAACCCAGCAGGAAGCTTTCCATCCGCTCCATCTCCTCGGATTGCCAGCTGTTCATCCGATAGCACACCCGCAAAAGCAGCGAGAGTGCGGAAATTCGCCAGGCCTCCCCGGCAAGAGCGAAGAAAACATACTTGATCTGCTCCTTGCGAGCCAGGCTGGAGCGGTATTCCCCGATGTAGGTTTCCTCACCGCGCACAAAGAGGCCGCTGCTGACATAAGGCGAAAATCTCTCCTCCGGAATGATTTCCTCATGCGGCAGGACGCTGAGTTCGTCATAGAACATCGCCAGCGGCTTCTTTCCCGCCAGCATGAGTTCCAGTTCGCGATTCGTATGATTTGCAGCCTTGAGGTCAATCATGAATTGGGGTAGTGCTGGAAGAGCTAATGTCTGATCTGCCAGAAAATCAGATGACCCGGGGAGCCGACTTGCCGGGCTGCAAGGCAGGATCGAACGCTTGCGTAAACGGGACCCCGTTAAAGGTGTGCGTACAACACCCACACAGCGGTGCGAGACTTGAAGGGCCCAGTGAGGAGTTGACAATCTGCAACTTCCCCTGCTCGTCAACGCGCAAGCCACTGAAATAAGTGGCTTCACCCGTACGGACGTACTCCTTCTCGTCGGAGGGACGGATCGCAACGAGCCAAAATATCGGGTCCGAACGATCGAGCCGCGACACCGCCTCCGCGTGAACCTCGTTCCAGTTTGCACCCACTTTGGACAGGAGAAACCTGAAAAGCGGCGTGTAATCAAGCCCCCTGCGCACTTTGCCGCGCATGGGCAGGCGGGTCGCCTCGGATTCGCGCAGCAGCTGGCTGTTGCGCTGATCGTGGAAGTCCCCGCCGAAACGATGGTGGATACCGTGAGCTGTCGTATTCACCTTTCGGAAGAGCGGGTCTTTTTTCATTGTGCGGCGTGATGTGAAAGCAGTCACCGACTTATCCAAGCAAGCGGTTTCGCGGCCGGACGCAGCGGGGCATGCTAGTAGAAAAACGGGGCGGCCTCATCACGCCCGGAACTCACGAACCACCTCGATCAACCCCACGATGTTTTCATTAAGCGCTTCGAGCTCCTCCGCCGGAACCCACCATTCCGTGTGGTGCGCGCCGCCCACTTTCTCAACCTTGTAGCGCGCCATGAATTCGCTTCGCACCTCGAACCTCGTCACGCAGCCGTAGCCGCTGGCAGGCACGTTCCAGTCCCTGGCGATTTCGATTGCATATTGTTCATTCGTCACGGGATAGAAGATGGGCTGCTCGGGCAAGCGCGGCGGCCATTTCCTGTAGCCGCTCTGCTTCACGAGCTCAAGCTCCTCCGGGCCGGTCGGACGATACAGCGTGGTCGTTTCTTCGTTCATGGCGGAGATTGTGACAGCCTTGCGCGAGGCCTTGCTCCCGCATCTTTCCAGCCCCAAAAAAGAAGTGGGGGGGGGGGGGGGGGGGGGGGGGGGGGGGGGGGGGGGGGGGGGGGGGGTTTTGGGGGGGGGGGGGGGGGGGGGGGGGGGGGGGGGGGGGGGGG
>NZ_JBKBEX010000049.1:0-11612 GCF_047303325.1 Polaromonas sp. CT11-55 | reverse complement strand
GTCGCCTTTCTTTTGGGTACTTTTCTTTGGCGAAGCAAAGAAAAGTGCCTCGCCCGCCGGGGCGAGACCCGGCCAACAGCCTCAGCAGATAACAAGCCGCCGGAGCAAGCCCCCGCCCCCCGCGGAAGGGGGAAGCCGGAACGCCGCTTTGTAACAACCACCCCGCGCCGCGAGCAAAAACAAGACCTACTCCCTAGGGCTTACGTGAATTTGTCACGAAAATCCATCCTGCGTACTTGTGACTACTTGTAAGACGACCAGATGAAAAATTACAATAAGTCACAAGCGCAACCCTAATTCGAACTGCTTTTGCGGGTTTTCTCACAGAAATTCGGGTTTTCTATTTGTTTTTTGGCGAATCGTGACTTAGTCGAGCCAAAAAAGAGCTATCAGTAACATAAAGTTACGTCCAAAGGTCTGTAAGCGCATACAGGCCGTGCCGCCGATCACTGGCGCTGTTATCCGCCGACTTGTAACGAAAAGGATGTGAACCATGAAAACAGTTCTGAAATTTTGCATTTTTGCCGCCGGCCTGGCCCTGGGCCAGGTGGTCCTGGCGCAAGCCTCGCCAGTGACCTCCCAGTTGCTGGCGCAGCGCGTCGAGATGGTGGCCGGCAAGCCGGTGCTCAAGCCTGCCGGCGACGGCAAGCCGGGCGACGTCCTGCAGTACAGCGCCACCTATCGCAACAACGGCACGGCCGCCGCGGGCAAGCTGCTGGCCACCGTGCCAGTGCCGCCCGGCACCACCTTCATCGCGGCCAGCGAGCAGCCCGGCGCAGCCCAGGCGTCCACCGACGGCAGCACCTTCGCTCCCATGCCGCTGACCCGCATGGTCAAGCAGGCCGACGGCAGCATGCGCAAAGAGCCCGTGCCCCTGGCCGACTACCGCGCCCTGCGCTGGGAACTCGGCAGCCTGCCCGCGGGCGCGACCTCGGTGGTGAGCCTGCGCGTGAGCATCGATGCCCCGGCTGTCGCTTCGGCGGCCAAGCCCTGATCGCGGCTGGATTCGTCCACAGCGCCCTTCCCAGTTTTTGTTGTTAGTTGTCTGTCGATTCACCGTTGTCTTGTAGCCAGGAGAAATACGCCATGTATGCCAACCCCCCGAGTCCGCGGCCCCTAGGGCTGCCGCACTTCTTCACCCACTGGATTGTGGGCTTGTTCGTCGCCTTCGCGCTGGTGATGGCCGGTACGGCTGCGCATGCCGCGCCGCCGCCCGCCGGCACGTCGATCAGCAACCAGGCCTCGGCCACGTACTCGGATGCATCGGGCATCACGCGCACGGTGACCTCCAACGTGGTGCAGACCACGGTGCAGCAGATCGCCAGCCTGACGCTGGCCTCCAACGGCGCGCAGAACGCGACGCCGGGCAGCGTGGTGTACTACCCGCATACCCTGACCAACACGGGTAACGGCACGGACACCTTCAACCTGACCACCAGCAACACCGGCGCCTTCTCGATGGCGAGCGTGCAGATATTCGCCGACAACGGCAGCGGTTCGCCCACCGGCCCCGCGATCACCTCGACCGGCGCACTCGCTGCCGGCGGCCTGTTCAAGTACATCGTGGTTGCCACCCTCCCGGGTACCGCCACGGCGACGCAGACCAACACCATCACGGTGACGGGCACCAGCGTGTTCGACAACACCAAGACCCAGTCCAACACCGACGTGACCACGGCCACGACGAATGCGGTGGTGACGCTGACCAAGTCGGCCAGCGTGTCCAGCGGCGCGGCCGGTACGGCCATCACCTATACCCTGACCTATACGAACACCGGTAACAGCACGGCCACCGCCGTGGCGATCACCGACGTCCTGCCGGCAGGCCTGACCTACACCGCGGGCTCCGCTCGCTGGAGCGTGACCGGCGCCACCGCGCTGAGCGACAGCGGCGGCTCCAGCGGCTCCGCGCCCAACACCCTGACTTCGGGCTACACCCTGGGCACCAAGACCCTGTTGGTCACGCTCAACCAGGTGACGGCCGGCCAGTCGGGCACCATCAGCTTCGGCGTGACCGTGGCACCGGGCACGGCGCCCGGCGTGCTCAACAACACTGCCACGACGTCCTATAACAACGGCGCCACCACGGTGACGGGCGGCTCCAACACCGTGCCCTTCACGGTGCTGCAGACCGCCAGCGTGACGCTGACCGGCACCACGGTGCCCGGTCCGGCCGCGCCAGGCTCGACGGTGAGCTTCACCAACACGGTGACCAACACCGGCAACGGCTCCGACACTTTCAACATCACGCTGAGCACGGGCAACTTCCCGGCCGGCACGACCTTCCAGCTGTTCAAGAGCGACGGCGTCACGCCGCTGGTCGACACCAACAGCGACGGCACGGTCGACACCGGCCCCCTGGCTGCAGGTGCCACCTACAACGTGATCCTGAAGGCCACGCTGCCGCCGAACGCGACCAACACCGGCTCGCCTTTCATCATCACCAAGACGGCCACTTCCGTGTTCGACCCGACCAAATCGGCCAGCACCCCCGACCAGCTGACCGCCGTGGCCAACGCAGCGGTTGACGCCACCAACAATCTGCCGACCGCGGTGGGTGTTCCCGGCGTGGGCGTGTTCGCCAACGGTGAAGGCTCGGCACAGGTCACCAACACGCTGAACCCCGGCGCCTCGACGGTCTTTACCATCGTGGCCAACAACACCGGCCCTTCGCCGGACAGCTACAACCTGGGCGCCAGCACGGTGAACACCTTCGCCAGCGTGACGCTGCCGGCCGGCTGGACGGTCAGCTTCCGCGCCGACGGCGGCGCGGGCAACTGCTCGACCACCGGCGCGACCATCACCAACACCGGCTCCGTGGCCTCCGGCGGCAACGTCGTGGTCTGCGCGGTGGTCGGTGTGCCGGCCGGTTTCGCGGCAGGCACCACGCAGCTGTACTTCCGCACGCTGTCGCCCACCTCGAACGCTTCGGACACGCTGCATGACGCGGTGGTCGTGAACGCCGTGCGCTCCATCACCCTGACGCCCAACGGTGCCGGCCAGACCTACCCCGGCGGCTCCTACGTCTACAGCCATACCCTGACCAACACCGGCAACGTGCTGGAAGGCAACGGCACCGTCAGCACGGTGACCCTCTCCGGCGCCGACAACCAGGCCGGCTGGACTTCCGCGCTGTATTACGATGCCAACGCCAACGGTGTGCTCGACGCGACCGACCCGCAGATCAGCGGTGCCCTGAGTGCTGCCGGCGTCCTGCCCGCGGGCCTGGCCCCCGGCGCATCGATCACCGTGTTCAACAAGGTGATCGCGCCCAGCGGCGCGACCCCCGGCGCGGTGGATGCCACGACCATCACGGTCACGACCAGCAACGGCAGCTATGTGACGACGATCCCCGCAGTGGCCACCGCCATTGACAGCACCACCGTCATCGCCGGCAACCTGACCCTGGCCAAGGCGCAATCCCTGGACACGGCCTGCGCCGGCCCCAATGGCGGCACGGTTTACGCGGCGGCCACCCTGAGCGCCCGTCCCAACCAGTGCGTGCTGTACCAGATCACGGTGACCAATGTGGGATCCGCGAATGCGACCTCCGTCGTCGTGTCCGACGCGACGCCGAGCTACACCACCCTGAGCAGCGCCGCTGCCAGCACGGTGGGCACCGTCACCGGCCCGTCCGCGGGCGCGGCCGGCACCGTCACCGCAACGATCGGCACCCTGACCCCCGGTCAGTCGGCTGTCGTGACTTTCGGTGTGCGTATCAACCCCTAACCCGGGACTGACCTCCAGCGCGGGAAGCGAAAGCTTCCCCGCTTTTCCAAGGGCACGGCCGCGTGCCCTTTGGAAAGCGACGCCCTGCCGCAACCCACCACCCATCCAGCCCACATGCTTTTTCGCCCGCTGCGCAAACTGCTGATCTCCTGCATGTTGCTGCTCTTCTGGGCAGCCGCACAGGCAGCGCCGACCCCGGTGGGGACGGTGATCAGCAACACCGCGAGCGCGACCTTCACGGACACTGCGACGGGCCTGCCGGTGCGCATCAATTCCAATACCGTGAACACCACGGTGGCGGCGCTGGAAGCGCTTACGTTGAACGCCAGCCAGAACCTCTTGATCGGCGTCGGCTCCTCCTTCACCATCAACCATAACCTGGCCAACACCGGCAACACCGCCACCAACTACCTGGTCACCGCCAGCGTGGCCGGCGGCAGCGCCTTCACGCCGCTGAACCTGCAAGTGGTGCTGGACGTCAACGGCAACGGCCTGGTCGATGCCGGTGAGCCCGTGGTGCCCGCCGGCGGCGTGGTGCCGGTGGCCGTCGGCGCCACCGCGGGCCTGCTGATCACCGGCCAGATTCCGCCCGGCGCGGTACCCGGCCAGACCGCACAGATCAGCCTGCGCGCGATCAGCCAGCTGCAAAACGCCACGGCCACCAACACGGACACCCTCAACCTGACCAACGGCGCGGCCGTGCAGGTCAGCTACGCGGCTTCGACCGCCACCGCTACCCAAAGCGTGGCGCTCAGCTTCACGGCCAGGGCCATCAACAACGGCAACATGGCGGCCAGCCCCGCCAACGTGACGGTCAACGGCGCGCCCGCCGCGCTGTTCATCCTGCGCGCACCGGTGCCGGTGAACACGGTCTTCACCTCGGCCCAGCCGGCCACCAATCCCGGCGCGCAGACGCTGTACCACTTGCAGGGCGCCGCCACCGGCAGCTATGTCACCACTGTGCCGGGCGGCGGCGTGGTGGACGCGGTGGCCTGGGCCATTGCCACCTTGCCGCAGGGCGGTCTGTTCCTGGGGCAGTTCAGCGTCATGGTGAACTCCAATGCCTCCGGCAACGTGAGCGGCGCCGCCTATGCCGACTGGACCGATGCCGCCGCGCCGCTGACCACCGCCAGCAACACCGTGGTGCTACCGCTGCCTGCGCACACGGCGAGCATCCAGTTCTATACCAACAACACTTACACGGCGCACGCCACCCAGAGCATTCCCGGCAACGCACTGTTTGTGCAGGCTGACGCGTCCATCTGCAATGCCGACTCCAACACGATAGGCACGGTGCCCATCACCATCGTGAGCCACCTTACCGGTGATTCGGAAACCTACACGGCCGTGGAAACCGGGCCCAACACCGGCGTGTTCCGCATCCTGCCCAGCGTTCCCACCGCGAACGCGACCTCGCACATCGTGGCCTCGGGCGACGGCATCCTTGAGGTGCTGCGCAACGACACCGTGACCGCCAGCATCACGACCTGCGGCGGCATAACGGTGTCGGTCACCACCACGCTGCTGGTCGATCCTTCGGGCACCGTTTACAACTCGGCCACCAACCAGCCCATCGCCGGCGCCACGGTGCAGCTGATTGACGTCCTCGGCGCGGGCAACGGTGGCAACCCCGGCGGCCCGGCTGTGGTGTTCCTGATGGACGGCGTCACGCCGGCGCCCAGCGTCGTGGTGACGGCGGCCGACGGTTTTTATGAATTCCCGCTGGTGCCCAACAGTCACTATCGACTGGTGGTTACCCCGCCGGCTGGCTTTTCTTTTCCTTCGCGGGTGCCTGCGGCGTTGCAGCCGGCCGGCCGGGTGATCGACACGCCGGGTTCTTATGGCGGCAATTTTCTGGTGGCGCTGGCGCCGGTGCATTTCGACGTGCCCCTTGACCCCGGCGCCACCACGGGCGGCCTGTTCATCCAGAAAACCGCCAACAAAAAAACGGCGGAGATCGGCGATTTCGTCGACTATTCCGTCAAGCTCAACAACGTCTCGGCAGCGCCGCTGCCGGCCGTCGTGGTCAGCGACAGCCTGCCGGCCGGCTTTGCCTATGTGCGCGGCACCGCGCGGCTTAACGGCGCGGCGCTGGCCGATCCCGCCGGCGGCGCCGGCCCCAGCCTGCAATTCACCGTGGGCACGATCGCCGCCGGCGCGCAGCCTGTGTTGACCTACCGCGTGCGCGTGGGCGCGGGCAGCCAGAGCGGCAACGGCATCAACACCGCCCAGGCTGCCAGCGGCGCGGTGCGCTCCAACAGCTCCAGCGTGCGCGTGCAGGTGGTGGGCGGCGTGTTCTCCAACAAGGCTTATGTGTTCGGCAAGGTGTTCGCCGACTGCAGCAGGGACGGCGTGCAGGACGCCGGCGAGCCGGGCATTCCGGGCGTGCGCATCTACCTCGAAGACGGCACCTATGCCGTGACCGACGAAGAGGGCAAGTACAGCTTCTACGGCCTGGAGCCGCGCACCCACGTGGCCAAGGTCGACAACACCACGTTGCCCGCGGGCGCCACGCTGGCCGTGCTGAGCAACCGCAACGCCTTCGATGCCGGCAGCCGCTTTGCAGACCTTACCAATGGCGAGTTGCACAAGGCTGATTTCGCGATTGCCGAATGCACGCCCGGTATTCACGAGCAGATCGCGGCGCGCCGCAAGGCGCTGGGCAACGCATCGGAAATCACCCAGGCCGCCGGCGCGCTTCTGCAGGCTAACCGCGGCGCCGCCGCGCCCGACAGCCGCACGCTGCCGGCCAGCGGCTCCATGGGCCTGCCGGGCGCGCAGCAGAACAACGCCGGCAGCAATGCCGTGGCGGCGGCTCCCCTCCCGGGTACCTTGGGCGCCGTCGGCGACACGGGCGGTCCCGCCGCGCCCAATGCCCGCCTGCCCAAACCCATCTACACGCCGGCCAGCGTGGAGCCGGCCCAGCCCGCCGCACCGGCCGGCGCCGAGGCGCCCGCGATCGAACAGGTGCTGCAACCGCTGGAAGACCTGTTGCCGGAGCTGGACGCTGCGACCGGTTTTGTCGGCCTGGTGGACGAGCAGTTGCTGCCGGTCGCGCAGACCCGGGTCCGTGTGAAGGGTCCGCTGGGCGCGCGTTTCGAACTCACCGTCAACGGCCAGCCCGTGCCCGCGACGCAGGTCGGCAAAAAGAGCAGCCTGGAGAAAAACAAGATCCTGGCCTGGGAATACATCGGCGTGGACCTTAAACCCGGCCGCAACACCCTGACTGTGCGCGCCCTCGACGGCTTCGGCAATGCCCGCGGCACGGCGCAGATCACAGTGCGCGTGCCCGGCGCGCTGGCCAAGATCGAGGTTGCCTCACCGGCGCAACTGATCGCCGACGGCGCGACCGCCGTGCCTGTGACCATTTCGCTGCGCGACGCGCAAGGCCTGCCCGTGGCCGTGCGCACCCAGGTCAGCCTGCAGGCCAGCCAGGGCCAGTGGCAGACGCCCGACCTCGACGCGCGCCAGCCCGGTACCCAGGTGTTTGTTGAAGGCGGCGAAGGCCGCTTCCTGCTGCTGCCGCCGGCCCAGCCCGGCAAGGCCGAGCTCACCATCACCAGCGGCACCGTCAAATCCGTGTCGCCCATCGAGTTCATGCCCAACCTGCGGCCCATGATTGCCGCCGGTATCGTCGAAGGCACGATCAATCTGCGCCGCCTCAACCCTTCCGCGCTGCAGCCGGCGCAAAGCGGCGACGTATTCGAGCGCCAGATCCAGAGCGCCTCGCGCAGCTTTTCCGGCGGCAAGGGCGAGGCCGCCGCGCGTACCGCGCTGTTCCTTAAGGGCAAGGTCCTGGGTTCCTCGCTGCTGACGCTGGCCTACGACTCGGACAAGCCTTCGGACACAGCGCTGTTCCGCGACATCCAGCCCGGCCAGTTCTACCCGGTCTACGGCGACTCGTCGGCGCGCGGCTTTGACGCGCAATCCACCGGCAAGCTGTATGTGATGCTGCAAAACGGCAGCAACTACGCGTTGCTGGGTGACTATTCGACCCAGACCGACAACCAGGCGCGCCAGCTGACGCAGTATTCGCGCGCCCTGAATGGTGTGAAGGGGCGCTACCAGGACGGCGCGGTCACGGTGGAAGGCTTTGCCAGCCGCACTGCCACCACGCAGCTGGTGCAGGAGTTCCGCGCTAACGGCACCTCTGGCCCCTTCCTGCTGAACCTCAACGGCGTGGTCAACAGCCAGCAGGTCAACATTCTCACGCGCAGCCGCAGCCAGGCTTCGGTCATCATCAACGACACGCCGCTCACGCAGTTCACCGACTACGAGATCGAGCCCATGAGCGGCCGGCTGCTGCTCAAGGCGCCGGTGCCCAGCGTGGATCCCGACCTCAACCCCATCTTCGTGCGGGTGAGCTACTCGGTGGATTCCGGCGGCGCCAAGCACACGGTGGCCGGCGCCGATGCCCGCCTGCAGGTCACGCCGGCCGTGACGCTGGGCGCCTCGACGCTGCGCGACACCGACCCGGCCAACCGGCAGAACCTGGACGGCCTCAACGTGACGGCCAAGCTCGGCGAGAAGACCGTGGCCACCGGCGAAATCGCGCGCAGCAGCACCGACTTGCAGGGCAGCGGCTCGGGTCAGCGCGTGGAGATCCGCCACGAAGACCAGGCGCTGCAGGCGCGTGTCTGGGGCGCCAAGACCAGCGCCGGTTTTTACAACCCCAACAGCGTTCAGTCGGCCGGCCAGTCCGAGTACGGCGCCAAGATCGGCTACGCGGTGGACGACAAGAACCGCGTGGTCGGCGAAGCGCTGCGCACCGCCAACAGCGTGACCGGCGCGTCGCAGACCGGCGCCGAGCTCAAGCTCGAGCACAGCATGGACGGCAACATCAAGGTGGAAGTCGGCGTGCGCTACAGCGCCGCCAACACGGCCGCGGCCCTGTCCGGCCCGGCCCTGCCGGGCTCCACCCAGCCGATCGTTCCATCGCCCACGGCGCTGGCGGCGGGCTCTTCCGAAGAAGTCGGCACTACCACCGCGCGCGTTAAGGTGACGGTGCCCGTGCCCGACGTGCCCCAGGCCGATGTTTACGGCCTGGCCGAGTACGCCATTGACGGCAGCGGCGGCCGCGAAGTCGGCGTGGGCGGCAACTACGCCATCAATTCGACGACGCGCCTGTATGCGCGCCACGACTTCATCAACAGTCTCAAGAGCATTTACACGCTCAACGCCTCAACCTCGCAGTACACCACCGTCGCCGGCATCAACACCGAGCTGACCGACAGCACCCAGCTGTTCAACGAATACCGCATGGGCGACAGCATCAACGGCCGCACCAGCGAAGCCGCCCTGGGCCTGCGCCGGCTCTGGCGCCTGGACAACGGCGTCGGCCTGACGGCCAGCGTGCAGCGCATCAAGCCGATTTCGGGTGTGGTCGTCGACGACTCCAGCGCCGTGACGCTGGGCGCCGACTACACCGCCGCCGCCACCTGGAAGGCTTCGGGCCAGCTGCAGTGGCAGACCTCGACCAACTCGAGCAGCTGGCTGCTCACCGGCGCGCTGGCCAACAAGCTGGACGACAGCTGGACGCTGCTCAACCGCGGCCTCTACAGTGAGCAGTCCAACCTGGGCGCCGGCGGCGGCAAGCGCGAGCTCATCACCGCGCAGTCCGGCGTGGCCTACCGTCCCGTGGACAGCGACAAGTGGAATGCACTGGGCCGCATCGAGTACAAAAAAGATTCCGACAGCACCCTGGGCCCGGGACTGAGCCGGGACGAGTCCGGCCTGATCCTGTCCACTCACCTCAATGTGCAGCCCAACCGCAACTGGATCATGAGCGGGCGTTACGCCGCCAAGTGGGGCAGCGACCGCTCCAACGGCATCAGCAGCCGCTCCTTCACGCAGCTGATTGGCGGACGCTCCACCTGGGACCTCACCGAGCGCTGGGACTTCAGCCTGCAGGCCTACCGCCTGTGGGGCAACGGCGCCGCCGAAACCGCCGTGGGTGTGGAAGTCGGCTACCTCGCCTGGAAAAACATGTGGGTGTCCGTGGGCTACAACGTCAAGGGCTTCAAGGCCGCAGACATGGCGGGCGAGGCCTACACCCAGCGCGGCCTCTATCTGCGTGTACGCTTCAAGTTTGACGAGAACGTGTTCGGCGAGCCTTCCGGCGCGGCCGCGGCTTCTCCTTCCCGCACGGCGGCCCCTCAATAATGATGTTTTTCCAGCGCCCCGTTTTCCGTTCGACGCGCAAGCCGACCTTCTCACGCGGCCTGGCACGGGCCGCATGGGGCGCCGCCTTGCTGCTGCTGGCCGCGCCATGGGCAACGGCGCAGACCACCTTCAACTACACCGGCGCCCTGCAGACCTACACCGTGCCCGCTGGCGCGGGCGGGGTGATCATCCAGGCCAACGGCGCGGGCGGCGGCAGCGGCGGCAATGACTTGAACGGCGATGGCGGTGCCGGCGGCGCGGGCGCGCGGGCCACCGGTACTTACTACATCGCCCCCGGCACTGTCCTCAACATCGCGGTCGGGCAGGGCGGTCGCGCCGGCAATACTTCGCAGGGCGCATTCACCTGCACCAACGCGGCCGGCGCGGGCGGCCTGGCGGGTGGCGCTCCCGGCTGGGCCGGCGGCTCGGGCGGCAACCCTGGCTGTAGTGGCTGGTCCGGCGGCGGTGCCGGCGGCGGCGCTGCCAGCGTGGTGGCCACGGCCGCCAATGCCCGGCTGATCGTCGCCGGCGGCGGCGGTGGCGGCCAGGGTGGCGCGCTTCAGATAGCGGGCCGAGCGGGGCTCCCCGCGACCACGACGATCGGCACCTTGCCGGGCGCGGCGGGTGGCACCGGCGCGACACGCACCGGTGACGGTGCCGGCGGCGGCGGCGGCGGCGCCGGGTGTGCGGCGGGTGTGGGCGGCGCGGAACTGGTGGACAACGCCGCCACCAACAACACCGCCCAGGCCACGGGCGGCGGCTCCTGCCGTGACACGACGGTGATTTCGGCCTTCAGCGTGACCGCCTCGCTGGGCGGCGCGGGCGGCGCTACCGTCGCCGGCACGGCGCCGGCTAGCGGCAATCCCGGCGGCAATGGGTCCGTGACCATCACACCCATCTATCCCACGCTGACCGTCACCAAATCCCAGCCCAGCCCGGCGCTGCAGGTGGGCATCAACAGTGTCTACAGCCTCACGGTGGCGACCACCACCACCACGCCGGCCTTTGTGGCGCGCGTGGTGGACCAATTGCCCGTCAACATGACTTACGTCAGCAGCAGCGGCACCGGCTGGACCTGCTCCACCGCGGCCAACGCCGGCGGCACACTGGTGACCTGTGATTTTGTCGGCACCATCGCCGCCAGCGGCGGCACCTCGGTGCTGCAGATCACGGCCAAGCCTACCAGCAATATCACGGTCACCAACTACACCGCCGTGGACCCGGCCGGCGGTACCAGCCCGCCGACCCCGACCACCTGCACGGCCGCCAACACGCCGAGCGCCGGCTGTGCCGCGCCCGTGGTCAGCACGGTGGCCCTGGGCTTCGGCGGCAACGTGTACAGCGATCCCAACCACAACGGCAACCTGGACGCGGGCGAGGCCGGCATAGGCGGGGCCACCGCCCTGTGGGTCAAGCTGGTGCCGCGCTCGGGCAGCACCTGCAACGGCCCGGCCACGGTGGCGGCCTCGGTCAATCTCAGCACCGGCGCCTACAGCTTTACCAACATACAGCAGGGCAACTATTGCCTGGTCGTGGACGGCAACTCCACCCTGAGCGACATCACGGCGGCCTACCCGGCCGGCTTTATCGGCACGCAAAACCCGACCGGCATCATCCAGTTCAGCATCGTGGGCGCGCCACCGGCGCCGCAGAATTTCGGCCTGTACAGCGGCAGCACCTTGAGCGGCAATGTGTTCGCCGACAACGGCGCGGGCGGCGGC
>NZ_JBKBEX010000048.1:0-12872 GCF_047303325.1 Polaromonas sp. CT11-55 | reverse complement strand
GGCTTCCGGCGCGGGATAGACCAGCACCTGCGCGGCGGGCCGCCAGACCGTCCAGACGCGGAAGGTGCCCAGCGGAAAGCGGGTTTCGGCGGTCAGCGTGGGCAGCCTGTGCAGCCCGCGCCGCCGTGGGGTGAATGCCACCTGCACCGTGCTGCTGCCCTGAGCGGGCACGTCGGTCCAGGCCCAGTGCCGTTCGCGGCCTTTTTCGATGTCCACGTCCTGCGGGTTGAGCACGCTCAGGCCTATGCCGTGGCGCGTGCCGCGCCGGGTATTGGTCAGCTTGACCTCGAAGGTGGCGGTGGCGCCCACATACTGGGGATGGGGCGCGGCCAGGTTCATGGACAGGCCGCGCAGTGTGCCGTGGCAGACATGCATGCCGACCAGCGCGCTGCCGGCCAGCAAAAACGTCAGCAGGTAGCCCAGGCTCAACTGGTAGTTGATGGAGGCCACCAGCAGCACCAGCAGGGTGACGCCCATCATCCAGCCCGGGCGGGTGGGCAGGATGTAGACGTTGCGCTGGGTCAGCGTCACGCTGTCGGTAAAGGGCAGCTTGCTTTGCCACCAGGCCTGGAAGCGCGCGCGGGCAAAAGCCGCGGGGTTGGGGAGGGCGATCAGCGCGGCCATGGGGAAAAGCGGTTTCGCTCGGCTTGTGCTCAGGGCAGGGGCACGGCGTCCAGCATGGCGCGCACCTGCTCCACCGCGCCGCGCCCCGCGTCGCTGACGGGAATCAGCCGGTGCGCGGCGGTTTGCGGCAGCACGGCGGCGATGTCGTCGGGTGCCACGTAGTCGCGCTTGCTCAAAAAAGCCTGGGCCTTGGCGGCCCGCATGATGGCAATGCCGGCGCGCGGGCTCAGGCCCTGCAAAAACCAGCGGCCGGAGCGCGTGGCCGCCACCAGGTCCTGCAGGTAGTTGAGCAGGGCTTCCGAGGCGTGGACCTGGGCCACCATCTGCTGCAGCTCCAGCAGGTCGTGCGGCGCCAGCAGGGCCGGCAGCTGCTCGACCATCTCGCGCCGGTCGGCGCCGCGCAGCAGCTCGCGCTCGGCGGCGCGGTCGGGGTAACCCAGGGAAATCCGCATGTGAAAACGGTCCAGCTGCGATTCGGGCAGGGCGTAGGTGCCGAGCTGGTCGTGCGGGTTTTGCGTGGCGATCACAAAAAAGGGCAGGGGCAGGGGGCGGGTTTCGCCTTCGACCGTGACCTGTTTTTCTTCCATGGCTTCCAGCAGGGCGCTCTGGGTTTTGGGGCTGGCGCGGTTGATCTCGTCGGCCAGCAGCACCTGGGCGAATACCGGCCCGGGGTGGAACACAAAACTTTCCTTTTGCCGCTCGTAAATCGACACGCCCGACAGGTCGCTGGGCATCAGGTCGGCGGTGAACTGCACTCGCGAAAACTGCAGGCCGAAAGAGCGCGACAGCGCATGGGCCAGCGTGGTCTTGCCCACGCCGGGAACGTCCTCGATCAGCAGGTGGCCGCCGGCCAGCAGGCAGGCCACGCAGTCCTGCACCTGGGCCGGCTTGCCGACGATGACCGTGTTAAGCTGATTCAGAAGCGCTTGGAGTTTTTCTGTGGCATTCATGCCGCCAACCATACCGTAATTTTTCGTAAAACATTTGCCGACGATTTCCCGATGAACGCGACTGGTTATTTCAGCCATCCCGACTGCCGCAGGCACGAGATGGGCGCCGGGCACCCGGAATGCCCCGAGCGGCTTGACGCCATCGACGACTGGCTGCTGGCGACCGGCGTCAAGGACGCGCTGGACACCCGCGAGGCGCCGCGGGCGGCCCTGGGCGACATCGAACTTGCGCACGACCGCATGATGGTGGCGGCGCTGCGCGGCCTGAGCGACCGCCTGGCCGACGACATCAAGGCCGGCGGGCCGGCCTATGCCCAGATCGACCCCGACACCGCCCTCAATGTGCACACCTGGAATGCCGCCCTGCGCGCCGCCGGTGCGGCGCTGGCCGCCACCGATGCGGTGCTGTCGGGCGAGCTCGAAAACGCGTTTTGCGCCGTGCGCCCGCCCGGCCACCATGCTTGCCATGACAAGGCCATGGGTTTTTGCTTTTTCAACAACGTCGCCGTCGCCGCCCGTTATGCGCTGGAGCGCCATGGTTTGAAGCGCGTGGCGATCGTCGATTTCGACGTGCACCACGGCAACGGCACCGAGGACATCCTGAGCGGCGACGAGCGCGTGTTGATGGTGAGTTTTTTCCAGCATCCGCTCTATCCCTACAGCGGCACCGAGAGCCGCGCCGGCAATATGCTCAACCTGCCGGTGCCGGCCTACACCAAGGGCATGGACGTGCGCGAGCTGATCGAGATGATGTGGATACCGCGCCTGGAAGAATTCAGGCCCGAGATGATTTTTATCAGCGCCGGCTTTGACGCGCACCGCGACGACGACCTGGGCCAGATGGGCCTGGTCGAGCAGGATTACGCCTGGATCACCCAGCGCATCAAGGATGTCGCCAGGCGCCATGCGCAGGGCCGCATCGTCTCCTCGCTCGAAGGCGGCTACAACCTGAATGCGCTGGCGCGCAGCGTGGAGGCCCACATCCGCGTGCTGGCCGACCTGTAGGAGTTTTTC
Organism: Polaromonas sp. CT11-55; assembly: GCF_047303325.1. Lineage (NCBI taxonomy): Bacteria > Pseudomonadati > Pseudomonadota > Betaproteobacteria > Burkholderiales > Comamonadaceae > Polaromonas > Polaromonas sp. CT11-55. The sequence goes on along the minus strand of NZ_JBKBEX010000048.1, from coordinate 10,284 downwards.
ATGAGCGCCGCATCCGCCGCTGACATTTCGGCCCCCGTGCTGCACAGCCAGGACGGGCGCGGCGTGCACCGCCTGGTGCTGAACCGCCCGGCTGCTTTCAACACCCTGGGCGAGGACGTGCTGGCCGCGCTGCAGGCCGCGCTCGACACCGTCGCGGCCGACGGCACGGCGCGCGCGCTGGTCATTGCTGCCGAGGGCAAGGCTTTTTGCGCTGGCCACAACCTCAAGGAGATGCGCGCGCAACCCGAGCTGGCCTATTACCAGAAGCTGTTCGCCCAGTGCACGCGCATGATGCTCAGCATCCAGAAGCTGCCGGTGCCCGTGATCGCGCGGGTGCAGGGCCTGGCCACCGCGGCCGGCTGCCAGCTGGTGGCGCAGTGCGACCTGGCCGTGGCGGCCGAGGGCGCGAGCTTCGGCGTCAACGGGATCGACGTGGGCCTCTTCTGCGCCACGCCCAGCGTGCCGCTGGTGCGCAACATGCCGGCCAAGCAGGCCATGGAAATGCTGCTGACCGGCGATTTCATCACGGCCGGCGAGGCCCGCGCGCGCGGGCTGGTCAACCGCGTCGTGCCGCTCGAGGCGCTGGACGACGAGGTCGAAAAACTGCTGCAGTCGCTGCTGTCCAAACCGCGCGAGGCGCTGGCCACGGGCAAGGCGCTTTTTTACCAACAACGTGAAACCGGCATCGAGGCCGCCTACCAGCTCGCGGGCCAGTCCATGGCCCGCAACATGGCCCATGCCGTTGCACAGGAGGGCGTGCAAGCCTTCATCGAGAAAAGGAAACCCCAATGGCCGGCGCCGTAACGACCCGTCCCCCCGCCCGTATCGACAGCCTGGACGCCTGGTTCGCCGCGCTGGCCCAGCCCACGACCCTGACGGAGCTTGCCGCGCTGGTCCTTTGCGCCATGCTGGCCTGGCTGGTGGTGCGCGTCGCCGGGCGCGCGCGCATGGCGGTCGACAACACCTCCATCCTGTTCGGGCGCCGCGTGATCGACGGCGTGCTGTTTCCGGTGCTGCTGCTGTTCCTTGCTTACATGGCCAAGGACTTGCTGGAGCGCATGTTTCCCGTTGCGCTTTTCAAGGTCGCGATTCCCGTGCTGGTGTCGTTGGCCGTCATACGCCTGGGTGTGAAGGTGCTGCAGGTGGCCTTCAAGGACGCGCCGCTGGTGCGGGCGCTGGAGCGCACCATCTCCTGGCTGGCCTGGCTTGCCATGGTCTTGTGGGTCAGCGGCCTGCTGCCGGTGGTGCTGGACGAACTCGACGGAATCAAGTGGAAGATCGGCAACAGCAACCTGTCGGTGCGGACCATGCTCGAAGGCGCGTTGACGGCCGGCGTGGTGCTGCTGATCACGCTCTGGATCTCCTCGGCCATAGAGGCGCGCCTGCTGCGCTCGGCCACCGGTAACGAGCTGTCCCTGCGCAAGGCCGTCAGCAACGCGGTGCGCGCCGCGCTGATGTTTGTCGGCCTGCTGGTGGCTCTGTCCTCGGTGGGCATAGACCTCACGGCCCTGTCTGTGCTGGGCGGCGCGGTCGGCGTGGGTGTGGGTTTCGGCCTGCAGAAACTGGCCGCCAACTACGTGAGCGGCTTTGTCATGCTGGCCGAGCGCAGCGTGCGCATAGGCGACAACGTGCGGGTAGACACCTTCGAGGGCCGCATCACCGACATCAACGCGCGCTACACCGTGGTGCGCGCGCCCTCGGGGCGCGAGTCCATCGTGCCCAACGAGATGTTCATCAGCACCCGCATTGAAAACCTCTCGCTGAGCGACACGCAGGTGCTGCAGTCCACCGTGGTCTCGGTGGGCTACGACAGCGATGTGGAACTGGTGATGCGCTTGCTCAGCGAGGCGGCGCTCAAGCAGGAACGCGTGCTGCGCGAGCCGGGCCCCGGCGTCAACCTGACGAATTTCGGCGCCGACGGGCTGGAGTTCACGCTCAACTACTGGATGGGCGATCCGGAAAACGGCCAGCAAAACCTGCGCTCGCTCATCAACCTGGCCATCCTCGAATCCCTGCGCGCGCACAACATCGACATTCCCTACCCGCAGCGCGTGGTGCATACCCGCGTCACAGTGGACGAAAAGAACCCTGCGAAACCCTCCTGAGCTGGCCCCTGGCTCGGTGGAGGAGGGCCCTGCCGCCCGCAATTGACGCCTGAAAGACACCTTTAGGACAACGGTTGGGCAGGATGCTCTAATTCCCCTTGTTCCGCCCTCTATAATGAAAAAATAGAACGACCGTTCTTTTTCTGCCCGGCACCCCTGGATACCCTCCGGCCGCCGGCTACGCAGCCCGCACCCGGCACGCCGCAGCATAGAATGCAAAGCTTACGTTTACGTCAACGTCAATCGATACGTCATATCAGCCAATCAACAACTCTGGAGCCCTGTCATGAAGGTCTTGGTCCCCGTCAAACGTGTAGTCGACTACAACGTGAAAGTCCGCGTCAAATCCGATGGCAGCGGTGTCGACATCGCCAACGTCAAGATGAGCATGAACCCGTTTGACGAGATCGCCGTCGAAGAGGCCACGCGCCTGAAAGAAAAAGGCGTGGTCACCGAAGTCATCGCTGTGAGCTGCGGCGTCGCCCAATGCCAGGAAACCCTGCGCACCGCCATGGCCATAGGCGCCGACCGCGCCATCCTGGTCGAAACCGCCGAAGAACTGCAACCCCTGGCCGTGGCCAAGCTGCTCAAGGCCCTGGTCGAGAAAGAACAACCCCAGCTCGTCATCCTGGGCAAGCAGGCCATCGACGACGACTGCAACCAGACCGGCCAGATGCTGGCCGCACTGCTGGGCTGGCCCCAGGCCACTTTTGCCTCCAAGGTCGAGGTCGAAGGCGGCACCGCCAAGGTCACGCGCGAAGTCGACGGCGGCCTGGAAACCCTCTCGCTCACGCTGCCCGCCATCATCACCACCGACCTGCGCCTCAACGAGCCGCGCTACGTCACGCTGCCCAACATCATGAAGGCCAAGAAAAAGCAGCTCGACAGCCTCAAGCCCGAAGACCTCGGTGTGGACGTCAAGCCGCGCATCAAGACCCTGAAGGTCAGCGAGCCGCCCAAGCGCAGCGCCGGCGTCAAGGTGGCCGATGTGGCCGCCCTGGTGGACAAGCTCAAGAACGAAGCCAAAGTAATTTAAGGACCGATGACATGACCGCACTCGTTATTGCTGAACACGACAACGCCAGCATCAAGCCCGCCACCCTCAATACCGTGACGGCCGCCGCCCAGTGTGGTGGTGAAGTCCACGTGCTGGTGGCCGGCAAGGGCGCCGAAGCCGCCGCCAAGGCCGCCGCCGCGATTGCCGGCGTCGCCAAGGTCATCCACGTCGAAGGCGAACACTTCGCCCACGGCCTGGCCGAGAACATGGCCGCCCAGGTGGTGGCCATTGCCTCCGCTTATTCGCACATCCTGTTTCCCGCCACCGCCTCGGGCAAGAACATCGCCCCGCGCGTGGCCGCGACGCTGGACGTGGGCCAGATCTCCGACATCACCAAGGTCGATGCCGCAGACACCTTTGAGCGCCCGATTTACGCCGGCAACGCGATCGCCATCGTGCAAAGCCTGGACGCGACCAAAGTCATCACCGTGCGCACCACGGGCTTTGACGCGGCAGCCGCCACGGGTGGTTCCGCCGCCATCGAAACGCCGGCCGGCGTGGCCGACAGCGGCAAGTCGTCTTTCCTGGGCTCCGAGATCGCCAAGAGCGACCGCCCCGAGCTGACGGCCGCCAAGATCATTGTCTCGGGCGGACGCGCGTTGGGCTCCAGCGAAAAGTTCAGCGAAGTGCTGACGCCGCTGGCCGACAAGCTGGGCGCCGCACTCGGTGCGAGTCGGGCCGCTGTCGATGCGGGCTACGCCCCCAACGACTGGCAGGTAGGCCAGACCGGCAAGATCGTGGCGCCCCAGCTCTACATCGCCGCAGGTATTTCCGGCGCGATCCAGCACCTGGCCGGCATGAAGGACAGCAAGGTCATCGTGGCGATCAACAAGGACCCGGAAGCGCCCATCTTCAGCGTGGCCGACTACGGCCTTGAGGCCGACCTGTTCACGGCCGTGCCTGAGCTGGTTGCGGCGCTGTAAGTAGTTGAACATCCTCCCCCTCTGGGGGAGGGCAGGGAGGGGCCGGCTGCGATTGAGCAAGCGCTTTTGCCATGGCCGCAGGCCCCCATCCCAACCTTCCCCCAGCGGGGGAAGGCGTGAGAAATCTGGAGACAAAAAATGAGCTACACCGCCCCCGTCAAGGACATGCTGTTTGACATCCAGCATCTGGCCGATATCGAACAGATCGCCAAAATCCCGGGCTTTGAGGAAGCCGGCCTGGACACCGCGCAGGCGGTGCTTGAGGAATGCGCGAAATTCAACGAAGGCGTGCTGGCGCCGCTGAACCGCGACGGCGACATCAACCCCTCGAGCTGGAAGAATGGCGAAGTCACCACCACGCCCGGCTTCAAGGAGGCGTTCAAACAATACGTCGAAGGCGGCTGGCAGGGCCTGCAGCACCCGGCCGATTTCGGCGGCCAGGGCCTGCCCAAGACCATAGGCGCGGCCTGCGGCGAAATGCTGAACTCGGCCAATATGAGTTTCGCGTTGTGCCCGCTGCTCAGCGACGGTGCCATCGAGGCGCTGCTGACGGCCGGCTCCGACGAGCTCAAGGCGATCTACCTCGAAAAACTCGTGAGCGGCCAGTGGACAGGCACCATGAACCTGACCGAGCCGCAGGCCGGCTCGGACCTGGCCATGGTGCGCAGCCGTGCCGAACCGCAGCCCGACGGCACCTACAAGATTTTCGGCACCAAGATCTTCATCACCTATGGTGAGCACGACATGGCCGAGAACATCGTGCACCTGGTGCTGGCCCGCGTGACGGGTGCGCCCGAAGGCGTCAAAGGCATCAGCCTGTTTGTCGTGCCCAAGTTCATGGTCGGCAAGGACGGCGCCCTGGGCGCGCGCAACGACGTGCACTGCGTGAGCATTGAACACAAGATGGGCATCAAGGCCTCGCCCACCGCCGTGCTGCAGTACGGCGACCATGGCGGCGCTGTAGGCTACATCGTCGGCGAAGAGAACCGCGGCCTCGAATACATGTTCATCATGATGAACTCCGCGCGCTACGCCGTCGGCATGCAGGGCATCGCGATTGCCGAGCGCGCCTACCAGAAGGCCGTGGCCTTTTCCAAAGACCGTGTGCAGAGCCGCCCGGTCGACGGCTCCATCAAGGCCAGCGCGCCCATCATCCACCACCCCGACGTCAAGCGCATGCTCATGACCATGCGCGCCTACACCGAAGGCTGCCGCGCCATGGCCTCCGTGGCGGCAGCCGCTTACGATGCGGCCCACCATCATCCCGATGCCGAGGTGCGCAAGCAGAACCAGGCTTTTTATGAGTTCATGGTGCCGCTGGTCAAGGGCTACAGCACCGAGATGAGCCTGGAAGTCACCTCGCTGGGCGTGCAGGTGCACGGCGGCATGGGCTTTATCGAAGAAACCGGTGCGGCCCAGTACTACCGCGATGCCAAGATCCTCACGATTTACGAAGGCACGACCGCCATCCAGGCCAACGACCTGATAGGCCGCAAGACCTCGCGCGACGGCGGCCAGGTGGCCAAGGCCATCGCCGGCCAGATCGAGGCCACCGAAAAACAGCTCGTCAAGCAGGGCAATGCGGACGCCGTGGCCGTGGCCAAGCGCCTGAAGGCCGCGCGTGAAGCCTTTGTCGACGTGGTCGACTTTGTAGCCGGCAACACCAAGGCCAGCCCCAACGCCGTGTTCGCGGGCAGCGTGCCCTACCTGATGCTGGCGGGCAATGTGGTCGCGGGCTGGCAGATGGCGCGTTCGCTGCTGGTCGCGCAGGAACAAATCGCGCAGGGAACCGACGTGGCCTTCATGCAGGCCAAGGTCACCACCGCGCGCTTTTACGCCGACCACCTGCTGACCAAGGCCCCCGGCCTGCGCGACAGCATTGTCGAAGGCGCCGACAGCGTGACCGCGCTGGCGCTGGACGCGTTCTGACAAGGCGGCCGCCATCCACCAGCGGCAGCCTGTTTTCCTGAATCCCCCTGTCTTTGCTTTGATACCCACGGAGCCACCATGTCCAGACTGCCCGGCGCGTTGAACAATTTGCCCTTGCCCATCATCGGCTCGCCGCTCTTCATCATCAGCAACCCCAAGCTGGTCATCGCGCAGTGCAAGGCCGGCGTGGTCGGCGCCATGCCCGCGCTCAATGCGCGGCCCGCGGCGCAGCTCGACGAGTGGCTGGCCGAGATCACCGAGACCCTGGCCGCCTACAACAAGGCCAACCCCGACAAACCGGCCGCGCCCTTTGCCATCAACCAGATCGTGCACAAGTCCAACGACAGGCTGGAGCACGACATGGAGCTGTGCGTGAAGTACAAGGTGCCCATCTACATCACCAGCCTGGGCGCGCGAGAGGACATCAACGCGGCCGCGCACAGCTACGGCGGCGTGGTGCTGCACGACATCATCAACAACAAGTTCGCGCGCAAGGCGATTGAAAAAGGCGCGGACGGCCTGGTGGCCGTGGCCGCCGGCGCGGGCGGCCATGCGGGCGTCAAAAGCCCCTTTGCGCTGATCCAGGAAATCCGCCAGTGGTTCGACGGCCCGCTGGCGCTGTCGGGCGCGATTTCCACGGGTGGCGCGGTGCTGGCCGCGCAGGCCATGGGCGCCGACTTCGCCTACATAGGCTCGGCCTTTATCGCCACCGACGAAGCCCGCGCTACGGACGCGTACAAGCAGGCCATCGTGGACGGCAACTCAGACGACATCGTCTACAGCAGCCTCTTTACCGGTGTGCACGGCAACTACCTCGCGCCTTCGATACGCGCGGCCGGCATGGACCCGGACAACCTGCCCGAGGGCGACGTCAAGACCATGAACTTCAGCGGCGGCGAAGGCAGCAAGTCCAAAGCCTGGAAAGACATCTGGGGCTGCGGCCAGGGCATAGGCGCCGTCAGCAAGGTGCAAAGCGCCGCGGCCTTTGTGGAGCAGCTCAAGCGCGAATACTTTGACGCGCGCCAGCGGGTCTGCGCCTAGCAGTCCGGCGGCTACTGTATGACGGCTCCCCAGCGCCTTCAGGGCCTTGACGCCCTCAAAGGCCTGGCCTGCGTGCTCATCGTCTGGCACCACCTGGCTTTTTACGGGCCCATGTCGGACGTGGTGTACGGCTATGCGCCCGGGCTCATGGACTGGCTGTATGACTATGGCCGCATGGCGGTGCAGCTCTTCCTGGTGGTGGGCGGTTTCCTGGCCGCCGCATCGCTGGCACCCAAGGGCACAGCCGTCTTCGAGTCCGCCGGGCCTTTGATCTTGCGCCGCTATGCGCGGCTTGTGAAACCCTATCTCGCCGCACTGATGGTGAGCGTGCTTGTGGCCGCGCTGGTCAGGCCCTGGTTTGACCATCCTTCCGTGTCCGCACCGCCCACGCTGTTCCAGCTGCTGGCCCATGCGCTATTGCTGCAGGACCTGCTGGGCCAGGAGTCGCTGTCGGCCGGTGTCTGGTATGTGGCGATGGACCTGCAGCTTTATGCGATGGCGGTGCTGGTGTTTGCCGCTTCGCGGCGCCTGCGCACCAGCACGGCGGTGTCGGCGGGCGCCATGGCCGTCTTGCTGATTGCGCTGTTGTCCTTGCTGGTGTTCAACCGGCAACCCTCTTTTGACATCACCGCGCTGTATTTCTTCGGCGCCTATGCGCTGGGCATGCTGGCTTTCTGGGCCTCGCGCGAGGCGGGTGCGCGCCATGGTTTCTGGCTCTCGGCCATCGCGGTGCTGGGCGCGTTGGCCCTGGCGCTGGACTTCCGGGGGAGGTTGGTGGTGGCGGTGGTGACCGCACTGGCCCTGGTGTGGCTCAGCCGTGCGCCGCAAGATGCCTGGCCGCTAAGCTGGCTGCACAAGCGCTCACTTGTGCACCTGGGCCGCATCTCCTACTCAGTGTTCCTGATCCACTTCCCGGTTTGCCTGCTGGTCAATGCCGTGGTCAACCATTTCTGGCCCACGCAATTGGCCGCGAATGCGCTGGGCATGCTGCTGGCGTTTGCTCTCTCATTGCTTGCGGGGCAGGCGCTGTACCGCTGGGTGGAGTCCGCGCCCCTGCGGTTTGCTCCTTGCAAACTCAGCGCCTGAACCTCAGCGCCTGAACATCTCGAGCTTCAGCTCGGCCGGCTGGCCCAGCCATGAAGCATGCGTGGTGTGGTCCGCCAGGTCGTCACCCGTGACCCCGTGCACAAACACATCCAGGCCTTGGCGCTCTTTCTCGAGCCAGGGAATCACGCGATCAAACTCCGCATTGTCAAACGACAGCTGGCAGCTCCAGCGCGGGTGCGGCCCGACCTCGCGCTCATGCACGCGGCCCACACCCACCTTGAACAACTCACCGGCCCGGCTTGCCAGCGCGCGCGCCTGCTCCACGGTGTCCGGCCCGAAATAGATGTGGGCGTGGTAGTGGCTGTGGATATTTTCGGGACGCTGGATGGTGTCGGGCATAGGGGGAGCTATTCAGGAAAAGATTCAAGAGCCGTCCAGGAAGGTCAGCTCGGGCAAAGGCGTATCCGGGTTCTTCGCAAGCGCCTGCGCATGCACCTCGCGCATGCGCTGCCGGCAGTGGGCCAGGTCTTTCACCTGAAACAGGAACAACACCTCTTCGGGCTTGTCCGCGTTCTGCCACAGGTGCTCCAGATACATGCCCTGTTCAGCATGCTCGGCCACATCGTGTTCCAACTGCTGCTTGACGGCGGCCAGCGGTGCGCTCCTGAGTTTTGCGAGTACATGTGCCATGGTGATACCTCTTGCGCAGGCAAATATTATTGCGTTTTGGCTCGGCCATGGCGTTGGCAAGGGCTTTGTTTGTCGCCCTTGGCCGCCAGTGCCGGCCTGCTCCTGTCGCCGGATTTGTAAGCACCAAAGCTTGCCGGCTCCTCTGATTAGAGGAGGCTTGCGACCGCAAGTGTCGCCCTGTTTACTAATTCACTATTTTTCCTTGGAAAAAATTCCAGGAATGCAACACAGAAGCAGAAATAGTGGTTGCCAGGTGTTTTTTGAATCTAAACTGATTTGGCCGTGATGGTGCGTGACAAGGCGCGCACGGGCAGAAGACAAATGCGCAAAGTGGCGCCACAACTAACAGCAGCTGATTCAAGCGCAACGGGTCGGGGATGATGGATAAAAAAGTATCGGGAGATGCCTTTTTCTGGGCATTGCAGGGAGTCTGCGCTTTACACCGCAAGCCGTTTTCGGACGCGCTGGCGCGCCAGCAATTGGCGGCGCCCTACACAACGCGCTCCTTGCTGGACGCGATGCAGGCCTATGGCTTTGACGCTGTTCACCACAAGGCCAAGGCCGGGAAGCTGGACAAGGAAAGCTTTCCGCTGATCGCCTGGTTGCAGCCCAAGGCGGCCGATCCCGCCCCGGTCCAGGCGGCCGGTGAAGAACAAAAAGACCCCGGCACGGAAGAAGCAAAGGCACCCGAACAGACAGCGCCCGCCCTGGTCCTGCAAGCCGATGCCACCAAGCTGCTGCTGATCGAAGCCGGCGACGCCAGCCCGCGCACGCTGGAGCTGGCCGAGTTCGCGCTGCGCTACAACGGCCACATCACCCGCGTCACGCCGCAAGCCGACCCGGCCGCCGACCCCGACAGCGAAGCCCAGGCGCGGCAGTCGCGCAAATTCGGCTTCAGCTGGTTTGTGCCCGAGCTGCTCAAACACAAAAGACTCTGGCAGGAGGTGCTGCTGGCTTCCCTGGTCATCCAGCTCATCGCGCTGGCCACGCCGCTCTTTACCCAGGCCATCATCGACAAGGTGGTGGTGCACCGCACCGAAAGCACGCTCATTGTCATCGCCATCGGCATGCTGGTGTTCATGACTTTTTCCGCGGCGCTGTCATGGCTGCGTCAATACCTGGTGCTGCACACCGGCAACCGGGTTGATGCGGTGCTGGGCTCTTCGGTGTTCGAGCGCTTGTTCAAACTGCCGCCGCTGTACTTCCAGCACCGGCCCACCGGCGTCATCGCGGCGCGGCTGCACGGCGTGGAAACCATTCGCGAGTTCATCGCCAGCGCGGCCGTTACGCTGGTGCTGGACTTTCCTTTTTTGCTGATCTTTGTCGCCATCATGTTTTATTACAGCGTCACCCTGACGCTGATCGTGCTGGCCATCCTGGCCGTCATCGTCGGCCTGAGCCTGGTGGTCGCGCCGCTGTTCCAGGCGCGGCTGCAGGAGCAGTTCCAGATGGGGGCGCGCAACCAGGCCTTCCTCACTGAATATGTTGTGGG
>NZ_JBKBEX010000047.1:0-14668 GCF_047303325.1 Polaromonas sp. CT11-55 | reverse complement strand
CCCTTTCCCCTCTTCTTCCCCGCCTGCCCCGACGCCGGCTGTTGCAGCATGCCGGCCTGCTGGCGGCCGGCCTTGCCGCGCCCGCCTGGGCACAAACCGGAAAATCCGCATCGCGCAGCCTCATCGTGGCGCAGGTGGTGGATTTTTCGCAGGCGCAACAAGACGTCTCCAAGGATTTCCTGATCGGTTCGCGCGCCGCCTGGCAGGACATCAATGCCAAAGGCGGCATTCGCGGGCGCCGCATCGAGCACCAGACCCTGGAAACCGACGGCACGCCGGCCGGGCTCAAGGCGGCGCTGGATACGGTCAGGGACAACCCCGCCTGCGTGGCCCTTTCCGGCAGCGTCGGCGACCTCGTGGCCAGCCAGGTTGTGGAGATGTCCCACAAGGGCGGGCTGGCCATGGCGCACGTGGCACCCTGGCTGCAGAACTCCAGCCTCGAGATCGACGACAAGACTTTCCCGATTTTTGCGGCGCGCCAGGAACAGATCGCCTACGCGCTCAAAACCCTTTCCACCATGGGCCTGAAAGAACTGGGCGCGGTTTACGCCACGGCGCAGGACTACAGTGCCTACCGCGCCGACGTCGAACGCATCACCGCGGCCCTGACGCTCAAGTTGCAGTCCTTTAAAGGCGCGGACGACCTGCGCGCGCTGGGCCAGAAGCTCACGCCGCGCACACCCGCCGTGCTGCTGTTCGTGGGCGGAACGCCTGAACTGGCCGAATTCACCCAGGGCCTGGAAAAGCAGTCCCGCCAGCGCTACATCGTGGCCCTGGCGGACGTCAACCTGACGACCATGCTGCAGATGGGCGCGGCGCGCAACACCCCGGTGATCGCCACCCAGCCCGTGCCCCTGGTCAACGCCAGCCTGCCGATTGTCAGGAGCTACCGCGAAACCCTCGCGCGCCTGTTTGACGAGCCGCCCGCGGCCCTGAGCCTGGCCGGCTTTATCGCCGCGCGCTACACCTATGAAGTGCTCAATGAGGTGGACGGCCCGCTGAACCGCCAGAATGTGCTGGGCGCTTTCCAGCGCCGCGGCGCCATGAACATGGGCGGCTTCAGCGTGAGCTTCAACCCCCAGCGCCGCAGCAGCACCTACGTCACCCAGAGCATGATGACGGTCGACGGCCGGCTCATCGGTTAGGCCGAAATGCTCATGCGGATCCCACGCGATAGCTATGCACAGCCCTTAGAACCTATTTACGATTTATTGGGGGCCGCGTTGGGGTGCAATCGGGAAGAGTTGGGGGCCCAGGGCCCGCCGCATGGGCTCATGCCCATGCAAAGGACTGGGGAGCCAAATCGCCCGACCGCACAGCCGGTCGGCTGTGCGTCGTGCGGCTGCCCCAACGGGGATGCAAACGCGACCGCGTTTGCGTCACCCCAACCCGGAGGGCAGGAGCCTTTTCGGGCGGTCTGCGGCGTTGCGGCGCTAGCCAATAGCGGGCTATTGGCGGCGCACCGCGCCTTGCATCCCATCCCGAAAAGATTCCTGCGCGACCCCCAATAAATCGTAAATAGGTTCTTAAACTCAGGCATGCAAAATGGAACGCTGCTCGCGGCTGTGGACCTGGGGTCCAACAGCTTTCGCCTCGAAATCGGCCGCTTTGACCACGGCCGCATACATCGCACCGAATACCTCAAGGAAACCGTCCGCCAGGGCAACGGGCTGGACGCCGACCGCAACCTGACACCGGAAGCCATGCAGCGCGGCTGGGACTGCCTGGCGCGTTTCGGCGAACGGCTGGCGGGCTTCAAGAAACACCAGGTCCGCGCGGTCGCAACCCAGACCCTGCGCGAAGCCCGCAACCGGGAGGAATTCCTGGCGCGCGCCCACAAGATCCTCGGCTTTCCCATCGACGTCATCCCCGGCCGCGAGGAAGCCCGGCTGATTTATCAGGGCGTGGCGCATTTGCTGCCGCAGTCCAACGAGCGCCGGCTGGTGGTCGACATCGGCGGGCGCTCCACCGAAATGATCCTCGGCAGGGGCCTGGATGCGCGCACCATGGAGTCCTACCGCGTGGGTAGCGTGGCGTGGTCCATGAAGTATTTCCCCGAAGGGCAGTTCACCGCGCGCGCCTTCACGAGCGCCGAGGTGGCCGCCAAGGCGGTGCTCGATGAGGCCGTCAACGCCTACCGCGCCGACACCTGGGACACGGCCTACGGTTCCTCGGGCACCATAGGCGCCGTCAGCGACGTGCTCACCGCCGCGGGCTGGCCCGCGGGCCAGGTCACGCGCGAGGGCCTCGATTGGCTGCTGGACCGCCTGCTCAAGGCGCAAAGCGCCGAGCGACTGAAACTGGACGGCATGAAGGACGACAGGCGCGCCGTCATAGGCGGTGGCGTCAGCGTACTGCGCGCGGTATTCGAACTGCTGGGCATTTCACACATGGAAGCCGCCCAGGGCGCCCTGCGCCACGGCGTGCTGTACGACCTGCTGGACCGCGAACACGACCTGACGGACCTGCGATCCACCACGGTGCAACGCCTGGCCAATAAATTCAGCGCCGACCCGGTGCAGGCCCAGCGTGTGAGCAAAGTGGCGCGCCACCTGTTCGCGATGGCCGGCGCCGGCATGCCCGCCGCCGATTCCGCGCGCTTCCAGCGCAAGCTCGAGTGGGCCGCGCAGCTGCATGAAATCGGCAGCCAGATCTCGCACAGCGACTACCACAAGCACGGCGCCTACATCCTGGACAACGCCGACGCGCCGGGTTTTGCGCTGCCCGAGCTGCACCGCATCAGCCTGCTGGTGCTGGGCCACCGCGGCAAGCTGCGCAAGCTCGAAGTCGACTTCGAGGACCGGGTGTTCATCCAGCAGCTGCTGTGCCTGCGCCTGGCCGTCATCCTGTGCCACGCGCGCCGCGACCCCGACCTCAAAGGGATGCAGCTCGAGTGCGGCGCTGAGCCCGGTCGGATTTTTGTGCTGAACTGCCGCGCCGGCTGGGCACAGTCCTTCCCGCAATCGGCCCACCTGCTGCAGGAAGAAGTGCTGGCCTGGCAGAAGACGCCGTGGACGCTGGTCGTCCCGAATCCCTGATCCGCGCCTTGCATCTCGCGCGCGCCTGAGCACCGCCGGGCGCGGCTTGACCGTGTTTAAACAAACCGTATAAACTGTATATACGGTTTATTCGACCGCACCCAAAAAAGGATCAATCCATGGCTACCAGCAAAAAAGCAACTGCGAAACCCGCCGCACCGGCAACACCCAAGGCTCCCGTGAAACCCGCCGCCAAGCCCGCCCCGAAAAAGGCGACCACCGCCAAGGCCCCAGCCGGCAAAGGCACGGTCAAAAAAGCCATCGTGAAAAAGGCCGGCGCCAAGAAGCCTGCGGCCAAACCCCAGGCAAGCGCCAAACCCGTGAAGGCCGCCAAGCTCGAAAAAACCAAAAAGCCAAAACTGGTGCGCGACAGCTTCACGATTCCCAAGGCCGAATACGTGGTGCTCGACGACCTCAAGCAGCGCGCCGCCAGGCTGACCCGCCCCGCCAAGAAAAGCGAACTGCTACGCGCCGGCATCAAGCTGCTGGCCGGCCTCTCCGACGCCGCTTTCCTGACGGCGCTGGAGCAGGTTCCCGCGATCAAGACCGGCCGGCCTACGCTAGGTTCTTAAGCCAGGCAAAGGCAATCTCCAGCGCTCGCGAGAGCGCTGGGTTGCGCATCGCCTCCTTTGCATCCGTTGCACAAGGACTCAAGCGTGCGCAGTGAAGACGATTGCCCCATCAGTCATTAGAAAGATGCGGAAGCCGGTTTACGCCTGCGCTGCCGACGGCCAGCCGATTTGGGCGGCACGACGAAGACTGGATTGAACGACCAGGCGGTGGAACGGGGCGATGACAAAAATATAGAGACGGCCCAAGCGGTTGTGGCAATGGACCACGGTTGACAAAGTCAGGTGGCGTTTGCCTCCCGGCGAGGGCTGACTGGAGCAGAGGACAGAAAGCCTGAAGTCCAGGTGCTTGTCGTCTTCTCCAAAGACAACTTCGGTCGGGCTTGTGCCGTAGATCTTGAAGATGCTAAGACGGCCTGGCTTGCCTTGCGCGTCAAGTGACGCGAGTTGCTTCGCAGTTTTGAGGCCGACCCCGCCGACGACCGCATCTCGGACAGCCATGAGGGTGCCAACCCACGGTGCCTGGTTGGCGAAAATGAACCTCGCCAACAGTTCGGGGTTGGCCGACGCTCCGGGTGGAAGCTCGATTGAGTAGGCATCTGCGAGATTCGTCGATGCGTAGGCTTTGGTAACTGCCGACTCTGGAGGAAGTGATACGGGCGTTACGCGGTGCTGTTGGGTTGACATGTGTTCGAGTCAGTAGTTGGGTTCTGAGGTCTAACGTTGAAGACGGCCGGCGGGAAATTCACGCCACACTCTTGAACAAGCCAAGACTGCGCAAATTTGCCTCCAACTCGGCGATGGTGCTCCAAGGCAAGATGGGGGAGTTTTCCCGCTCGTCGGGAGGGTTGGACGGCAGTTCGTCAGACCAGCCGCCGCAGCCGACCAGGGGGAGCAAAGGCCGTTTGTGCAGCCAGGCCAGGTGAACCTCGGATTTGGTTCCGGCGCGGCCACCGATGACGATGCAGGCATCGCCGGCCAGGGCCATCAGCAGATTGCGGGCATCTCCCATGCCACAGGGCAACACCACCGTGGCGGGCCAATCCGGCGCAGGCATGTGGTCCGGCGGCACGATACTGAGCACCAGGCCGTTTGCCCGAATCGCGCGCTCGGCGGCAACCCTGGTTGCGGGACTGCCGCACCCGCTTACCACGGTAATGCCCAGCCTGGCCAGCACTTCACCCGCCTCACCGGCAAGTTCATAGGCGCGAGAACCGGGCTCGGCACTGCCGAGTACACAAACCTGGGGTTTTCGATGGGAAACGATCATGGTGGGGATGAGTTTACGGCGGGAACCAAAGCGGATGCCGAGAGCTTCAGGCGCGGCGCAAGCGCAGCGACGGGCACAGGCAGAAGCAATGCTGATGCGTCGGTCATGCGCTTTAACGTTTGACTTATGCGGTGTGCTGAAAACAGGTCCGCTTAGGGAAGGAAGGGTTAGGTGTCCGGCACATCTTGAACCAGCTAAAGCCCCAACCTCGCAGTGCGCGAACTCGTTTTCCTGTAATTGTGCTGAGACTTGCGGCGGCACGCGATGCTTCAAAGCCATCAACTGCACGGCCGATGCGAATAGTGCGCTGACCGAAAAGATGCAGGCTTACGACCCACCATTCAAATTTTCTGCCATTGATGAAGTGCTTGACGTCAATTGTGTCGATCGAATCAAAGCTCGCGATCGGTCGGCCATACGCCGAAATCATACGGGACAGCTTGTCTGCCACGATCTCACGGCTGCTCGCATTGAGAACCAACCGGTCGGGGCTCTGTGCTTCGATCTTGATCCAGGAGAAGACGACGAACACGTTGCTCAACGCTACAGTCAGAACGCTTGCTACTGCTTGGAGAAGTTTGACCATACGCTTACTCGGGAGACGACTAAAGTTTGAGATGAGAGGCGTGACCCGGCTTGCCGGGCTAGATTCCCTCGATGGAGGGGTTAGGGCTCTGTGTTCCCATCCTCTATAACTGCCCCGCATTCCGGACAGAACTTATCGAGTGGTGCGATCTCATGGCCTCGAATGCACTTTCGGCTCTTCAGCAACTTGGCATTGTTGATCGCAGAGTAGAGCGTTGCAAACGCTGCTCCGTAGAAAACCATCCAGTGACCAGAGAAGAGACGCACCTCAACCCCGGGATTTGAAGCATCGCTCCCACTTCCATGATTCGATGGGTTGCTCATGCCGAAGATGAAATTGAGCACGGCATACCCGAAGAGCCCGTAGAGCGCATAACGTGCCCAAGCTGGACAGCCTGACAGGGCTAGTTTCCAAAAGTCAGAGCGCTTTCCGTAGCGTGTCATACGGTTGGCGACCAAGACCGTTGGAAGCCAGACGACGAAGATGCCGGCATGCAGACTCCAAACCAGATTTCCGCCCGGGATTGGCAAGCCGGCAAGGGCCGCAAGGTGACTTCCAGCACTGAGAAGCAGACCCATTGCCGATAGCAGCATGAATGGGTACAGGAGAATGTTCATGGCCTTCAAGTGGTCTAAGGTTTGAGATGAGAGGCAGCACCCGGTTTACCGGGTGACGTCCTCTCGATGGAAGGGTTGGCCCTCAGCCGCGTGGTCCTTGCCTTACTCATAGGGTGTTCCATTCTTTCGGGTGAACGTCCATTTGCCGGCCACGAGTACAGCCTTGAGGTCATCATCCGGATAGCTGCCTTCGTCCCCCGGCGATCTGTCTCCAACTTCGAGGTACACGACTTCTTCGTCGGTTTCATTTATCAGGCAATGCCCGTTGCCTGTCCCGGCCTTGAAGCCCGCACACATTCCAGGGCCAAGCCTCCTTTGGCCTTCGTCGGTGTGCAAGGTGGGGTGCCCTTGAAGTATGTAGACGAACTCGTCTTGTTTGGTGTGGGCGTGACGCAAAGCCGAAACTGCGTTTGGGGCCAGGCGCGTGAGGTTCACGCCGAAATTGGCAAGGCCGAAAACCTCGCCAAGCTGGCTCTTCGTTCTCCCCAACATCCTTGCCGCAAACGGTTCGGGATAGACAGACGGCTTGCTTCTCGGAGGAACTTCAGAGGCAACTACGGCGACTGGAATCTTCTCTTGGGGCATAGAGGCTCGAGATAGAAACTACGGAGGTCTAACGTGATGTATGCCGCAAAACCTGCGGCATAACGTGGCGGTTGCGATCTAATTGATCGTCATCGTGTTTGATCTTGATTGCCATGGTGGCGACTCCTTGCAGGTGTTCTTGCGATGCCCAAAGTTGAAGGGCGCGGTTACCGGATAAGGCACGCTCATGAATGAATCACTTGTTTTCCAACGCTTGCTCCAGGCGTTCCACGTACCGCTCAGCCCAACCCTGGAGCATGTCATCTTCGCCTTCGCCTTCGCTGTTGAATATACGGATGACCTCATTGAAGAGTTCATTGCGCAAAGGGCTGCTCTCATCGACGTAGAGCCCGACCACTTGAATGGCTTCAACCCGCGCCAGATCAAACTCCAGGGGCTCCCGGAGCACATCAAGGAGTAGCCGGGAAACATCGTTCTGGTTCGCCTCAGAATCAAGCGCTCGGATGATTTCGCATTTGCGATGATTCAAGCCGGAATCCGGCAAATGGTCCGTAGCCCACGGCATGGCTCGATACTCGGCCACAAGGTCATTCATCTGTAACGCCTGGCGATGAACGGGCTGGAGCGCATCTCACTGCTTCGCAGCCTGGCTCTTGACCAGCGCCAGTGTTTGCGAACAAACCACATCGCGATTCGGCGCGGCCTTGATGCTCGCATAAAAGGAATCACCCTCTTTGCGCCCTTGAAGAAAGACTTGCTCGATGTTGACTCCGAGGCTGGCGTAGAGTTGCTCTCCGCCCCTGGTATCGGCATCAAACCGCGCCTTGTAGACCTTGAGCGTCTCCGCGGATGCGCCGCAATGCTCGGCGACCTGGTAGGTTTTTCCGCTGGAAAGCCCCCCGGTCGCAATCATCTCCTTGATTCCGGCGGGCGCGGGCTGCGCATGAATTCCAAACGATAGACCGGCAAGAAACACACAAACAACCTGACGCATCTCTATATCCCCCTGTGCTTAAAGGTCGTGAATGCCGCAAAGCCCGCAGCATAACCCAAGGAGCTGCCAGCTATTTCAGAGTCAGAGCACTTCGGGCGACTGCACAGTCACCACCACGGTCTGGTTGTGGCCTTCGCGGTCGCGGCTGCGTAGCCACCAGAGCGCGCCTTTCTTGACGGGGCAATCACTGGCCTGCAGGCCCAGCAGTTGCGCGATGGTTTCACCGAGGATGGGTTGGTGGCCCACCACCAGGATGGGTGACTTGGCCGAGGGCCATTGCACCAGTTCCAGCAGTTGCGCGGCCGTGGCGTCTGGCGCCAGCTCGTTTCTGATCTTGTACTTGCGACCCAGCGCGAGCGCGGTCTGCTCGCAGCGGCGCGCCGGGCTCACAAAAATGCGCGCGCCTTCGGGCAGCTGGCGGTCCAGCCAGTTGGCCATGCGGGCCGCCTGCTTCTCGCCGCGGGCCGTGAGCGAGCGCTCCAGGTCGCTGCCGCCTTGTGGATCACCTTCTGGCCAGTCTTCCGCTTCCGCATGACGCCACAAGATGAGGTCCATGTCATTTGTCCTGGTGTTGGGGGGCCGAATAGCGGGCCATCAGGGCCGCCTGCGCGCCGTGCTGCGGCAGTTCGCCCTGGGAGCTCACACGAAGGTAGCTGCCGTCGGGCTGCAAATCCCAGGCGTCGCGCCCGTCGTGCAGGTAGGCCACCAGGCATTCGTCGATGATGCGCTGGCGAATCACCGGGTCGGTCACCGGCCAGGCCAGCTCGACCCGGCGCAACATGTTGCGGTTCATCCAGTCGGCGCTGGAGAGCAGCAAGGTTTCCTCTTCGGCGCAGCGGAAGTAGAAGACGCGTGAATGCTCCAGAAAGCGGCCTATGACGGAGCGCACGCGGATGTTGTCGGTCACGCCCGGCACCTGGGCCGGCAGCATGCAGGCGCCGCGCACGATCAGGTCGATCTTCACGCCGCAGCGCCCTGCCCTCACCAGCGCCAGCATCAGGTCTTCATCGGTCAGCGCATTCATCTTGGCCACCAGGCGCGTGTCCTTGCCCTGCAGGGCGGCCGCGCCCAGCGCATCGATTTTTTCGATCAGCTTGTGGTGCAGCTGGAAAGGTGCGAGCAACAGATGGTGCAGCTTGGGCAGGCGGCTCTGGCTGGCCAGGTGCACAAACACGTTGTCGATGTCGGCGGTCATCAGCGGATCCGCCGTGAGGTAGCTGATGTCGGTATAGAGCCGCGCCGTGCGCGGGTTGTAGTTGCCGGTGGACAGATGGGCGTAGCGCGCCAGCTGCCGGCCTTCGCGGCGCGTCACCAGCAGCATCTTGGCATGGGTCTTCAGGCCCACCACGCCGTACACCACCTGCGCGCCTATGGATTCCAACATCTCCGCCCAGTTGATGTTGGCCTCTTCGTCAAAGCGCGCCTTGAGCTCCACCACCACGGTGACTTCCTTGCCGCGCCGCACGGCCTCGCGCAACAGCACCATGAGCTCGGAATCGGCACCGGTGCGGTAAATCGTCTGCTTGATGGCCAGCACCTGCGGGTCGTTGACGGCCTCACGCAGGAAGGCGAGCACGCCGTCAAAACTCTCGAAGGGCTGGTGGATGGACACATCGCCTTCCTTGAGCCGCTCAAAGAAGGACTGGCCTGGCTGCAGCTGCGTGGGGTAGCAGGGGCGGTAGCTGGGGAACAGCAGCTTGGGGTCGTTGACCAGGTCCACCAGTTGCGTGAGGCGCACCAGGTTCACCGGGCCGTGCACGCGGTACAGCGACGGCGCCGGCAGGTTGAACTGCTTGAGCAGGAAGTTGGCCAGGTATTCCGAACAACCGGCCGAGACCTCCAGCCGCACGGCCTGGCCGTAGTGGCGCTGCTCCAGGCCCTGGCGCAAGGCGGTGCGCAGGTTCTTGACGTCGTCCTCGTCCACCGCGAGGTCCGAATGCCGGGTGACCCGGAACTGCGAGAACTGGCCCATCTCGCGGCCGGGGAACAGCTCGGCCAGGTGGGCGCGGATCACGCTGGAGAGCGAGACGAACAGCCTGTCCTCCTTGTGGTGGCCGCGCGCCGGCATGTGGATCAGCCGCGGCAGAACGCGCGGCACCTTGACGATGGCGATGTCGTTCTCGCGGCCGAAGGCGTCATGGCCGCCCAGCCGCACGATGAAGTTGAGCGACTTGTTGGCCACCTGCGGAAAGGGGTGGGACGGGTCCAGCCCGACCGGGATCAGCAGCGGCCGCACCTCCCGCTCGAAATACTCCTTGACCCAGCGCCTTTGGGCCGCGTTGCGCTCGCCGTGCGAGACGATGCGTATGCCCTGGCGCTCAAAGGCCGGCAGCAGGTCGTCGTTGTAAAGCGAATACTGGCGCGCCACCATGTCGTGCGCGGCGGACGACAAGGCCTTGAAGGACTGCACCGAATACGGCGCCTTTTGCTCATTGGCCTGGGCCGCCGTCAGGTGGGGCGCGGTGCGGACCTCAAAAAACTCGTCCAGGTTGGACGACACAATGCACAAAAACCTCAGCCGTTCCAGCAGCGGCACATCCGGGCGCTTGGCCCAGTCCAGCACCCGCTCATTGAAGGCAAGAATGCTGTGGTCGCGGTCCAGGAACTGGACGGGGGGCGCGGCAGCGGCCACCGAGGCGGGTGAAGTGGGCATCAACAAGGCATTTACGTGTCATTAGTAACAAGTCACAGTGTTGACGTGTTTCATGACAATGGCGTGACAGTACTTTTGACTGATGGTGCACCGGCCTGAAAAGGCTGGCAAGTGCTGCCTATGACCTTGTTGTGTCCAGCGGCTACGAGGAAAGACTCGAAAAGCTGAGCCGCATGGCCCCAGCTGAAGTCCAACGCGCGTTGGCGCGCTTCATGGCGCGGCACGGCCAGCGCACCGTAACAAGCCTGTTGCAAATCCTCGTTCATGACACCGCCGTGACAGCTTCCGTCGGCTTTTCCGAGCACTTCCAGCGGACCGTCGACCGGGTAAGCCGCCACCGGCGTGCCGGCGGCCATGGCTTCGAGCATCACCAGGCCGAAGGTTTCCGAGCGGCTCGGGAAAACAAAGACGTCGGCCGCGGCATAGACCTTGGCCAGCTCATCGCGGGCCAGCACGCCCATCCAGCGGACCTGGGGATAGCGCTGCTTGAGGGATTCCTCCAGCGGCCCCACACCGCAGACCACCTTGGTGCCCGGAATGTCCAGCTTGAGGAAGGACTCGATGTTTTTTTCGTAGGATACCCGGCCCACAAACAGCGACACCGGGCGCAGCAAGGTGCCCATGGGCGGGTGCAGGCGCGGCTGCGACTCAAAACCGAAAAGCCCTGTGTCCACGCCATGCGTCCAGCCGCGCAGGTTCTGGAAGCCGCGCTGCTCCAGCATGCGCAGCACGCCCTGGGTGGGCACCATCACGCCGGAGGAAGGCCTGTGGAAATGGCGGAAAAGCGCATAACCCCATGACAGCGGGATTTTGAGCGCCGCATGCAGGATCTCGGGGAACTTGGTGTGAAAGGCCGTGGTAAAGCGCAGGCCGCGCTTGAGGCAATAGCCGCGCGCCGCCCAGCCCAGCGGGCCTTCGGTGGCGATGTGGATGGCTTCGGGCTGGAAGGCGTCCAGTTTTTCGGTCAGCCCGCGTTTGGGGCGCACCGCCAGGTCTATGCCGGCATAACCGGGGCAAGGCCGCGTCTTGAAGAGATTCGGGTGGATGACCTCCACCTGGTGGCCCAGTTCTGCGAGTTCACGCACCAGTTCCACCAGGGTGGTAACAACGCCATTAACCTGCGGCTGCCAGGCGTCGGTGACCAGGGCGATCTTCATGCGACCACCGTGGAAGCAGCGTGGCCGCGGCCCTGCGTTTCGTGGGCCGGCGCCCAGTGCACCAGCTCCAGCGTGCCGTCGAAGTTTTCGACCAGCGCGGTGCGGCTTTCCACCCAATCGCCGTCGTTGCAGTAGAGCACGCCGTTGATCTCACGCATCTCGGCGCGGTGGATGTGGCCGCAGACCACGCCCTGGTGGCCGCGCCGGCGCGCTTCGTTGGCAACGGCCACCTCGAAGTCGGTGACGTAGTTGAGCGCGCTCTTGACCTTTTGTTTCAGGTAGGCCGACAGCGACCAGTAAGGCAGGCCCATGCGGGCACGCAGGCTGTTCAGGTGGCGGTTGAGTTTGAGTGTGAATTCATACAGGTTGTCGCCCACGTAGGCGAGCCATTTGGCGCACTGCACCACCGCATCGAAATAGTCGCCGTGGATGATCCACAACTGGCGGCCGTCGGCGGTGGTGTGCACGGCTTCATCGATGACCTCAATGCCGCCGAACTGGTTGCCGATAAATTCACGCGCAAACTCATCGTGGTTTCCGGGCACATAGGTGATGCGGCAACCCTTGCGGGCGCGGCGCAGCAACTTTTGCACCACGTCGTTGTGCGACTGCGGCCAGTACCAGCGGCGGCGCAGCTGCCAGCCGTCCACGATGTCGCCCACCAGGTACAGGTTGTCGCTGGGGTGGGCTTTCAGGAAATCCAGCAGGGCCGCCGCCTGGCAGCCGGGCGTGCCCAGGTGGATGTCGGAAATGAAGATGGTGCGGTAGCGCTTGCGCAGCGAATCGTCATCGTCGTGGTCGTCCCCGCCCCCGCCGAAGCCGTTGCCCAGCGCCCCCATGGCGTCAAACATGTTGCGCATCAGGCCTCCGTGGCGTTGCCCGGCACCGGTTTGCCGGAGAAATGCTTGAGGTAGCGCGGCGGCAGGTCGGCGATGCGCATCATCATGGGCAGGTCGGCCGAGTTGAAATCCGGGTCCCAGGCCGGCGCGCCCAGCACCTTGGCGCCCAGGCGCAAATAGCCCTTGATCAGCGCGGGCGGCTCCACGTCCAGCGTGTCGTCGAGCTTCTCGACGGGCAAGGCCAGGCGCGGCGTGACACGGTATTCGATAGGGGCCAGATGCGTCTGGCGCACCTGGCGCCAGATGCTGGCGGCCGCATGGCCGTTGGATACGCCGTTGTGCTGCATCGGGATGCTGGCGCAGCCGATCATGGTGTCGAGCTGGTTGCGCGACATGAATTCGGCCAGCGCGCCCCACAGCGCCAGGATCACGCCGCCGTGGCGGTGGTCGGCATGCACGCAGCTGCGGCCCAGCTCGACCATGCGCTCGCGCAGCGCGCGCAGGCGGGTCAGGTCGAACTCGGTGTCGCTGTAGGTGCTGCCCACGCGCCGGGCCTGGGTGGGCGTGAGCACGCGGTAGGTGCCAATCACCTCCTGGCTGTCGGCGTCGCGCACCAGCAGGTGCTCGCAATAATCGTCAAACAGGTCCACGTCGTGGCCGGGCAGCGTCTTGGACAGCGTGGCGCCCATCTCGAGCGCGAAGACCTGGTACCTCAGGCGCTGCGCCTGCCGGACCTCGTCCTGGTGCCGGGCCCAGCTGACCGAGATTTTCCCCACTGCAGCCCTTTGAACAGGGGCTGGACTGACAGCATGACCGCTTTGATGAAGTGACCCCCGTGGCATTGCGACGGGCGACAATGCAAAGGTGGGATTGGGCAGTTCTTTCATGGCTAACTCCTTGTTCCTTGTTTCCTTGTGTCTCAACAACTTCGGTTTTGACCAACTTCAGCAAGCTCACTGACCCGCGGCATTTCTTCGCCGCCTGTAAAAAAGCCCCATGAAGGGGCTTGGACACTCAATCACAGGCGGTCAGCGAAACCGCCTTGCCGGGCCGCCCCAGGCCGGCCATCAGCGCCGGCCGCGCGTTCGACAAACCCTCCAGCCAGGGCCGCGTACCGGCCTTGAAGCGCAGGCCGCCGGGACTGTTGGCCAGGGCCTGGGCCGTGCAACGCAGGATGCGCAGGCACTGCTTGTTCAGGTCCTGTATGCCGGCGCCCAGGCCGCGGACGGCGTTTGCGTCCTGCCTGTCATGTGTCTGTGAATGGAGTCCCATCGGGTGCTCAGTCATGCTGGTCATGACGTGATTCTGGGAGTGGGGGGTGACGCGTTCGTGTCAGTTCAATGGCAGTTGTGTGACACGACGCGGCGGGCCTGAAGAAGTGGCTGGAAAGCCACAGGCCGGGAGGAAGCGGAGGAGAAATCCGCGAGGAGACCGCGGCGCGCGGGTGCGCACGCCGGGACAAGGCAATACGGCGGGACTTAAGGCCTGGTCACGCGCTCGCCGCGCTCATTGACGACCTGCTCGCCATCCTCTTTGGCGAAGGCGCCGCGCTGCGGCAAGGGCAGGATGTCCAGCACGGCTTCCGAGGGCCGGCACAGGCGCGTGGCAAGTGGCGTCACCACGATGGGCCGGTTGATCAACACGGGATGGGCCAGCATGGCATCCACCAGTGCCTCATCCCCCTGCCCGTCCAACCCGAGCTCCTGGTAGATGGCTTCTTTTTGCCGGACCACTTCACGCACGGGCACGCCCATCTGCGCAATCAGTTCCCGCAGCTTTTCGCGCGTGGGCGGCGTCTTGAGGTATTCGATGATTTCAGGTTCTATGCCGGCATTGCGGATCAGCCCCAGCACATTGCGCGAAGTGCCGCATTTGGGGTTGTGGTAAATCGTGACCTTGGGGACGGCTGGCATGCGTTTTCGCTCCTGAAAATAGACGGGTTGAGAAACAGAGGGGTAACAAGAGAGGGGCTGAGAATACGGCAATTTGCGTCGATTCAATAATTCAATTATATTTGAATCATGGAATATTTAACGCAAACCCAGCCATCGGCCGTCCTCGATGAAAGCGCCGCCGTCAAGGCACTGGCCGCCCTGGCCCAGGCCCAGCGCCTGCGCGCCTTTCGCGCCCTGGTGGTGGCCGGCCCCGAGGGTCTGACGCCGGGCGCGATTGCCGAACAACTGGGCATTGCCGCCAGCGCGTTGTCTTTCCACCTCAAGGAGCTGTCGCATTCGGGCCTGACCAGCAGCGAGGCGCGCGGCCGCAACCTGATCTATCGCGCGAACTTCGGCCAGATGAACGCCCTGCTCGGCTACCTGACCGAGCACTGCTGCGAAGGCGGCGCCTGCGAAGTCGACCCCAAGGCCGGTTGTTCCACCTGCTGATCCCTCCCCCTCACC
>NZ_JBKBEX010000046.1:0-15671 GCF_047303325.1 Polaromonas sp. CT11-55 | reverse complement strand
GGGTCGCCTTTTCTTTGCTTACGTTCTTTTGGCGAAGCAAAAGAAAGTAAGTCGCCCGCCGGGGCGAGTCCCGGCCAGCTGAACCAAGAAGAGGAAGGAGGAGGAAGAGCGCGCCCAGCCGGAGCAAGACCCGGCAGCGCTACAACCCGTCCGGCAACACCGCTACCAAAGCCTCTTTCATCCACCGAACAATCAACTGCTGCCTCGCCCGAGGCATCCTCTCCATAGTAGAAGCCACACTGATAGCAGCAGCAGGCAAACCATCCCTACCAGCCACGGCCATGCCAACGGCCAACACGCCTTCAGTAGCGTGGTTGCCAATCACAGCCCACCCCCTCTCGCGCGTGGCACGGACAAGAATCTCCATCCGCTCCGGCGTCATGCCGCCATAACGCGCCAGGCTGGGCGCGTTGGCGGCAATGACAGCCGCCGCATCTTCTTCAGGCAGGGCCGCCAGCAAAGCCAGGCCGGCGGCCCCCACGCCCAGGGGCTGGCGCGTCCCGACCTGGATGACCAGCATCTGCACCGGGTGGGTCCCCACCTGGCGTGCGATGCAGTGGGAGGCCGGGCCCTCGCGCACGATGGCAAAGGCCGCGTCGCCACACGCCTTGCTCACGCGGGCCAGCACGGGCTGCAAACGGGCCGCGAAGTCCGAGGGTGAGGGCGGCGGGGTTTGCAGCTGGGCCAGGCGTGGCCCGGCAACGTAACGAAAGCGGCCGCGTGGTGCGACATAACCCGCCTCCAGCAGCGTGGCCAGCAGGCGGTACACCGTGGCGCGTTCCAGGCCGGCTGTGCGGCACAGGTCGACCACACGCAAACCTTCGCGGCCGCTTTGCAGCACGGCGTCCAGCAGCTGCAGGCCGCGCCTCAGGGTGCGGCTGCCGCCTTCATCTGATTCGATAAGGGGTACCGGGGGTTTGGAAGCGGAAGAACGCGGGGCCATGGCATCCGACTATAAAACGTCCGCTGGCCGGACGTTTGAATTTGTGGCCCGGCTGGGCCTGGTCAAGAATTTGCCCCTGTCGCCGCTACCGCCACCGGGGCCGGCACATGCACCGCATACCGACAACAGAGACAACAGGAGACACTGCTATATGAGTTTGTTCAAAACCCCATCGCGACGGGCGGCCCTTGCCGCGCTGTTCACAGCCCTCGCCACCACCACCCTGCCCGCCAAGGCCCAAACCACCACCGCTTGGCCCACCAAACCCATCAAGCTGGTCGTCGGTTATGCGGCCGGCGGTGCGACCGATGTGATCGCGCGCATTGTCGCGGTTGAGCTTGGCAAGCAGCTGGGCCAGCCGGTGCTGGTGGACAACCGCGCGGGCGCCAACAGCAATGTGGGCGCCGAGATCGTCGCGCGTGCGCCGGCCGACGGCTACACGCTGTATGTCTACACCATTGCCAACACCATCAATGCCTCGCTCTACGACAAGCTGGGCTACGACCCGCTCAAAGACTTCGAGCCCATGGGCCTGATCGCCAAGGTGCCCAACATCCTGGTGGTGAACCCGCAGCTGCCCGTCAAGACCCTGGCCGAGTACGTGAACTTCGCCAAAACTTCGCCCAACGGCATCACCTTTGCCTCGTCCGGCAGCGGCTCGTCGATCCACCTCTCGGGCGAGCTCTTCAAGATCGCGGCCAAGGCGCCCATGCTGCATGTGCCCTACCGCGGCAGCGCGCCGGCCGTGACCGACCTGCTGGGCGGCCAGGTGCAGTCCATGTTTGACAACGCGCCCTCGGTCCTGCCGCATGTGCGCGGCGGCAAGCTGCATGCGGTCGCCATCACCAGTGCCCAGCGCTCGCCGCTGCTGCCCGATGTGCCCACCGTGGCCGAGTCGGGCTTTCCGGGTTTTGACGTGCAGTCCTGGTTCGGCATCGCCGGGCCTGCCGGCACGCCGCAGGCCGTGGTGCAGCGCGTGAACAGCGAGCTCGTCAAGCTGCTGGCCCTGCCCGAGGTGCGCCAGCGCCTGCTCAACCTCGCGGCCACGCCCGAGCCCGGCACGCCCGCGCAGATGCGCAGCTGGACGCTCTCGGAAGCCAAACGCTGGCGCGAGGTGGTCAAGCAGTCCGGCGCGCGTGCTGAATAAAACCGAGGAAAAGAAAGAACCGCCGCATGAACCCGATTGATTTTTTCTGGCGCGCCGCCCAGCGCTGGCCCGAGCACATCGCGATTGACGCGCCCGAAGGCACGCTGCGCTACGACGCGCTGGCCGCCTGGGTCTCCGCCTTCGCGGCCGCGCTGATGGAGATAGACCCCGAACCGCAAAGCCGCGTCGCGATCTGCGCCGGCAACAGCAGCGAACACATTGCCGCGCTGCTGGCCGTGCTGGCATGCGGCAAGACCTGGGTGCCGCTGAACCCCAAAAGCACAGCCCCTGAAATCCGCCGCATCATTGACGCGACCGAGCCCAGCATCCTGATCCTGGACGCCGACTGCGCGCCCCTGCTGGCGGGCGCGCCGGGCCGGCGTATTTACTGCGGCGTGGCCGGCAATGACGGCGCGCCCAGCATGGCGGCCCTCAGCGCGCGGCACGCGGGCGCGGCGCGCCCCAGCTTCACGCTGCCGCCCGAGGCGACGCAGGCCATCAAGTTCACCGGCGGCACCACGGGCCTGCCCAAGGGCGTGATGCAGACCTACCGCGCCTGGATGGCCAACATAACTAACCAGATCCATGCCTGGGGCTTTGACGAGAACGAACGTTATGTGGTGGCCGCGCCCATCACCCACGGCACCTCGACCTACTTGCTGCCCATACTGGCCCAGGGCGGCTGCCATGTGCTGCTGGCCGGCGCGGGCGCCGAGGCCGTACGCGCGGCCTTCCAGCACAAGGGCGGCACCGTGAGTTTTATGCCGCCCACGCTGGTCTACATGCTGATGGCCCTGCCCGGCGCCTCGCGCGCCGACTTCCCGAAGCTGCGCCGCCTGATCTACGGCGGCGCCCCCATGCCCCCCGAAAAAATCCGCGAGGTGCGCCGCTTCTTCGGCCCGGTGCTGGGCACCACCTACGGCCAGACCGAAGCGCCGCAGATTTTGACGGTGATGCGGCCCGAGGATTTTGAGGACGAACGCAACTGGGCCGCCGTGGGCCGCGCCACCTGGTTCAGCGACGTGGCCATCATGGCGGGTGGCCAGCTGCTGCCGCCGGGCGAGGTTGGCGAAGTCGTGGCGCGCGGCGACTTGCTGATGTCGGGCTACTGGCGCCTGCCCGGCATGACGGCCGAAACCATTGTTGAAGGCTGGCTGCACACCGGCGACCGCGGCCTCATCGACGAGCGCGGCTACCTTTACCTCAAGGACAGGCTCAAAGACCTGGTTATCACCGGCGGCTTTAATGTCTACCCGGTCGACGTGGAGAACGCCTTGGGCCAGCACCCGGCCGTGCATGAATGCGCGGTCTTCGGCATCCCAGACGACAAATGGGGCGAAGCCGTGCAGGCGGCGGTGCAGCTGCGGCCCGGCTGGCAGGCCACCCAGGCCGAACTGATTGGCTTTGTGCGCGAACGCCTGGGCCCGGTGCAGACACCCAAGATCATCCACTTCCACGACAGCCTGCCGCGCTCGCCGGTCGGCAAGGTGCTTAAAAGCGCGGTGCGTGCGCAAGCCCTTGAGGCCGCCGCCGATGCCGCAACTTCTTCTTGATGATGAAAGACCTCTTCCCATGAGCAGCACCAAACCCCAGGCCAAACCCGTTACCAGCCTGTGCACCCACACCCTTACCAGCCTGCACTACCGCAATGCCGACCTGGTGCAAGACCTGATGGGCAAAAAGACTTTTACCGAAGTGATGCTCATGCAAATCCTGAACCGCACACCCCGCGGCGTGGACCTGCGCATCACCGACGCAGTATTGATTGTGTTGATGGAACACGGCCTCACACCCAGCGCCATCTCGACCCGCCTGGTCTATATGAGCGCCCCCGAAAACCTGCAAGGGGCAGTCGCCGCCGGCCTGCTGGCCGTGGGCAGCTCCTTTGTGGGCACCATGGAAAACTGCTCAGGCCTGCTGGACCGTATCGCCGCAGCAGCCGACCCCGAAGCCGAAGCGCTCACCATCGCCCAGCATTACAAAAATCAAAAAAGCCCCATCCCCGGCTTCGGCCACCATTTACACAAACCGGTAGACCCCCGCGCCTACAAGCTGCTCGATTTGGCCCGCGCCGAACCCGAACTGGCCGGCAACAAACTACGCGCACTCGAACAACTCTCAGCCGCCGTCGATGAAGTGGCAGGCCGGCCCATCACCATCAACGCCACCGGCGCCGTCGCGGCGCTGCTCGGGGAAATTGGCGTACCCACCGCCGTGATGCGCGGCTTTGCCGTCATTTCACGCGCGGCCGGGCTGGTGGCGCATATCGTCGAGGAACAGAACAGCCCCTCGGGGCGGTTTATTTGGGAGACGGTGGAGGGGGCTGTGCCGTTTGTGGGGGTGGCGGGTCGAGGAATTTAACCTCATTCTCGACATCAGTTCATCACTTTTCCACAGTCCGGTTTTTAGCGCAATTCAGCACTCCGCAGTGGCGAGAAACCATCTGCATTTAATTTCCCCTTTATCCAAATAAGCTCATGATTCGCCAACTCATTGGCGATTTAAGCCGGCAGGAGGCGCCTTACCAACGCGCTCCGTGACCTCCATAGCAACCTTGACGCCGGGAGCCGCCGCCAACAATTTCGGACCAAAATCGTCGATCCCGATGTCGAAAACCGATATGGCGAGTTGCTCGGAACCGTGTGTGTGCGAGATCAAGCGGCGATGCTCCTTATCGTATGGAGCCTGCGCCGTCGAGCCGCCATACTCTCCTATATTTGCAATGAGAACGTGCTGGTACATGTGGTAGCGCAAAGCTGCAACCATTCCGTCGAAAGTTTTTACGTCCTTGTTCATAGCTGTCACAACATACATGTGACTCTCGTTTCGGAGATCTGCAGCTAAAGCCAAATCGGTTGCGTCATAACATATCGAACCAGTCAAACGATATGGGAGCCTAGTTGGATCATCCTCCGCATGTAATTCAATGACCACCTGATACGGTCTCCAGGAGCTTATGCCAAGTTCTGACTCCTCAGGAGTGAGGTAATACTTACCTTGATCTACCTCTACCCAAGACCTGCGTCCCGACCGTCGCTGAGGTACCAGCCATCGCGCGGCGTTCACATATTTCTTAGAGATCGGGTCTTTAGCTCCAACCAATCCATAAAAGAGCATTGCACCCGTTGCATCAGAGAAAGCGCGCATAAGATCCTGGTCCCCAACATGAATAGTCAGCTCCGGGAACACAACCAAATCGAATTGCGGCTTTAGAGAACGACCCAAAACGTAGTCGCGCACCGACAGATGCTTGCTGGCAAGATGAAGTAGCGCAGCAGTGTGGTTGCGGTGCCTTTCCCGATACCCTGCCACATCAAAGCCAGCAAGTCCGACCGAAGGATTAAAGTCGCGGTGCTGCGGCATAAGGCCTTGCACCATAGCTACTCTGAGACCTCTCTCACGATTTATAGGCCACTCAATTGGATATCTGTAAATAGGTAGGTTGCTGCTCTTGCCAAAAATCTGCTTTTGCAATTCCTCCCGTATCTGCACGTGCTTAACTAGATCGCGCCTTGTCTTTACACCAGCTGCAGTTGAGCTATCGCTGTTCGTGACCCCTGGCCAGCGGAGCAGCGCTAGTAGCAGCTCGGAAAACCACGGTGTTATTGCCGCGCTCGTGCCCCGAAGGGCCTCGGCTGTATTCGACATTCCTATGCGCCTCTTATGCCACGTGCTGCGCAGCCCCACATACCATCCGGTGTCCTCCTTAAACAACCACTGACGAGCGGTGAAGTCTGGTTCTCCAGTTGCGGCCGCCCTCAAGAGCCGGCCGATCGCGTACAGCCAAGCACTTTCACCTCGACACCATGACGGGGTTTCGTAAACCCTATCACGCACTCGTGAGCTAGGGCTTGGTCTAACTTCGAAGTCGTCAAAGCGCGGGTCATTCAAGCGCTCCCAGCTGTTACTTCTAATTTCTATATTCAATGGATTAAACAATTCCGGAGTCAAACTAGAGAAGGTTGAAGCGTCGGCAAGCTTCGCAGCCAACTTAAGAAGACCATTTTCCTGAGAGAAATGCGACATGCGTCTACTTATGACTGCTATCAACGGTATCCAACGATCCGTTGGGAGCGTATTAACCTCACTAGAGCGAGCCATCCAGTACCTACTGAGATATCGCGGTGCTATAGCGATGAGGTTTTCAATTTGTTTTCCCTTGGAGCTTATAAGTGATGAGAACAACTCGGGGTCGTTCTCTGCAATAACAATCCATGCCTTAACTATTTCGGATCTTCCAAGACTCGAGCCGAAACGCTCGAACCATGTCCTGTAGTGGGCGGCGTCACCCAGAAGCAGATAACCAACGAGAGAGACCGCCAGCTCTTCATCGACACTGACACCAAGGTCACAACGTTTCGCCTTAACAAAGGCTTCCAGTGCTCCATGTAATCGAAGTTCTTGGCCCGAACCACCAACAGGGGGATGTTTCCCCAACGTGGAAATCAGCAGACTGGCCTGCTGTCGCACATACCAAGGAACATCTGGCAGCTCCAAAACCTCATAAGCAAGGGCCGCCAGCCCCTCCCTATACGCCCCCACGTCGGAGACGGTAAAGCCAGGGTCGTCGTCGGCAGTGCGCCCTGTCTCAGTTGCGCCAGCTTTGAACATGTCAGCAAGAACGTAGTACGCGACTCGCCTCTCATATTCTTTCGCGGGATTTGACGCGCGCACTTTTGCTAGGAGCGCCTGCGACACCGGCTCCAGCAACTCTGTGCTAGGAAACAGGTCGAGCGCATACCTCAACACTTGGACAAGCGAAGGATTGACTGCCCATGCCGCAACTAGGCGCCTTGCCGCAGCTTGAAAATCATGTAACAGGCTCTCTTTGGCGGAGCTTTCCTCACCCAATTCCGCAAGGTCGGTCATGCTTCGACGCATGCGTAGAGAACGCGTCAAGCGATAAGCCGAGAAGCGAGTGAGAGTGTCGTCCCGCACCTCGAGCTTCGTCTTTGCTACAGAGGCAAGACGAAGCTCGCTTTCAGTTTCACGAGAGGCCGTCTCGTCTATGAGTCCAAGCTCTGCCAATGACAACAACCCATTCAGCCCGGCTTCAACATGTCTTAGCGCGTCCATGTCGAACGGGCCGCTCAACTGCCGCTGGAGAGTCTTCATTCGTAAGGCAGTTCGTGAGTCCCCTCCCACCTCGCTGAGTTGCTCCAACTGGGTCTTTTCCGAATTGAGCTTCAGATAAACCTCGGGAGCGTGCACCAAGGTCGTATTCCTCTTAAGAAGGCGCTGTATCCAATCGGAAATTTTTTGCGCGAGCTCCACTTCATCAACGGCTTGCTCCGTTCCAGTTGAAATCACGAGGCGCAGGTCATCCACATACCTACAGTAGTCATGCACGATGAAGGTCTGCCCCTCTATCTGCTTGCCTATCGCACGACCAACAGCACGGTCAAACTTCAATAAGTACGCATTCGCAAAAAATCCGCTTGAAACCAGGCCTTGTGGCAGCCCCGAGGGCAGCTTACTGTCCCTAAGCAAGCTAGCCAAGTCTTCATCATCATCGCGCCACCGGAAGCGTAAAGCGTTGCGAGCGCTCTCCCAGAAGGCATTGTTGGATTGTTTACGCTCCTTATTGGCGGTGGAAAAATCATCGTATTCGTCTTGAAGTCGATTGATTAACAATTCGATGTTGACGTTGTCAAAGAATGCGCTCAGGTCGAGGCTTACTATGAAAACGCCCTTAGCCTCCAGTGCCTTCGCTTGGGCGGCTAAGGCTACCGGTCTTTGGACAAATCTCTGGTAATCCTGAAAATATCGGCTGTAGGTATTCGAATTTCCCCATGGAAAACTTGCTATCAAGTGGTCACTTGACCAATTGCAATAGAGCCGATTTCCATAGCTGTAAACACCACTCGATGCAGCTTGCAGGGGCTCGAGCGAGGTATCACCTTGAGCAGATTCAATACAATCGGCTAGACACATCATCACCGCCGTCGCAACTGTTTGCTCCCGAATTCCTATGTGCGCCAATGGCCGCATTACCAGATTTTCTTGTTCGTCTCTCACGGCAGGCCCCCAACCTCCATCGCTTTTGGAGTTGAAAGTCCACATACCGTTCTTTGGCGCGGGAACCAACCACGCAGGCTCAGTCTTGAACTTTCCACTTGAAATCGATGTCGACCATTCAGCAAGTGCGCTAGGTAGGCATACAGCAGAGGTATCCAACTCTAAAGTGTCCGCGTACCAGTTGTGACGTCGAATAAATGTATGTGTCTTTTTCCAGGCTTGCGCAAGTACAACCTCATCTTGAAGCACACGTCCTTGCGGGTACAGTCTGCCAAAACTTGTATCGAAATCGCTCATTGACGCCGCCCTCCCTGCTTTATTTTGAGTAGAGTCAAGCCATTATTGAGCAATCGTCGCTATTGGCACTACGGAAAAGCCCTTTGCATCGCATCGATAGCCGGCTCTATACAGCTTCACGCAAACCTGATGCCAACCTCGCCCGGCTTTATCGACGGCTGGCAATAGGGCATTCGATGAATATCGTTTAACGGATAGAGATCAAAATCCATTCCCAAACGAGTTCCCGTGGATTGGGACCTGAGCTTTGGGTGCATAAAGGTGGATCTTTTGGCTACAGAACGAATTGAGAAGAATATTCGCAGCTTCTGGCTGGAAAGCTGCGGCATTGACACTCATCGGAGAGGCTCAGGCTTCGCTCAACTCGATACCCCTTGGAATGCATTCGACCGCGAGGATGTCCTTGTATGCACTCTATGGAGTGATCAGATCGTCCGGATATTCGATCCCGTAGAGGAACGTGATCGAAGATTTGTACGGATTGGCGGTCGAAAGAAGGCGTGGAGAGGACCAGCCATCAAACATGGACAAGAAGCAGACGAAAACCTAAAAATAGCTACAGATAAAAAGCTTCGTGTGATTGGATTCGAGGCCGAGCCTAATGCCACGGCTTTACTGAAAAATGAAAGGCGCGTTTCTCATTTTTATCTAGACCGCGCTCACGAGCTTAGACGTGTTTTTGATTTCAGCAGCCAGGAAATGCTTGAGCGGCTGAAGGTAGATTTAGCTTTTGAACAGCAAGTGAATCACAAGCGCTCAGACGAAACGTCCGCTAGTTATCTGTTTGAACTAGTAGGCATCAACTTGCCCATAGAAGCTGAACGCGAAAATGGCGGCGAGAGCGAAACATCGCTGCACATTCCGGAAGACGCATCCGCCACGGAGAGAAATGCCCTTAAGGCGGTGAGGATTCTCATTGGCCATGTCTTAGCCCAAAAGGACGACATTCTTCAACCTCTAACCTACCTAGAACTCGCTGGACGGCTAGGCCGGCGCAACAGGCATGGTAGTTACTGGGCACGGGGGTTAGGTCACGTCTTGGGCAGGGTTACGACAATGCTTGAATCCGTTCAGGCGCAGATTCCAGAGACTATCCCTTACTTGACCACAATTGTTGTTTTATCTACGGGTACTGAAATAGGACTTCCTGATGCTGGCATTCGGCATCGATGGCCAGATTACGACCAATACACACGGTTAGAAAAGGAGGCCAAAGTAACTGCTGAGTACGTTCGAATCCTGGAATTTGGACGCCACTGGAACGATGTATTGATGCACTTAGGTCTTCCGCAGATTGAACTACCGAGCACGAAAGAGGCCCCCTTCGGCACCAAAAATGGAGGTTGGGCGGGCGGTGAATCCGCAGAACACAAAGCACTCAAGCTTTTCGTGAAGGCCAATCCAGCACTTGTAGGTGCCGACTACACGTTTCGAGCCACGGATGAGTACGCACTTCGATCAGGTGACGAAATCGATGTGTTCTTCAAGTCTGAAGATCATTGGATCGGGGTCGAGGTGAAATCGTCTGTGTCCGATGGTCTTGAAAGGGACTACGAACGCGGCCTGTACCAAGTCGTGAAATATAGGGCCGTTCTCGAGGCACAAGCAATGGTTGATCATCCCGCTCAAACACCTACGGTCACTGTGTTTCTTGTCCTCGAGAACCAACTGCCTAAGAAATATAGGCCTGCGGCGAAGAGGCTCGGAATTTGTATTAAGGAGAACATCAAACCGACCACTTCTGCCACGCAGGGCATAAGTGTCCGAAAGTGATTGCCTAACGCAGTTTCTTCGTAAGCACTGTTTTCGAACGGCCAAAGTAGCTGCCCTACGCCCTCCTCTTAAACATCCCCGAAGCCCCACTAGCCGCCCGAATCTCATCAGCCGTCGCCTTCAAGGCTTCAGCCAGCTCCTCCATACGCGCCTCGGTCAACCGCACCAGCGGCCCCGCAATCGTGACCACACCAATGGCGCCCGTGGGTGACAGCACCGGCGCGGCCATGGCCGTCATGGAGGGGGCGAACACTTCGTTGATCATGCTGAAGCCGCGTTTGCGCGCGGTCTGGATATAGGTCAGCAGCGCCTTGACGGTGGTGGGGGCCTTGGGGCCGAAGTCTTTGGGTTGGCCGAAGCCTTGTTTGGCGACCAGGCTTAAAGCTTCCTCATCGCTCATGGTGGATAGCCAGGCGTGGCCGGCTGCGCTGCAGGACAGGCGCACCGACAGGCCCATGTCGGGGTCGTAGCGCAGGCCGCGGCGGGCGCCCTGGGCTTTGGCGACGAAGGTGAGTTCGTCGCCGTCGACCACGGCCAGGCGCACCAGTTCGCCGGATTCTTCGGCCAGGTGGTCCAGCAGGGGCTGCGCCACGTCGACCACGCCCGAGGCGCTCAAGAAACCCAAACCGAGTGAGACCAGCTTCATGGTGAGCACGTACTCACCCTGCTCGCGCACCTGGCGCGCATAACCGCAGCGGCACAGCTCGGCCAGCAGGCGGTGCGTGGCGCTCAGAGGCATGTTCAAGGTGGCCGCGATGGTGGAGACGGTCATGCCCTCAGGGTGGGCGGCGAGTTGCTCCAGGGTGTTAAAGCTTCTTTCCAGCAGGTTGCTCATGGTGTGGGACTCTTTGGCTTGACGGTGTTTGGGCTCTGCGGTGCGCCGGGCCGGGCGCTTCCTGGGGGATTGGCCTGGGCCCTCTATATATATGTGGGTTTGGTCCATTGGGCCATGGCCTGAAGCGGGTCGCAAATCAATAATGGTAATGGTTTTCCATAATGGAAAGACTTTCCATTTCACGAATATGATGCCTTCGGCCTGCAGCCTGTGCTGCGGCAACGGACACCAGCGACATCGCCAGTCCCCCTGACAGCAGCCCCCAGGCACCACCCCAAAAGGACCTCACCATGCACGTTCGCCGCAGAACACTCACCCTTGTTGCCGCCCTGATGGCCGCGGCCATGCCCGCCCTGGCCCAGGACATCCAGGAACGCACCATCAAGTTCGGCCACCTGAACAACCCCGACCACCCGACCAGCCTGGGCGTGCGCAAGTTCGCCGAGATCGTCGCCGCCAAGAGCGGCGGCAAGATCAAGGTGCAGGAATTCGCGGCCTCGCAGCTCGGCAACGAGCTGCAGCAGCAGTCGGCGCTGCAGGGCGGCGTGCAGGAAATGCTGGTGGCCTCGACGACGTCGCTGAACGGCATCGTCAAGGAATTCGGCCTGCTCGACTTCCCCTTCCTGTTTGCCAATGCGAAACAGGCCGACGCGCTGGTCGACGGCCCGCTGGGCAAGATGCTGACCGCCAAACTGCCTGAAAAAGGCGTGATCGTGCTGGGCTTCTTCGACCTGGGCTTTCGCAACGTCACCAACAGCAAGCGTCCCATCATGAAGGGCGCCGACCTGGAGGGCCTGAAACTGCGCGTGATCCCGAACCCGGTGTTCCTGGAAACCTTCAAGACCTTCAAGGCCAACCCGGTGCCTATGCCCTTTGCCGAGCTGTACGGCGCGCTCGAGAGCAAGGCCGTGGACGGCCAGGAAAACCCCTTCGCGGTGATCGCCTCGAGCAAGTTCTACGAGGTGCAGAAGTACGTGAGCGGCACCAACCACGTCTACGCGACCAACCCTATCCAGATCAGCAAGCGCTTCTGGGACAAGCTCTCGCCGACGGAGCACAAGATCCTGCAGGACGCCGCCATCGAAGCCCAAAACTGGCAGCGCGTGGTCAGCCGTGAAGTCTCGGCCAAGGCCCTGGGCGAGCTGACGGCCAAGGGCATGGTCTACAACGACCTTCCGCCCGCCGAGCTGGCCAAGATGCGCGCCGACGTGCGTCCCGTCTACGACAAGTTCTCCGCCGCCTATGACCCGGCCGTCGTGACGCTCTTCAAGTCCGAACTGGAACGGGTGTCGAAGTTCTGATGGTGAAGTTCTGAAAGCCCTGAGCCCCATGAAAATACTTGTCCTCCACGGGCCGAACCTGAACCTGTTCGGCCGCCGCGAACCCCACATCTACGGCACGACGACGCTCGCGCAGATCGACGCCATGCTGGCAACACTGGCCGGTGAGCTGGGCGTGACGCTGGAGACCATTCAGTCGAACCATGAAGGGGCGCTGATTGATTTCCTGCACCAGCACATCGACACGGCGCAGGGCGCGCTGGTCAACCCCGCCGGGCTCACGCAGCATGGCGTGCCGCTGCATGACGCGATCAAGGCCATGCCTTTCCCGGTGGTCGAGGTGCACATGTCCAACCTCGCGACACGCGAGCCCTGGCGCCACCACTCCATCATCTCGCCGGCCGTGAAGGGAACGATCCAGGGCTTCGGCCCGCGCTCCTACCTGCAGGGCCTTAGGGTCGTGACCGATATCGCGCGCGAAGCGCAGGCCCCTTCGCAGGCCGTTATCGCGCACAACTGACATGGACACCTTCGTCGACAAGGCCTGCAAGGGCATCGAGTTCCTGATCGCGCTCGGCCTGGCCATCATGGTCGTGCTGGTGTTCGGCAACGTCGTGCTGCGCTACGGCTTCAACTCGGGCATCACGGTGTCCGAAGAAGTGTCGCGCTGGCTCTTTATCTGGGGCACCTTCCTCGGCGCCCTGGTGGCGCTGCGTGAACATGGCCACCTGGGCATGGACATGGTGGTGGGGCAACTGCCGGTCATCGGCAAGAAGATCTGCCTCATCGTCGGCCATGTGCTGATGATTTTCATCGTGGTGCTGCTGGCCATGGGCAGTTGGGAGCAGGTCAAGATCAACTGGGACGTGACGGCGCCGACGACCGGCTGGAGCATGTCCATCGTCTACCTCTCGGGCCTGGTGTTCGGCGTGCTGGCCTGCGGCCTGCTGCTGCTGGATTTGTGGAAGGTGGTTACCGGCCGGCTATCGGATGATGAACTGGTCATGGTTCAGGAGTCGGAAGAGGCGGTGCAGCTCAAGCAGGTGCTGGACGACGCGCGCCAGACGGACAACACCGCGGGAGCACGGCCATGACCATCTTCATTTTTATCGGCTCGCTGCTGGCCGCCATGGCCCTGGGCATTCCCATCGCGTTTGCGCTGCTGGCCAGCGGTGTCGCCCTGATGTGGCACCTGCAGCTGTTCGATGCGCAGATCCTGGCGCAGAACCTGGTCGGGGGTGCCGACAGCTTTCCGCTGCTGGCCGTACCCTTCTTCATGCTGGCCGGCGAGATCATGAACGTCGGCGGCCTGTCGCGCCGCATTGTCGACCTGGCGCTGGCGCTGGTCGGCCACGTCAAGGGAGGGCTGGGCTACGTGACCATCATGGCGGGCTGCCTGCTGTCGGCGCTGTCGGGCTCGGCCGTGGCCGACGCGGCCGCGCTCACCGCCTTGCTGCTGCCGATGATGGTCAAGGCCGGGCACGACAAGAAGCGCGCCGGCGGCCTGATCGCCTCCGTGGGCGTGATCGGCCCGGTGATCCCGCCCAGCATCGGGCTGGTGATCTTCGGCGTGGCGGCCAATGTGTCTATCTCCAAGCTCTTCTTCGCGGCCGTGGTGCCGGGCCTGCTGATAGGCGGCGCGCTCTGGATCACCTGGGCCTGGCTGGTGCGGCGCGAGGCCATCGTGCCGCCGCCGCGCAAGAGCGGCGCCGAGATCATGAAGGCCTTTCGCGACGCCACCTGGGCGCTGATCCTGCCGGTCATCATCCTGGTCGGCCTGCGCATGGGGGTGTTCACGCCAACCGAGGCGGCCGTGGTGGCCGCCGTCTACGCGCTGTTCGTCTCCACCGTCATTTACCGCGAGCTCAAGCTCTCGCAGCTCTACGGCGTGTTCGTCGCCTCGGCCAAGACCAGCGCCATCGTGATGTTTTTGATCGCCGCGGCCATGGTCAGCGCCTGGCTGATCACCGTCGCCAACCTGCCGGGCATGGTGGTGGACCTGCTCAAGCCCTTCATGGGCAGCCCCATTTTGCTGATGGCGGCGATCATGGTGCTGGTGATGCTGGTGGGCACGGCGATGGACATGACACCCACCATCCTGATCCTGACGCCGGTGCTGATGCCCGTGGTCAAGGCCGCGGGCATAGACCCGGTCTACTTCGGTGTGCTGTTCATCATCAACAACTCGATCGGGCTGGTGACGCCGCCGGTGGGCACGGTGCTCAACGTGGTGGCGGGTGTCGGCAAGATCAGCATGGACGACGTCACCAAGGGTGTCATCCCGTTCATGATCGCCGAGTTCGCGGTGATGTTTTTGATGGTGGTGTTCCCCAAGCTGGTCACGGTTCCGGCAAG
This sequence comes from Polaromonas sp. CT11-55, assembly GCF_047303325.1. Classification (NCBI taxonomy): domain Bacteria; kingdom Pseudomonadati; phylum Pseudomonadota; class Betaproteobacteria; order Burkholderiales; family Comamonadaceae; genus Polaromonas; species Polaromonas sp. CT11-55. The sequence continues at coordinate 1,023 of NZ_JBKBEX010000046.1, read as the reverse complement.
CTGGTTCTACTGAGGCTCTACTGAAGTTCTGCGGAGGTTCGACGAGATGGCACTTTTGGGCAATGCTGCGGTCGCCATGTGGTGGGACATCCTGCCCGCGCAACGCGAGGAGTTCCAGGAGTGGCACTCCCGCGAACACTTTCCCGAACGCATGGGCATTGACGGCTTTCTGCGCGGCTCACGCTGGACCCACGTTGACGGAGGAAACGGTTTTTTTGTGATGTATGAGCTGGCATCGTATGAAACCCTCACCTCGGCCGGCTACCTGCAAAGCCTGAACAACCCGACGCCATGGTCGTCGAAGATGATGCCGCACCACCTGAACATGGTGCGCAGCCAGTGCCAGCTGCTGGGCAGTTTTGGCGCCGGACTGGGCAAGGCGATGCTGACGATCCGCCTGTCACCCGCAGGCGGCCAGGCAGGGCCTTTGCAGGCCTGGCTGGAAAACCGGCTGGCCCACCTGGCAGAAAGCAGAGGCATCGTCGGGGCACACTTGCTTCAAACCAGAACGCCGGAAGCAGCGATGACACAAGAGCAAAAAATCCGCGGCGGCGATGCCGTCGCCGACTGGATTGTTTTGCTGTCGTCTTACGAGACGGAGGTTTTGGAACTCGCCCAGGCGGACGAGCTGTCGCCGCAGCGGCTCACGGCCGCAGGGGCGCTTGCGGGCATGACGCATGGCGTCTATGCGCTTTCGTTTTCTTTGGGGAAACATGAGTTGAAATCTCTCGGCCCTTTTCGTCCGGCCTGAGGGGTCGAAGATGCTTTGTAGGTTTGGGTTTTGATGTTTGTTTAGGTTCCGGAGCCGGGGTTGTCCCAGCGGGGTGCTCCCCTCTGACTCCTGCTGGCCGGGGTTGCCCGGCGGCAACTCACTTTTCTTTGCTTCGCCAAAGAAAAGTAAGCAAAAGAAAGGCGACCCGCAGTCTGGGTCCCCTGCGCTTCGCTACGGGGCAACCTGCGGTGCTCGAGCCAAGCGGGGTCAAAAACAACTCGCTTCGCTCAAACACGTTTTTGCCCTGATCC
>NZ_JBKBEX010000045.1:0-17907 GCF_047303325.1 Polaromonas sp. CT11-55 | reverse complement strand
GCCATGGAAGAAGGCCTGCGCTTCGCCATCCGTGAGGGCGGCAAGACCGTCGGCGCCGGCGTCGTGGCAAAGATCATTGCCTGATTTGTGAGGTTTGATGGAGGGGTATAGCTCAATTGGCAGAGCGTCGGTCTCCAAAACCGAAGGTTGTAGGTTCGATTCCTACTGCCCCTGCCACCTGATGGTTGATGTGTATCAGCGCTGAGGGTGGTTTGAAGAGTTAAAAAGCAAGCCCGCCGGGAGTCAAAACTCCAGGTGGGCTTAAGCGTCTGAAAAGGCGCCCGAAGATTGAACAGGAAATCCGCCGACCATGGCCACTTCTCAAGTTGAAACCGTCAGTACCAGCGCCGACAAGGCCAAGCTGGGCGCGGCCGTTGCTCTGGTGCTGGCTTCGTTGGCGGGGTTTTACCTGCTGGCCAAACAAGGCCAGGTGGTTCAGTGGGGCGCCCTGATCCTTGGGCTGGTGGCGGCCGTGGCGGTGTTCATGCTGTCCGAGCCGGGCAAACAATTCGTGGCTTTCGGCCGCGATTCCTGGCGTGAAGTCAGGAAAGTTGTCTGGCCTGCCCGCAGGGAGGCCATTCAGATGACGGCCTATGTGTTTGGTTTTGTGGTGATCATGGCGCTCTTTTTGTGGTTTACGGACAAGACGCTCGAGTGGGTGTTTTACGACCTGATCCTGGGATGGAAACGATAATGAGCGATCTGAATGGCACGGTAGTCAGCGAAGTGGCGGCGGGTACGTCCCTCACGCCGACGCCAGGCATGCAGTGGTATGTCGTCCATGCCTATTCCGGCATGGAAAAAGCGGTCGAACGCAATATCGTCGAGCGCATCAACCGCGCGGGCATGCAGTCCAAGTTCGGTCGCTTCCTGGTGCCCACCGAAGAAGTGGTCGAAATCAAGAACGGCCAGAAAAAGACGACGGAACGTCGCTTTTTCCCGGGTTACGTTCTGGTCGAAATGGTCATGGACGATGAAACCTGGCACCTGGTGAAGCACACCAACAAGGTGACCGGTTTTGTCGGCGGAGCCAAGAACCGCCCGGCGCCCATCTCTGAAGAAGACGTCCAGAAGATCGTCAGCCAGATGCAGGTCGGCACCGAGAAGCCTCGCCACAAGGTGGAGTTCGAGGCGGGCGAGTATGTGCGCGTCAAGGACGGCCCCTTCACCGACTTCAATGGCACGGTGGAAGAGGTCAACTACGACAAGAACAAGGTGCGTGTGTCGGTCACGATTTTTGGCCGCGCCACGCCTGTGGAACTGGAATTCAGCCAGATCGAAAAAACGTAATTTCGGTCCGGCAAGTCATTTCGCGTCTTGCAACTCGGCGCGAAACGGTCCCCAGGGACTGTTTTTGAGTTGTGTAACCCCCGGGGAGCCCGGGCCTGCCTTGACGGCGGCGCCCAGGCGTTATGACCCGCAAGGAGAAAAGTATGGCGAAAAAAATCGTCGGCTTCATCAAGCTGCAAGTACCAGCTGGTAAAGCCAATCCGTCCCCCCCGATAGGCCCTGCGCTCGGTCAGCGCGGCCTGAACATCATGGAATTCTGCAAGGCATTCAATGCGCAGACCCAAGGTGTCGAGCCAGGTCTGCCGCTGCCTGTGGTAATCACGGCATTTGCCGACAAGAGTTTCACCTTCGTGATCAAGACGCCTCCCGCCGGCGTGCTGATCAAAAAGGCCATCAAGCTCGACAAGGGTTCGTCCACGCCGCACACGGTGAAGGTTGGCAAGATTTCCCGCGCACAGCTTGAAGAAATTGCCAAGACCAAAATGAAAGACATGACGGCTGCAGACCTCGACGCTGCAGTTCGCACGATTGCCGGTACGGCCCGCTCCATGGGCGTGTCGGTGGAGGGTGTTGTATGAGCAAGCTGACCAAACGCCAAAAAACCATTGGCAACAAGATCGACAGCAACAAGCTGTACACCTTGCCCGAGGCCCTGGGTCTTGTGAAAGAGTTCGCCGTCGCCAAGTTCGATGAATCCATCGATGTGGCTGTGCAGCTCGGCATCGACGCCAAGAAATCCGACCAGGTCGTTCGCGGCGCGGTTGTGCTGCCCAACGGCACCGGCAAGACCAAGCGAGTGGCCGTGTTTGCACAAGGCGCCAAGGCTGAAGAAGCCAAGGCCGCCGGTGCCGACATCGTCGGCATGGACGATCTGGCCGCCGAAATCAAGGCCGGCAAGATGGACTTCGACGTAGTGATCGCTTCCCCCGATGCCATGCGCATCGTGGGTACCCTGGGCCAAGTGCTCGGCCCCCGCGGCCTGATGCCCAACCCCAAGGTCGGCACTGTGACGCCTGACGTCGCCACCGCCGTCAAGAACGCGAAAGCCGGTCAGGTCCAGTTCCGCGTCGACAAGGCCGGTATCGTGCACGGCACCATCGGCCGCCGCTCGTTCGACACGGACAAGCTTCAGGGCAACCTGGCCGCGCTGATCGACGCGCTGCAAAAAGCCAAGCCGGCTTCGAGCAAGGGTGTGTATTTGAAGAAAGTGGCGGTTTCGTCCACGATGGGTGTGGGCGTTCGCGTCGACACGCAAACCATCGCAGCGTAATCGCGAAAATTTGGGCGGCCCCGCAAGGGTTGCCCGATGTGGTGGGCTGCCGGGGTTCGTTCCGGCAGGTCATCCAAGACCGTTGGCGCGGCAGGCTTTTGGGCTCGCCGCTTAATCGAAAGACAGCCAACGCAGATGGCGGTCCCGCTGCTTGAATGGTTTTGCAAAGAATCTGAAAACAGTTGGTCGCTGAACATGAGCGTGTTGAAGGGCTGAAGGCCGGCGCAAGCCGGCCGGAACCCGACGGCACATTTTTAAGGAGTAGACCTTGAGTCTCAACCGCAGTGAGAAACAAGCCGTCATTGATGAAGTGACCGGCCTCGCCGCTAAAGCTCAAACGCTCGTGATGGCGGAATACCGTGGTATCACGGTCGCCGACATGACCCGTCTGCGCAGCCAAGCCCGCGACAAAGGCGTGACCCTGAGTGTTCTGAAGAACACCCTGGCTCGCCGTGCCGTGGCCGGTAGCGCATTCGAAGTCGTGTCCGACCAGATGACCGGTCCGCTGATCTACGGCTTTTCCACAGATGCAGTAGCTGCCGCGAAAGTGGTGTCTGACTTCGCCAAGACCAACGACAAGTTGGTCATTCGCGGTGGTGCATTCGGTGGCAAGACCCTGGACGTGAACGGCGTGAAGCAACTGGCCAACATCCCTTCCAAGGAAGTGTTGCTGGCCCAGGTGTGTGGCTTGCTGATGTCGCCCATGTCGCGTACGGCCGTTGTGCTGGGCGCCCTGGCCGCGAAAAAGGGTGGCGGCGCAGCCGAAGCCCCCGCAGCAGCTGAACCTGTAGCAGCGTAATTACCCAACTTTTTTAGGAAATCAAAATGGCATTCGATAAAGACGCATTTCTGACCGCGCTGGATAGCATGACGGTCCTCGAACTCAACGACCTGGTGAAAGCCATCGAAGAGAAATTTGGCGTGAGCGCAGCCGCCATGGCTGCTCCCGCTGCCGGCGGCGGCGGTGGCGGCGGTGCAGCTGCTGCTGAAGAGAAGACCGACTTCAACGTCGTGCTGCTCGAAGCTGGCGCGAACAAGGTGTCGGTCATCAAGGCCGTGCGCGAAATCACCGGTCTGGGCCTGAAAGAAGCCAAGGACCTGGTGGACGGCGCTCCGAAGAACGTCAAGGAAGGCGCTCCCAAGGCCGACGCAGAAGCCGCCAAGAAGAAGCTCGAAGAAGCCGGCGCGAAAGTCGAACTCAAGTAATTCTTGGTGTTCGAGAAGGCTGGAAGACCGTAGTCGGGCTTCCAGCCTTTCGTGCTTCAAGGAGCACACTGAAAAGAGGATTTAAACCGTCCTTTTTTCAGTTTTCTTCGAAAACTGGCGGGCCTGCAGCCTGCCCAGTGTTTTGTAGAAACACTGGAAAAATGATTGATATCAGTCCTTTTTCCAGTGTTTTCTGACCCCGACTGCAGAAAACGCCTTGGTTCGGGTGACGTGCAATGCGTCGCCGTCCGCCATGGTTGGTAGTGGCCAACCACCAAGCTGCCTGAATACGTGGTGTATTCGGGCACGAGAGTCGCCAGAGCCCATCAACGCGGAGAACTCATGGCCTATTCCTACACCGAACGTAAACGCATCCGCAAAAGCTTCGGCAACCGCGAAAGCGTGTTGACTGTTCCCTATTTGCTGCAAATGCAGAAAGACGCGTACACAGCGTTCCTGCAAGCCGACCGTGCGCCCCAGAAGCGCACCATCGAAGGCCTGCAGGCAGCGTTTGACAACGCATTCCCCATCGTCTCGCACAATGGTTTTGTCGAGATGAAATTCATCGAGTACAACCTGGCCAAGCCCGCCTTCGACGTGCGCGAGTGCCAGACCCGTGGACTCACCTTCGCCTCGGCCGTGCGCGCCAAGGTGCAGCTGATCATTTACGACCGCGAATCTTCCACGTCGCAGTCCAAGGTGGTCAAGGAAGTGAAAGAGCAGGAAGTCTACATGGGCGAAGTGCCCCTGATGACCGACAAGGGCTCCTTCGTGATCAACGGGACCGAACGCGTGATCGTGTCCCAGCTGCATCGCTCGCCCGGCGTGTTCTTCGAGCATGACAAGGGCAAGACCCACAGCTCGGGCAAACTGCTGTTTTCCGCCCGCATCATCCCTTACCGCGGCTCCTGGCTCGACTTCGAATTCGACCCGAAGGACGTGCTGTATTTCCGCGTCGACCGCCGCCGCAAGATGCCGGTCACCATCCTGCTCAAGGCCATCGGCCTGAACCCGGAATCCATCCTCGCGAACTTCTTCGTGTTCGACAACTTCCGCCTGATGGACAGCGGCGCGCAGATGGAGTTTGTCGCCGAGCGCATGCGCGGTGAAGTGGCGCGTTTCGACATCACCGACAAGAACGGCAAGGTCGTGGTCGCGAAAGACAAGCGCATCACGGTTCGCCACACGCGTGAACTCGAGCAAAGCAACACCACCACCATCAGCGTTCCGGAAGACTTCCTGGTCGGCCGCGTGGTCGCCAAGAACATCGTTGACGCCGAAACCGGTGAAATCATCGCCAAGGCCAATGACGAACTGACCGAAGTGCTGCTCAAGAAGCTGCGCGCGGCCGGCGTGCAGGACCTGCAGGTGTTGTACACCAATGAACTCGATCAGGGCGCGTACATCTCGCAAACCCTGCGCGCCGATGAAACGGCCGACGAGTTCGCCGCCCGTGTCGCCATCTACCGCATGATGCGCCCCGGCGAACCGCCGACGGAAGACGCGGTGCAGGCCCTGTTCCAGCGCCTGTTCTACAACCCGGACACCTACGACCTCTCGCGCGTGGGCCGCATGAAGTTCAACGCCCGCGTCGGCCGCGATTCTTCCACCGGCCCCATGGTCATGACCAACGAGGACATCCTCGCCGTGGTCAAGATCCTGGTCGATCTGCGCAATGGCAATGGCGAAGTCGATGACATCGACCACCTCGGCAACCGCCGCGTGCGTTGCGTCGGCGAACTGGCCGAGAACCAGTACCGCACCGGCCTGGCACGTATCGAAAAAGCCGTGAAGGAGCGTCTGGGTCAGGCTGAGCAAGAGCCCTTGATGCCGCACGACCTGATCAACAGCAAGCCGATCTCCGCTGCCCTGAAGGAATTCTTCGGCGCATCGCAGCTGTCGCAGTTCATGGACCAGACCAACCCGCTGTCCGAGATCACCCACAAGCGCCGTGTTTCGGCCCTTGGCCCGGGCGGTTTGACCCGCGAACGCGCAGGTTTCGAAGTGCGCGACGTGCACGTGACTCATTACGGCCGCGTCTGCCCGATTGAAACGCCTGAAGGACCGAACATCGGCCTGATCAACTCGCTGGCCCTGTACGCCCGCCTTAACGAGTACGGTTTCATCGAAACCCCGTACCGCCGTGTGGTGGACAGCAAGATCACCGACCAGATCGACTACCTGTCGGCTATCGAGGAAGGCAAGTACGTGATCGCCCAGGCCAATGCGGCGCTGGACGAATCCGGCAAGCTGACCGGCGACCTGGTGTCCGCCCGTGAAAACGGCGAATCCGTGCTGGTCGGCGCTGAGCGCATCCAGTACATGGACGTGTCGCCCGCGCAGATCGTCTCGGTCGCCGCATCGTTGGTGCCCTTCCTGGAGCACGATGACGCCAACCGCGCGCTGATGGGCGCCAACATGCAGCGCCAGGCCGTGCCGGTTCTGCGTCCCGAGAAGGCCTTCGTCGGCACCGGCATCGAGCGCGTTTCCGCGGTCGACTCCGGCACCGTGGTGACGGCCAATCGCGGCGGCGTGGTGGACTACGTCGATGCCACCCGCATCGTGGTGCGCGTCAATGACGCGGAAGCCCTGGCCGGCGAAGTCGGCGTGGACATCTACAACCTGATCAAGTATCAGCGTTCCAACCAGAACACCAACATCCACCAGCGCCCCATCGTCAAGATGGGCGACAAGCTGGCCAAGGGTGACGTGATCGCTGACGGCGCATCGACGGACATCGGCGAGCTGGCCCTGGGCCAGAATATGCTGGTGGCTTTCATGCCCTGGAACGGCTACAACTTCGAGGATTCGATCCTGATCTCCGAGCGCGTGGTGGCCGAAGACCGCTACACCTCGATCCACATCGAAGAACTCGTGGTGATGGCCCGCGACACCAAGCTAGGTTCCGAAGAAATTACGCGCGACATCCCGAACCTGTCCGAACAGCAGCTCAACCGCCTCGACGAGTCCGGCATTATTTATGTCGGCGCCGAAGTCCAGCCGGGCGACACGCTGGTCGGCAAGGTCACGCCCAAGGGCGAGACCACGCTGACGCCGGAAGAAAAACTGTTGCGCGCCATCTTCGGCGAAAAAGCCAGCGACGTGAAAGACACCTCGCTGCGCGTGAGCCAGGGCTCGCAGGGCACCGTGATCGACGTGCAGGTCTTCACCCGTGAAGGCATCGTCCGCGACAAGCGTGCCCAGCAGATCATCGACGACGAACTCAAGCGCTTCCGCCTGGACCTGAACGACCAGCTGCGCATCGTCGAGGCCGACGCGTTCGACCGTATCGAAAAGCTGCTCGTCGGCAAGGTCGCCAACGGCGGCCCGAAAAAGCTCGCCAAGGGCAGCAAGATCGACAAGGCCTACCTGGCCGACGTCGAGAAGTACCACTGGTTCGACATCCGCCCGGCGGACGACGAAGTGGCTTCGCAGCTGGAAAGCGTCAAGAACGCCATGGAGCAGACGCGCCACAGCTTCGACCTGGCTTTTGAGGAAAAGCGCAAGAAGCTCACGCAGGGCGACGAACTGCCGGCCGGCGTGCTCAAGATGGTCAAGGTGTACCTGGCCGTCAAGCGCCGCCTGCAACCCGGCGACAAGATGGCCGGCCGCCACGGCAACAAGGGTGTGGTGTCCAAGATCGTTCCGGTCGAAGACATGCCCTACATGGCCGACGGCACGCCGTGCGACATCGTGCTGAACCCCCTGGGCGTGCCTTCGCGCATGAACGTGGGCCAGGTGCTGGAAGTCCACCTGGGCTGGGCCGCCAAGGGCCTGGGCCAGCGTATCGGCGACATGCTGCAGGCCGAGGCCAAAGTAGCCGAGCTGCGCAAGTTCATGGAAACGCTGTACAACAAGTCGGGCCGTGGTGAAGACCTGGCCAAATTGTCGGATACCGACGTGCTCGAGATGGCTGGCAACCTGGCCAGCGGCGTACCCTTCGCGACGCCGGTGTTCGATGGCGCTTCGGAAGAAGACATCATGACCATGCTCAAGCTGGCTTACCCGGACGACATCGCCAAGGCCAAGGGCCTGACGGCGACGCGCACCCAGGCTCAGCTGTACGACGGCCGCACGGGCGACCAGTTCGAGCGCACCACGACGGTGGGCTACATGCACGTCCTGAAGCTGCACCACCTGGTGGACGACAAGATGCACGCCCGCTCGACCGGCCCCTACAGCCTGGTCACGCAGCAGCCCCTTGGCGGCAAGGCGCAGTTCGGTGGACAGCGTTTCGGCGAGATGGAGGTCTGGGCGCTGGAAGCCTACGGCGCTTCCTACACGCTGCAGGAAATGCTCACCGTCAAGTCCGACGACGTGCAAGGCCGTACCAAGGTGTACGAGAGCATCGTCAAGGGCGAGCACGCGATCACGGCGGGCATGCCCGAGTCGTTCAACGTGCTGGTCAAGGAAATTCGTTCGCTCGGTATCGACATCGAGCTGGAACGCAGCTAATTCAACAGGAAAGAAAAGGATTTAACTCATGAAATCGTTACTCGACCTGTTCAAGCAATTCACGCCGGATGAGCATTTCGATGCCATCAAGATCGGCATGGCCTCGCCCGAGAAGATCCGTTCGTGGTCTTTCGGCGAAGTCAAGAAGCCTGAAACCATCAACTACCGCACCTTCAAGCCCGAGCGCGACGGTCTTTTTTGCGCCAAGATCTTTGGCCCCATCAAGGACTACGAATGCCTGTGCGGCAAGTACAAGCGCCTCAAGCACCGCGGTGTCATCTGCGAGAAGTGCGGCGTTGAAGTCACGCAGACCAAGGTCCGCCGCGAGCGCATGGGTCACATCGACCTGGCCGCGCCGTGCGCGCACATCTGGTTCCTGAAATCGCTGCCGTCGCGCCTGGGCCTGGTGCTCGACATGACGCTGCGCGACATCGAACGCGTACTGTACTTTGAAGCATACGTGGTGACCGATCCCGGCATGACCCCGCTGAAGAAATTCAGCATCATGTCGGAAGACGACTACGACGCCAAGCGAAAGGAATACGGTGACGAGTACACCGCCAAGATGGGCGCCGAAGGCATCAAGGACCTGCTCGAAGGGCTGGACCTGGATGTCGAAATCGAGAAGCTGCGCAACGACCTGACCGGTTCCGAAATCAAGATCAAGAAAAACGCCAAGCGCTTGAAATTGATGGAAGCGTTCAAGAAGTCCGGCATCAAGCCGGGCTGGATGGTGCTCGACGTGCTGCCAGTGCTGCCGCCGGACCTGCGTCCGCTGGTGCCGCTGGACGGCGGCCGCTTCGCGACCTCCGATCTGAACGACCTGTATCGGCGCGTCATCAACCGCAACAGCCGCCTGCGCCGCCTGCTGGAGCTGAAGGCCCCTGAAATCATCGCGCGCAACGAAAAGCGCATGCTGCAGGAAGCCGTCGACTCGCTGCTGGACAACGGCCGCCGCGGCAAGGCCATGACGGGCGCCAACAAGCGTGCGCTGAAGTCGCTGGCCGACATGATCAAGGGCAAGTCGGGCCGTTTCCGCCAGAACTTGCTGGGCAAACGCGTCGACTACTCCGGCCGTTCCGTGATTACCGTGGGCCCGACGCTCAAGCTGCACCAGTGCGGCCTGCCCAAGCTGATGGCGCTGGAACTGTTCAAGCCTTTCATCTTCGCGCAGCTCGAGTCGCGCGGCATCGCCACGACCATCAAGGCGGCGAAGAAGGAAGTCGAATCCGGCACCCCGGTGGTCTGGGACATCCTGGAAGAGGTCATCAAGGAACACCCCGTGATGCTGAACCGTGCGCCTACGCTGCACCGTTTGGGCATCCAGGCTTTTGAGCCCATCCTGATCGAAGGCAAGGCCATCCAGCTGCACCCGCTCGTCTGCTCGGCCTTCAACGCCGACTTCGACGGTGACCAGATGGCCGTCCACGTACCGCTGTCGGTGGAAGCGCAGATGGAAGCCCGCACCCTGATGCTGGCTTCGAACAACATCCTGTTCCCCGCCAACGGCGAGCCCTCCATCGTTCCTTCGCAGGACGTTGTGCTGGGCCTGTACTACACGACCCGGGACCGCACCAACGGCAAGGGCGAAGGCCTGGTGTTCTCGGACACCGGTGAAGTCCGCCGCGCTTTCGACGCGGGCGAACTCGACCTGAACGCCCGCATCAGCGTGCGCCTGACCGAGTACACCAAGGACAAGGCCACCGGCGAGTTCGTGCCTTCGACCAAGCTGTGGGAAACCACCGGCGGCCGTGCACTGCTCTCCGAAATCCTGCCCAAGGGCCTGCCTTTCTCCAACATCAACAAGGCGTTGAAGAAGAAGGAAATCTCCAAGCTCATCAACGTGTCTTTCCGCAAATGCGGATTGAAAGAGACCGTGGTGTTCGCCGACAAGCTGCTGCAGTCGGGCTTCCGCCTGGCGACCAAGGCCGGTATCTCGATCTGCATCGACGACATGCTGATCCCCAAGGAAAAGCCCGCCATCATTGCGCGCGCCCAGAAGGAAGTCAAAGAGATCGAGCAGCAGTATGTCTCGGGCCTGGTGACCTCCGGCGAGCGTTACAACAAGGTGGTGGACATCTGGGGCAAGTCCGGCGACGAAGTGTCCAAGGTGATGATGTCTCAGCTCTCGAAAGAGAAGGTCATCGACCGCAACGGCAAGGAAGTCGAGCAGGAGTCCTTCAACTCCATCTACATGATGGCCGACTCGGGCGCCCGCGGTTCCGCGGCGCAGATTCGCCAGGTGGCCGGTATGCGCGGCCTGATGGCCAAGCCTGACGGCTCGATCATCGAAACGCCGATCACCGCCAACTTCCGCGAAGGCCTGAACGTGCTGGAGTACTTCATCTCCACCCACGGTGCCCGTAAGGGTCTGGCCGACACGGCGCTGAAAACCGCCAACTCCGGCTACCTCACGCGCCGCCTGTGCGACGTGGTGCAGGACCTTGTCGTGACCGAAGAGGACTGCGGCACCCAGGAAGGCTCGCTGATGCGCGCCATCGTCGAGGGCGGTGAAGTCATCGAGTCGCTGCGCGACCGTATCCTCGGCCGTACCTCGGTCGAAGACGTGCTGCACCCCGAGAACCGCTCGGTTCTGGTCAAGGCCGGCGTCATGCTGGACGAAGACCTGATCGAAGAACTCGAAGCAGCCGGCGTGGACGAAGTCAAGGTGCGCACCGCGCTGACCTGCGAAACCCGCTTCGGCCTGTGCGCCAAGTGCTACGGCCGCGATCTGGGCCGTGGCGGCCTGATCAACATCGGCGAGGCGGTCGGTATCATCGCCGCCCAGTCGATCGGCGAGCCCGGCACCCAGCTGACGATGCGGACCTTCCACATCGGCGGCGCCGCGTCGCGCGCGGCCATTGCTTCCAGCGTCGAGGCCAAGTCCAACGGCGTGATCGGTTTCAATGCGCCCATGCGTTATGTGACCAACAGCAAGGGCGAGCTGGTCGTGATCGCCCGCTCCGGCGAAATCGTCATCCATGACGAGCACGGCCGCGAGCGTGAACGCCACAAGGTGCCTTATGGCGCCACGCTGACCGTCAAGGCCGACCAGACCATCAAGGCCGGCGCCATCCTGGCCAACTGGGATCCGCTGACGCGCCCCATCATTACCGAGTTCGCCGGCAAGGTGGCCTTCGAGAATGTGGAAGAAGGCGTGACGGTTGCCAAGCAGGTTGACGATGTGACGGGCCTGTCCACCCTGGTGGTGATCGACCCGAAACGCCGCGGTGCCACGAAAGTGATCCGTCCGCAGGTCAAGCTGATCGACGCCGCCGGCCACGAAGTCAAGATCCCCGGTACCGACCACTCGGTGACCATCGGTTTCCAGGTGGGCGCGCTGGTTCAGGTGCGCGACGGCCAGGACGTGGGTCCCGGCGAGGTGCTGGCCCGTATCCCCATCGAAGGCCAGAAGACCCGCGACATTACCGGCGGTCTGCCGCGTGTGGCCGAGTTGTTCGAAGCCCGTACGCCGAAAGACAAGGGCACGCTGGCCGAGATGACCGGTACCGTGTCCTTCGGCAAGGAGACCAAGGGCAAGGTTCGCCTGCAGATCACCGATCCCGACGGCAAGGTCTGGGAAGACCTGGTCCCCAAGGAAAAGAACATCCTGGTGCACGAAGGCCAGGTGGTCAACAAGGGCGAATCGATTGTGGACGGCCCCGCCGACCCGCAAGACATCCTGCGCCTCCTGGGCATGGAAGAGCTGGCCCGCTACATCGTCGACGAAGTGCAGGACGTTTACCGCCTGCAGGGCGTGAAGATCAACGACAAGCACATCGAAGTGATTGTTCGCCAGATGCTGCGCCGCGTGGTCGTTGAAAACGTCGGCGATTCCAGCTACATTGCCGGCGAACAGGTCGAGCGTTCCGCCATGCTGGACAGCAACGACGCCCTGCGCGCCGAAGGCAAGGTCCCGGCCACCTACAGCAACCTGCTGCTCGGTATCACCAAGGCTTCGCTGTCGACCGATTCGTTCATCTCCGCGGCTTCCTTCCAGGAAACCACCCGCGTGCTCACCGAGGCTGCCATCATGGGCAAGCGCGACGAGCTGCGCGGCCTCAAAGAGAACGTGATCGTCGGCCGACTGATCCCTGCCGGCACCGGCATGGCTTACCACGAGGCACGCAAGGCCAAGGACCAGATGGACGACGCCGAGCGCCGTGCCATCGCCGAAGCCGAAGCCGCCGAACTGGAAGCAATGCCCGCCGCGGCTGAAACCGGTGGCGACAGCGCCGCTTCCGAGTAAGCCCGCTGGCAAGCTCACGGCGCCCTGAAAGGCGCCAGGCCCCACACCCTGTAAAGGTGTGGGGCTTTTTTTTGGGCGCTTGCGGTGCGGCCGCCACACTGGGAGGACGGCCGGCTTGCCGATCCGGCCCAAAAGCAGTTAACCTCGCGGCAGCCTTCTGGCTTGCTCGCCTGTTTCCCGGCTTACGGAATTCCCCGCACCAAGGAGCCCCATGTCCCTCAGTACGCTTGTCGCCATCGTCGTGTTTGCCCTGCTGGTTTTCTGGGCTGTGGGCGCCTACAACCGGCTGGTGCGGCACAAAAACATCATTGCCAATGCCTTCGGCCAGATCGACGTGCAGCTCAAGCGCCGCTACGACCTGATTCCCAACCTGGTGGAAGCCGCCAAGAAATACCTTCAGCACGAGCAAAGCACGCTGGAGGCCGTGATGCTGGCGCGCAACCAGGCGCGCAGCGCCAGCGATGCGGTGCGCAGCCGGCCCGCCAACGCCGGCGCCGTGACCGCACTGGCCGCCGCCGAGCAATCGCTCGAAGGCAGCCTGGGACGCCTCTTCGCCGTGGCCGAGGCCTATCCGGAACTCAAGGCCGACCAGACGATTCGCGAACTCAGCGAAGAACTCACGAGCACCGAAAACAAGGTCGGTTTCGCGCGCCAGGCCTATAACGACGCCGTGCTCGACTACAACAATGCGCAGGGCCAGTTCCCGGCCGTGTTGATTGCGCGCACTTTTGGCTTCGCGCCCTCGGCCATGCTGCGCGCGACCGAGAATGATGCCGAGCGGCAGGCCGTACGTATTCAGATGTGACGACCCCCACGCTTCTCACTTCGAGCCTGCGGCGCGCTGCCCCTTTCCCTGGGTATGGGGCCGCTGCGCCTGCGCCCCGGCAAAGCCGGTTCCACGGCCCCGGCTGGTTGAGGTCATCCGGAATTTTCTCCAATCGCGCTGAAGTATTGAGGTATGAGATGCCTCAAGGAAACACGAATGCGTTTTTTTGAACGGCAGGAAACCGCCCGCGCCCAGACCCTGCGGCTGTTGCTGCTCTTCGCCTTGACCCTGGTGGCATTGTTGCTGGGCGTCAATGGCGCGTTGGCATTGGCCTGGCGGCTGGTGACGCCGGGCTTTAGCGGTTACCCGGCCTACTTCTTCAGCGTCAACACCTCGGTGACCCTGCTGTTTGTGCTGGGTGGCTGGTGGCTGGAGACCTCCGCCCTCAGCAGCGGCGGCGAAGCACTGGCGCGCCGCGTGGGCGCACGTGAGGCCTGGCCCGCCAGCCGGGAGGCCGAACACAAGCTCTGCAACATCGTGGACGAACTGGCCATTGCCGCCAGCATGAAGCCGCCCCTGGCCATGGTACTGCCGCGCATTGATGCGATCAATGCCTTCGCCGCGGGCTGGGGCGAGGACGACGCCGTCATCGCCGTCACGCAGGGCGCGCTCGACAAGCTCACGCGCGACGAACTGCAAGGACTGGTGGCCCACGAACTGAGCCACCTGCGCGAAGGCGACACGCGTCTGAACATGCGGCTGGCGGGCATGGTGGTCGGGCTGGAGATGATTTTCAACCTGGGCCGCAGCATGTGCAGCGCCGACCAGAACGGCCAGCGCTCTTTCCTCGCTTTGCCCGGCTTTCCCATTCTGGTCAGCGGCTCGCTGGGCTGGCTGGCGGGGCGCGCGCTCAAGGCGGCGATCTCGCGCCAACGCGAGTTCCTGGCCGATGCGCGTGCCGTGCAGTTCACGCGCAGCCGCGAAGGCCTGGGCGGCGTGCTGCGCAAGGTGGCCGGCGAGGAAGAGCAGGGGATGGCGCCCGCGCGCAGTCTGCACCCGGCGGTGCAGCACATGCTGCTGGTCGATGCCAGCGACAGGGGGCGCTGGTTTGCCAGCCACCCGCCGCTTGTCGAGCGCATTTTCGAGATCTACGGCAGGCCCATGGCGGCTCTGTCCACGCAAGATGGACTGGCGACGAGGCCCGATGCGATTTTTTGACTGCAAGGCCACCAGCAATGAACAGGTTCTAAGCACATCACCAATGGTTCGAATACCGGCGTGACGGCACGCAGCAAAGTACTGGATACTCCCTATTGGGTGCCGCAGGCATCGCGTTAAATTGTCAGCTGAACATGCAAGCGGCGTTTGAACACGCCAGGAGAAAACCCCCATGAGAATCCCACAACTCGCCAGGCTCACCTTGCCGCTGCTTTGTGTTGCACTCAGCCCCCTGGCCCAGGCGCAAAGCAAGGAAGCGCTTTACACCAGGAGCCTGGCAGCTACCTGCGCCAACTGCCACGGCACCAATGGCAAGGTGGTCGAAGGTTCCACTGTCACCTCGTTGGCCGGCCTCGACAAGGGCTACATCGTCGCGCAGATGAACGCCTTCAAGACCGGCGCGCGGCCGGCCACCGTGATGCACCAGATCAGCAAGGGCTTTAACGACGCGCAGATCGAGGCGCTGGCCGGCTACTTTGCAGCGCAAAAGAAGTAAGGACGAAAGAACACCATGAACACCTTTCTTCAATCCTCTTCCGCCTCCCTGGGCAGCTTCAAGCGCCGCTCCTTCCTGCAGTCCACGGCCGCCCTGGGCTTGCTGGGCCTGGCCGGCTGCGCCAGCACCGCCGTTCCATCCAAAGCCAAGGTCGTGGTGATAGGCGGCGGCTACGGCGGCGCCACCGCCGCCAAATATGTGCGGCTGCTGTCCGACTATCAGATCGACGTGGTGCTGATCGAGCCGCAGGACGCTTTTATCTCCTGCCCCATCTCCAACCTCGTGCTCAGTGGAGGCAAGCAGATTGCCGACATCACCAGTCCCTACGCAAGCCTGTCGCGAGCCCATGGCATTACCGTGGTGAAGGACTATGCCAGCGCCATAGACACCGCGAAGAAAACCGTCACGCTGGCCCGCGGCGCCACCATCGCCTACGACAAATTGGTGGTCTCGCCCGGCGTGGAGCTGATGTTCGGCAGCATAGAAGGCCTCAAAGAAGCCAATGCCGCCGGTCAGGTGCTGCAGGCCTGGAAGGCCGGTGCCGAAACTGTGGCGCTGCGCCGCCAGCTCGAAGCCATGCCCGACGGCGGCGTCTACGCCATCACGATTCCCGAAGCGCCTTACCGCTGCCCGCCCGGCCCCTACGAACGCGCCTCGGTCATCGCTGGCTACTTCAAGGCCGCCAAGCCGCGCAGCAAGGTGCTGATCCTGGACGCGAATCCCGACGTCACCTCCAAAGGCCCGCTGTTCAAAAAGGTCTGGGCCGAGCAGTACAAGGGCATTGTTGAATACCGCGGCCAGCACAAGGCCACGGCGGTGGACGCCAAGGCCGGCATCATCAGGTTCGACGTACAGGACGACGTCAAGGCCCATGTGCTCAATGTGCTGCCCGCGATGCGCGCCGGCACCATCGCCGTGCAGGCGGGGCTGAACAACCAGGCCAACAACCGCTGGTGCGGCGTCAACTACCTGACGTTTGAATCGACCGCCGCCAAGGACGTGCACGTGCTCGGCGACTCCATCCAGGTGGCGCCGGCCATGCCCAAGAGCGGGCACATGGCCAACAACCATGGCAAGGTGGCCGCCGCCGCCATCGTGGCCCAGCTCTCAGGCTGGGACGTGAACCCGGCGCCCATGCTGACCAACACCTGCTACAGCTTTGTGGATAACAAGAACGTGATCCACGTGGCCAGCGTGCATGAATACGTGGCCGCCGAAAAAACCTTCAAGGCCGTCGCCGGCTCGGGCGGCGTCAGCACCGGGCCCACCGAGCTTGAAGGCATCTACGCGCTGAACTGGGCCAGCAATATCTGGGCTGATACCCTGGCCTGAGCGCCTCGTCGGAGCGGTCAGGTCACCCACGGCGAGGCTGGTCTAATACAGTGATTCGCCGTTCACCCCTGAGCGGTTTGGCGGCGGGCTTCTCGGAAGTCCGCCTTTACGGAACCGATGCAAGACAACCCGACCCAAGTTCCCCTGTGGCGCCAGCTCCAGGGGGCTGCCTCCCTGCTGATGGCCGTGCGCGACGGCCAGTCCATGACCGCTGCGCTGGAAGACATTGACGCCGCGCTGCGGCCCGGCGTGCAGTCCCTGGGCTTTCACACGCTGCGCTGGCTGGGCCGCGCCGAGGCCTTGCGCCAGCAGCTGGCCCGCCGCCCGCCGCCGCCCGAGGCCGACGCCCTGCTGTGCGTGGCGCTGGCCTTGATCTGGACGGAGGAGGGCGCGCCCTATACCGCGCACACACTGGTGGATCAGGCTGTTGAGGCCGCCAAGCGCGGTGACGCCACCCAGCACCAGGCCAACTTTATCAATGGCTGCCTGCGCCGCTTCCTGCGCGAGCGCGACGAACTTGTTGCGCGTACCGAAAAAAGCCCGCAAGCCGTCTGGAACCACCCGCAGTGGTGGATAGACCGTGTGCGCAAGGACCATCCCGGGCAGTGGCAGGCCGTCCTGCAGGCCAACAACAGCCGCGCGCCGCTGATCCTGCGCGTCAATGAGCGCCAAACGACGCAGGCCGGCTACCTGCAGGCGCTGGCGTCGGCCGGGATAGACGCCTCGCCGGTGGGCCGGCAAGGTGTGGTCCTGGCCGCGGCGCGCCCCGTGCCCAGCCTGCCCGGCTTTGCCGAAGGCCATTTTTCGGTGCAGGATGCCGCCGCGCAGCTGGCGGCGCCTTTGCTGCTGCAGGAACTGATCCAACCGGGCGAGGGCGGTGCCCGGCTCAATATCCTCGACGCCTGCGCTGCCCCGGGCGGCAAAACCGCCCACCTGCTGGAACTGGCCGATTGCGAGGTGACCGCGCTGGACATTGACCCCCGCCGCTGCCAGCGCGTGGGGCAAAACCTGCTGCGCCTGGGCCTGCAGGCCCAGGTCCGCGTGGGCGACGCAGGCCAGCCGGACGGCTGGTGGGACGGCCGGCTTTACGACGGCATTTTGCTGGATGCCCCCTGCACCGCCTCCGGCATCGTGCGGCGCCACCCCGACGTGCGCTGGCTGCGCCGACCCACGGACGTCGCCCAGTTGGCCGCCATCCAGGCCAAGCTGCTCCAGACGCTCTGGCCCTTGCTCAAACCCGGCGGGCGCCTGTTGTACTGCACTTGCTCGGTTTTTCTCGCAGAAGGCGACAAGCAGATACAAACGTTTCTTACGCACCACACCGATGCCCTATTAAGGCCCTCGCCGGGGCATTTGCTCCCGCAAAGTGGCGTGGAAGCGACGGTCTTCCCGGACAATTTGATGCGTGAGCACGACGGTTTTTATTACGCACTCCTTGAAAAAAGCGACCACTGACTGTTGGCGGCCGGGGCATACCGTCGCGCGCTGGCTGCTGGGAGCTTGCCTGTGCTTTTTGCTGGCCTGGGGGGGCGCGCCCCCCCCCGCCCCCCCGAAAACCCCCCGAAGCGGGGGGCGCGGCGGAGGCCGCGGGGCCCAGGGCGCCCAGGTGCCTTTTGGCCATGCAC
>NZ_JBKBEX010000044.1:0-17962 GCF_047303325.1 Polaromonas sp. CT11-55 | reverse complement strand
CCCCCCCCCCCCCCCCCCCCCCCCCCCCCCCCCCCCCCCCCCCCCCCCCCTGCCCCGTAGCGAAGCGAAGGGGACGCAGACACCAGGGTCGCCTTTTCCTTTGCTTACTTTTGGTGTTTGCGTAACTTCGCTGCGCGAAGTGAGCAAACCCCGCGCGCGTAGCGCGCCTTTTGGCGAAGAAAAGAAAACCCACTTTGCGGGTTTCGATAAAAGTGAGTAGCCGCCAGGCTACCCCCCGGCCAGCTGAACCAAAAAGAGGAAAGAGGAGGATAAGGAGGAGGAAGAGCGCGCCCAGCCGGAGCAAGACCCGGCCTTTACTCCTCGCCGGTTCTGCCGGCCTCGGCAGCCGCCGCCGCCAACGCATCGGCAGCGGCGTCACCACCGCCGAAACCACCGCCACCAAAACCACCAGCGCCACCGCCAAGGCCTCCACCCGACGAACCACCCACGCCGGCGACGGCCTGCAGGGCTGCGTCATAGGAACTGACCAGCGCCGCATTCCCCAGCGCTGCGGTGCTGGCATTGGAAGTCGTGATGCTGAGCGCGCCATCCACAAAACCCAGCGCATAGTTGCCCGAGATCGAGCTCAGCCCGCCCGGCGTGATCACATAGTTGCCGGTGGCCACTGCCCCCTGCGAGGAGCCGCCGTAGGCCAGCGTGCCGCCTATGTCGGCCTGCGAATCACCCACCACAAAGCCGTTGTATCTCACGCCGTTGCCGCCATGGTAGGCCGAGCCGTCATACAGCTTGGTGTCGCCGTTGGCCGTCACCGTCAGCGCCTTGGGCGTGATGCTGGCCGTGGTCGTGGTGGTGGTGTTCAGCAGGTTGTAGTTGCCGGCATCGGCGCCTGAAGTGCTGATGCCGCTCACGCCGACGGCCTTGCCTGTGCCGGCATTTTTGTCGGCGAAGGTGGCGCTTCCCGTGATGCCGACCACATCGCCAGCCACGCGGTTGTCGCCATAAGTGACCGCGGCCACCGTGCTGCCGTCATACACCTTGTTCACGCCCGTGGCCGTCACCGTCAGGTCGGCCTTGTTGATGGTGCTGGTCGTGTTGCTGGCGTAGCTCACGGCGTAGTTGCCGTTATTGACGCCATCGCCAACCGTGACGCCAGAGGTGGTCACGGTCTTGTTGCCGATGCCAGCATTCTTGTCGGTAAAGGCAAACGTGCCGCCGGTGAGGCTGTCGCCGCTGAACAGCGTGCCCGCCGTGACGGTGGCCGTGCCTGCCGCCGACAGGTTGCCGTCATAGGTCTTGGTGACGTTGCTGCTGCCCACCGTGAGGCTGGCCTGGGTGATGCTGGCCTGCTGCGTGCCACCGGTAAAGGTGTAGTTGCTGGCCAGGCCCGTACCGTCCACCAGGCTCAGGCCGGCGACGGTCAGCGCCTTGTTGGCACCCACATTCTTGTCGGCCATGGTGGCCGTGCCGGCCAGGCCCAGGGTTTCACCGCCCACCAGCGGGCCAAGGTTCAGCACGCCGGCCGCCAAGTTGGCCGTGCCGTCATAGCTGCGCGTGCCCGAAACACTCACCGCAAACGGATTGATGGTGCTGGTGGTGTTGTCGGCGTAGGTGACGTTGTAGTTGCCGTTGTTCACGCCATCGCCCACCGTCACGCCCGCCGTCGTCACCGTCTTGTTGCCATTCCCGGCATTCTTATTGGTAAAGGCGAAGCTGCCACCCGTCAGGCTGTCGCCACTGAACAGCGTGCCGCCGGTCACGGTCGCGCTGCCCGCAGCCGTCGTGTTGCCGTCATAGGTCTTGGTGACGTTGCTGCTGGACACCGTCAGGTTGGCCTGGTTGATGGTGCTGGTGGTGTTGTTGGCGTAGCTGACGTTGTAGTTGGCGTTGTTAACGCCGTCACCCACAGTCACGCCGGCCGTTGTCACCGTCTTGTTCCCGGTTCCGGCGTTCTTGTCGGTAAAGACGAAGCTACCGCCCGTTGCACTGTCGCCAGCGAACACCGTGCCTGCCGTCACCACCACAGCACCCGTCGCGCCGGTGGTTCCGTCATAGGTCTTGGTGACGTCGGAGGTCGACAAAGTCAGGTTGGCCTTGTTGATGGTGCTGCTCGTGTTATCGACATAGGCGATGTTGTAGTTGCCCGTCACGTCAGCGTTGCCGCTGTCCTTGATCGTCACGCCGCTGGCGCGCACCGTCTTGTTGGCCGTGCCTGCGTTCTTGTCGAGGAAGGCCTGGCTGCCCGCGGCATTTACGACCTCACCCGCTCCTGCACCAGCCAGGGCCGCGACGGTACCGGTGCCCGTGGCGCCCAGCGTTCCGTCGTAAGTCTTGATCACCGCATTGGCCGTCACCGTGAGGTTGGCTTTGTTGATGGTGCTCGTGGTGTTGTCGGCGTAGCTGACGTTGTAGTTGTTGCCGCCGTTGCCGTCGTTGACCGCCACGCCGGTGGTCGTCACCGTCTTGTTGCCCGTACCGGCGTTCTTGTCGGTAAAGGCGAAGCTGCCGCCCGAGATGCTGTCGCCGCTGAACACGGTGCCGCCAGCCACAGCCGCCGTACCGCTTGCGCTCGTCGTGCCGTCATAAGTCTTGGTGACGTTGTTGGTCGTCAGCGTCAGGTTGGCCTTGTTGATGGTGCTGGTCGTGTTGTCCACATAGCTGACGTTGTAGTTGCCGTTGTTTACGCCGTCACCCACTGTCACGCCGGCCGTGGTCACCGTCTTGTTGCCAGTGCCGGCATTCTTGTCGGTGAAGGCAAAGGTTCCGCCGGTGGTGTTGTCACCTGCGAACACCGTGCCAGCCGTCACCACCACCGCACCCGTCGCACCGGTCGTACCGTCGTAGGTCTTGGTAACGTCGGAAGTCGACAAGGTCACGTTGGCCTTGTTGATGGTGCTGGCGGTGTTGTCGACATAGGCAATGTTGTAGTTGCCGCTCACGTCGGCATTGCCGCTGTCCTTGATGGTCACGCCGCTGGCGCGCACCGTCTTGTTGCCCGTGCCGGCGTTCTTGTCCAGGAAGGCCTGGCTGCCGGCGGCATCGACCACCTCACCCGCGCCAGCCCCGGCCAGCGCGGCCACCGTGCCTGTACCCGTGGCGCTGGTGGTGCCATCGTAGGTCTTGGTCACCACATTGGCCGTCACCGTCAGGTTCGCCTTGTTGATGGTGCTGCTCGTGTTGTCGACATAGGCGATGTTGTAGTTGCCCGTGACGTCCACGTTGCCGCTGTCCTTGATCGTCACACCGCTGGCGCGCACCGTCTTGTTGCTGGTACCAGCGTTCTTGTCCAGGAAGGCCTGGCTACCAGCGGCATTCACTACCTCACCCGCTCCGGCACCTGCCAAGGTAGCGACGGTACCGGTACCCGTGGCGCCAAGCGTGCCGTCGTAAGTCTTGGTCACCGCATTGGCAGTCACCGTCAGATTGGCCTTGTTGATGGTGCTGGTGGTGTTGTCGGCGTAGCTGACGTTGTAGTTGGCGTTGTTCACGCCATCGCCCACCGTCACGCCTGTTGTCGTCACCGTCTTGTTGCCGGTACCCGCATTCTTGTCGGTAAAGGCAAAGGTTCCGCCCGTGGCGCTATCGCCGGCGAACACCGTGCCGGCCGTCACCACAACTGCACCCGTCGCGCTGGTCGTGCCGTCGTAGGTCTTGGTGACGTCGCTGGTGGACAGCGTCACATTGGCCTTGTTGATCGTGCTGGTGGTGTTGTCGGCATAGCTGACGTTGTAGTTGTTGCCGCCATTGCCGTCGTTGACCGTCACGCCGGCCGTGGTCACTGTCTTGTTGCCCGTGCCGGCGTTCTTGTCAGTAAAGGCGAAGCTGCCGCCCGAAATGCTGTCGCCGCCGAACACGGTGCCGCTGGCTACAGCTACGGTGCCGGAAGCGGCCAGGGTACCGTCATAGGTCTTGGTGACGTTATTGGTCGTCAGCGTCAGGTTGGCCTTGTTGATGGTGCTTGTGGTGTTGTCCACATAGCTGACGTTGTAGTTGTTGCCGCCGTTGCCGTCGTTGACCGCCACGCCGGTGGTCGTCACCGTCTTGTTGCCCGTGCCGGCATTCTTGTCGGTAAAGGCGAAGCTGCCGCCCGAGATGCTGTCGCCGCTGAACACGGTACCGCTAGCCACAGCCGCCGTACCGCTTGCGCTCGTCGTGCCGTCATAGGTCTTGGTGACGTTATTGGCCGTCAACGTCAGGTTGGCCCGGTTGATGGTGCTGGTGGTGTTGTCAACGTAGCTGACGTTGTAGTTGGCGTTGTTCAGGCCGTCGCCCACCGTCACGCCCGCCGTGGTCACCGTCTTGTTGCCGCTGCCGGAATTCTTGTCGGTAAAGGCAAACGTTCCGCCCGTGGCACTGTCACCTGCGAACACCGTGCCTGCCGTTACCACCACCGTACCTGTCGCACCGGTGGTGCCGTCGTAGGTCTTGGTAACGTTACTGGTGGACAGCGTCAGGTTGGCCTTGCTGATGGTGCTGGTGGTGTTGTCGGCATAGCTGACGTTGTAGTTGGAGTTGTTCACGCCGTCACCCACCGTCACGCCGCTGGTCGTCACCGTCTTGTTGCCCGTACCGGCATTCTTGTCGGTGAAGGCAAAGGTTCCCCCCGTGGCGCTATCACCTGCGAACACCGTGCCGGCCGTTACCACCACCGCGCCTGTGGCGCCTGTCGTACCGTCATAAGTCTTGGTGACGTCGCTGGTAGACAGCGTCACATTGGCCTTGTTGATCGTGCTGGTGGTGTTGTCTGCATAGCTGACGTTGTAGTTGGCGTTGTTCACGCCATCGCCCACCGTCACGCCCGTCGTGGTCACCGTCTTGTTGCCGCTGCCGGCATTCTTGTCGGTGAAGGCAAAGGTTCCGCCCGTGGCACTGTCACCTGCGAACACCGTCCCGGCCGTTACCACCACCGCGCCTGTCGCGCCGGTCGTGCCGTCGTAGGTCTTGGTGACGTTGCTGGTGGACAGCGTCAGGTTGGCCCTGTTGATGGTGCTGGTGGTGTTGTCGGCGTAGCTGACGTTATAGTTGGCGTTGTTCACGCCATCGCCTACCGTCACGCCCGTCGTGGTCACCGTCTTGTTGCCGCTGCCGGCATTCTTGTCGGTAAAGGCAAACGTTCCGCCCGTGGCGCTGTCACCTGCGAACACCGTACCGGCCGTCACTACAACTGCACCCGTCGCGCTGGTCGTGCCGTCGTAGGTCTTGGTGACGTCGCTGGTGGACAGTGTCACATTGGCCTTGTTGATGGTGCTGGTGGAGTTGTCGGCATAGCTGACGTTGTAGTTGTTGCCGCCATTGCCGTCATTGACCGTCACGCCGGCCGTTGTCACCGTCTTGTTGCCCGAGCCCGCATTCTTGTCGGCAAAGGCAAAGCTGCCGCCGCTGGCGGTGTCGCCGCCCAGCAGTGCCGTGCCCGCCGCGGCCACCGCCGTGCCGGCGGCTGAGAGCGTGCCATCATAGGTCTTGGTCACATTGCTGCTGCTCAGCGTCAGGTCGGCTTTGGCGATGTTCAGCCCGCCGCCGATGATGTCGTAGCCCTGCTGGTTGGAGTAATAGCCCGTGCGGTAGCTGCCGGCATTGCGCCCGATGGCGCTGATGCCCGACACGCCCGCGGTAGCGGTGGTGGCCCCCGCCTGCGTATTGCCGTTGTAGGTCACGCTGGTGTCGGCCAGATTCAGCCCGGTCAGGAAGCCGCGCAGCAGCGGGCCGGTGTTGCCTTCGTAGATGCGCCAGGTGCTGCCGTCGCCGCCCACATTGCTGGCGCTCCAGCCGGCGTCGATAAAGGTCTGGGCCTTCCTCATGTCCGCGGTGAGGATGCCCGTGCCGCCGCCGCTGGCGGCCTGGCCCGTGGTCTGGGTGTCCCAGAAACTGTTGGTCACCGTGCCGCCGCTGTCCCAGCCCACCAGACCGCCGATTTCAAAGCTTCCCGTCACCGCGCCGGTGGCATAACTGTTGGTAATGGTGCCCAAATTGGCACCCGTAAGGCCACCCACAGTAGAACCGCCGGGGGCGCCCACAGCGCCGCTGGCATAGCTGTTGGAGATGGTGCCGCCACCGAAATTGCCGCCCACCAGTCCCCCGGCCCTGGTACCAACCACGGCACCAGTGGCATAGCTACCGCTCACGGCTCCTTCATTGGTCCCTACCAAGCCTCCCAGCCACTGCGCGCCACCCACAGCGGTCACAGCGCCGCTTGCATAGCTGCTGCTGATAGTCCCGACGTTCGTGCCAACCAGCCCGCCTGCGCCGCTGGTGGTTGCACTCACGGCCGCCGAGCTATGGCTGTTGGTGACCTGCCCGTAATTGAGGCCCACCAGTGCGCCCACGGTGTCGCTGCCGGTGACGCTGCCGCCCGTCAGCACCAGGTTGGAGACCGTCCCGCCTCCCAGGGAACTGATCAAACCGACATTGGTCTCGCCGGGCCTGTTGATGACCAATTGGTCGATCACATGGCCGTCACCGTCCAGGCTACCTATGAATTGCGTGCCACTGCCTATCGGGTTGAAGCCCGCATTCGCATTCCAGTTCGCCGTACCGCTGGCATCGATGTTGTTGGCCAGCTTGAAGTTTTTGTCCAGCATGCCGGCCGAGCCCGCGCCCTGAAGGCCGTAAATGTCGGCAATCCGGTAGGCCGTGTTGGTGCTCAGGCCGTCACCGCCCAGCACGCGCACAAAGGTGCCGCCGCTGATGCGGAAGTCACCTGCGGAGAACGTGGGCAAGGTGCCGACCTGGCTGAAAGTGCCGCCCTTGAGTTCAAACACACCGCTCACATTGATGGCGGCCGGCGCGCTGATACTGCCCTGGGCGTTGAGCGCCAGTCCCGCGGCGCCGATGGCGCTGCCCAGGCTGATGTCGCCCGCCGTGGCGGTCAGGCTGATGTTGTCGTTGGTGGAGGCAAAGGCATTGCCCACCGTGATGCCCGAGGTGGAGTTGGACGTCAGGCTGACGTTTTGCACGGAGCCGCTGTCGGTGCTGATGCTGTAGTTGGCGGTGTCCAGCGCATTGTCGGTGGACACGGCGATGTCGCCGGTGGCACCGGTGGTGGTAAAGCTTTGCAGGCCGGTGGTATTGGCGCCCAGCGCGATGCCGTCCCGCGACGAAGCGGTCAGCGTCGTGGCCGTGATGTTGTTGGCGGTGCCGTTGGCATCGGTGATCGCGCCAGCCGAAGCGGTCAGCGTGACATCCGAGCCGGAAACCGTCTTCACGTCCAGGTTGCCGGCTGTGGCGGTCAGGTTCACCGTACCCGTGGTGGCAACGTTCTCGATGCCGCCGCCGTTGGCCAGGGTCACGGCGATAGGCCCTGAAGTGCTGGTAGCTGTCAGCGCCGCCGCATCGGCTCCGAGGCTGATGCCGGTGGCCGCGGTGGCCGTCAGCGCGCCAGCCGTCACCTGGCCCGTGCCGCTGATGCTGCCACTGCCGGCGGTGAGCTGCACCGCGCGTGTAGGGTTGCTGACGGTGTTGTTGAGCACCAGGTCAGTGGCTCCGCTGAGGACCAGCGTGCCATCGGCCCCGGAAACAGGTGCCGTCACCGTCAGAGCGCCGCCCGTGGTGCCCACGGCCACATTGCCGGTTCCCGTAGTCGACACACCGTTGATCGCGCCACCGGGAACGGTGCCACCGCCAAAGGTCACCTGGTCGATCGCCAGCGCCTTGTCGTTGCTGATGCCGATGTTGGTGCCGGCCACCGCGGAGAGCGCATTCACGCTGGTGTTCAGCGCGTTGTCGCCGCCCGCGCCGTCGCCGATGTAGCCGCCGGCCCGCAGCGCCAGGTTGTTGGCGGTCAACGCCGTTGAGGCACCGGCCTGCTGGACGTTCGCGCCGGCTGACACGTAAATATCGCCGGTCGTGGTCTGGGCACTTGCATTGCCCGAGAAGATGACGTCGCGCCCGGCTTCAAGCCGGATATTGCCGTTGACGGCGGACAGCGTGCTCAGGTTGTTGATGGTCAGGTCGTTGCCGCCGCCCGCGCTCAGGCTGATGTTGCCGGCGCCGTTGCGACCCAGGCCGTTCACCGTGAGCGAGCCGTTGCTGGTGGCGATGTCGATGTCGCCCGTTGTGAAGAGGTTCTGCACCTGGGTGCCGGCCAGAGACACATTGCCGCCGCCGTAGATGACGCGCGTGTTACCCTGGCGCGTGGCCGTGAAGACGCCGCTGATCGCATTGCGCGCCGTTCCCGTCACCGGGATGATGCCCAGGCGCTGGCTCAGGTCGCCCGCCCCCGTGCCGGCGCCTATGCCGCGGTTGGCCGACACGGCCACCGAGGAGCCGTTGAACCAGCTGCCGGGCACCTGCTGCACATAGCCGTCCGCGGCGGTCACGACCACCGCCTTGCTGGCGCCTGCGGTGCCGCCGGCCAGGGCGGTTCCGCCTGTCGCGTCAATGCCGCCAATCGAGACATTGTGGTTGGCGTTGCCGGCAATCACGGTCACGCTGCCGCCCGCGCCGCCGTTGTTGGCCACAGCGGCGCCGCCCAGGGCATTACCACCCTTGGCATTGGCGTTACCGGCCAGGCTGACGCTGCCGTTGCTGGCATTCAGGGTGATGTTGCCCGCGGCGCCTATGGAGCAAGTGGCGCCGTTGCTGCAACCGGCGTTTTCGACATAGCTGGAAACATTGCCGCTGCCGGTGATGTCGGAATTGGCGCCCGTGGTGGTGATGCTGACAGTGCCGCCGGTTCCCGACACAATGGTCGCGCTGCCGTAGTTGGTGTTGACCCGGTTGAGCGAGCCCGCGCCGCCGTGCGCGTCAAGGTTGTCGAAATGGATGGTGGCGCCCGCGCCCACCGTGCCCAGGGTGACATTGCCTGCATTGCCGCCATTGCTGCCGGGCTGGGAGTTGGCGACGTACTTGCCGCCCCAGGTGCCTATGGTCCCCGTAGTGATGGAAGCCGCGCCCGTACCGGCCGTCGTCACCAGGACGGTACCGCCGCTGCCGCCATTGCCGATGTAACCTGCCTGGCCGCCCTGGGCGGAGAGGTTGCCCACGCTGATGGCGCCGGCGCCGCTGTTGCCCGTGTTCCTCAGCGTGATGTTGCCGCCGTTGCCGCCCGTGCCGAACATCCAGGCAAAGTTGGTGCCACCGCCGCTGCCATTGCCGCCATTGGCCAGCACATTGCCCGAGATGGCGATGCCGGCACCGGCGGTGGCCGTGGTCACGCTCACATTGCCGCCCTTGCCACCGGAGGTAGCGTTATTGCTGGCCGTGGTGTTACCCGCGTTGCCGCTGGTGCCTTGTGCGGTGAGGTCGCCGGTCACGGTGATCGAGCCGCCATTGGCGCCGCTGGTGCTGAGCTGGATGTTGCCGGCGTCCGAGCCGTTGGTGTCCATGCTGCTGGCCGCGCCCGAAGTCTTGATGGCGGTGCCGCCGCTGCCCGTTGCCGTCAGGGTACGGCCCGCACTGATGGCCACGTTCGCGCCCACGGTGGACACCGTCAGCGCGTTTTGCGCATAGTGGTCGTCGGCTGCCAGCGTGATGGTGTTGGCACTGCCGCCGGTGGTGGTGACGGCCTGGTTGAGCGTCAGGTTGTCCGTCGCCCCGCCGGTATCGACGGTAGCCAGCGAGATCGCGCCACCCGTACTGCTCACGCCGGCGATGGCGCCGCCCGGAACCGTCGAACCCGCGAAAGTGGCGGTGTCGACCGTCAGCGCGCCGGTGTTGCTCACCGAGATCGCACCCGGCGCCACGGCAGAGAGCTTGTTCACCTGGGTATTGAGCTTGTCCGCAGCGCCGCTGTTGCCGACGTAGCCGCTGGAGCGTATCGCCAGGTTGTTGGCCGTGACGGCAACGCCGGTGCCGCCCTGCCGGATGTTCCGCCCGGCCAGATAGACGTCGCCCGTGGTGGTGACAGCGCCTGTGCCGTTGAAGGTGATGTCGCGGCCGGTGAGCTGCACATTGCCGCCATTGGCGCTGACGGTTGCGCCGTTGGCGATGGTGATGTCGCCCGCGGCGGCGTCGGTCGCACTCAGAGCCAGCGTGCCACTGCCGACCGATGAGGCGCCCAGCGTGAGCGAGCCGCTGCCGGCGTTGATGGCGACATTGTTCGCGCCAAGGTTGCTGACGCTGACCGCGCCGGTAAAACTGTTGGCGCCGGTCAGGCTGACCTGGCCCGCGCCGGCGTTGACGCTGGTCGTACCGCCTACCACCAGGGCACCGGCGGTTTGCTGGATGGCCGCATTGCTCGCGGCGAGCGCCAGGTTGCCGGTCGCCGTGAGGTCCTGGTTGATGTTCAGGCCGTTGGTCGCGCTCAAACTGAGGTCTTTGGCGCTCAGGGCGCCGCCCATGGCAATGGAGCCGCCCGACAAAGTCAGGTTGCCCGTTCCGGCATTAAAGGCACCCAGCGTCAGAGTGCCGCCGTTGGCCGCCATGTTGACGTTCTGGTTGACGCCCGTCAGGGTCAGGGCGTTGAAGTTAAGGTTGCCGCTCACGCTGACGCTCACATCATGGGCGGCGGTGATGATCGGGTTGCCGACGGCCGAGTCGCTGCTGAAATCGATCTGCCCGCCGCCGCCCGTTCCCTGCGAAGTCAGGTTCAGCGTACCTATGGCGCCGCCGAAGGCGTTCACGCGTATTCGGCCGTTGCCGGTGTTACCCGCTGACGCAGTGAAGTTGCCGTTGCCCAAGACCATGACGTTGGCGGCGGAGTTGGGGTCGCTGCCCCGGATGTTCGTGCCCGCGTACAAGTCGAAGGAGCTGGCTCGCCAGTCCACGCCGCTATTCACGATCAGTTCACCCGTGGTGGCTTTCAGCTTCAAACTGCCTGCATTGATCTGCCCCAGATCGCCGATGCTGCCGCCGGCCGTCATGTCTATCGCGCCGGTGTTTGTGTTCAGGGTTCCGCCGCCGGTGATATCGCCGCCGGCGTTGGCCGTCACAGCCAGGGCGCCCGAGGAGGAAAAGACATTGGCGTTAAAACCGATATTGCCCGCGGCGGTCATTGTCAAACCAGCCGCGCCTCCAGCGCTTTTCCCGATAGCCTGGTTGATATTGATGTCGCGCTCAGCGGTCAAGGTGAAGGTGTTGCTGTCCGTCCGGTTGATGGCCTGATTGACGTGGATGTCGCCATTGCCGCCGGCCGTGCCCATGGTGGCGGTGGCGATTTCAAAATTGCCGCCGTTCAGGGCGGTCGCGACGGCCGCGGCAGACATGTCGCCCGTAGCGGAGATGGTGAAATCGTTCGGGTCTATCAGCCATTTTCCGGCGTGGCCGCCACTGCCTTCAGCGGCCAGCGTAGTGACCCTGGCACCATCGGCCACCTTGACATGCGCGGCAGACGTTTCAACAAACCCGCCGTCGCCGCCCGTGGGTGCCGAAGCATCCAGCGTTCCGCCCACATTGACCGTGCCGCTCTCCATGTCGCCCATCAGCAATATGCGGCCGGCCTTGTTCTGTATCGTCCTGGCTTCAATGACGCCGCTGTTGTTGACCGTGGCCGTGGTCAGGCTGTCCATGGCCTTAGCCGACAGCAGCACCTGGCCGCCATCGGCTTTGATCAGCTGTTTGTTCTCGGCCAGCGCATTGATCGCGCCCTGGTCAATGCTGTAGCCCAGCAGGCTGCCGTTGTCCAGGTTTAGCGTGACCTTGTTGCCTGCTGCCAGCAAGGCGGTTCCCAGCGAGGCGGTCATCACACCTTCATTGCGCACCTCTGGCGCCAGCAGCGCCAGATAGCCACCGGGTGCGGCGTTCAGCGTTCCCTGGTTGACCACCGAACCACCCGAACCGGTGAACACATGGTTGCCGGCCATAAAGTCGGCATTGCTCATGGACAGCGTCGAAGCCACCAGGCCGCCGACGTTGACCTGAGAGCCCGCGCCAAACAGCACGCCATTCGGGTTCAGGATAAACACCTGGCCGTTGGCTGTCAGGCTGCCCAGCAGCTCGCTGGGGCTGCTGCCCGTGATGCGGTTCAGCGCAATAGCCGCCGCATTGGGCTGGTTAAACCGCAGCGCTTCATTGGCCGCGGTGGAAAGCGAAGTCCAGTCAATCGCCAGGCGCTGGCTGGCCTGGTTGATGGTAGTGGTGTTGCCCAGCGTGGAGACACTGCCCGTACCGGCCGAGACGCTGGCATTGGCCGCATCAGCCGCATGCGCTTCGTGCGTGAGCACCGCCAGCGAAGCCAGGAGCACCAGCGCCGCGCGGCAGGCGGTATTGAGCCTGAAGCCCGCACCGCCGCCATCGCCACCACTTCCTCCTTGCTCCTCTACATCATCCCACTGCACACTGCCGCGAGCCGATCCACCCTTGCTGCGCCCCTTGGCGTTTTCCGCCACGGCCACCCACAGGCTGAGGGCGGCATTCCAGACAAGACGGTAGATGCGGTTCATGCTGGCGTGGCTTTTCATGATGAGGACTTCCAAAAAACTAAGGCGACTACTGGCCACGGGCTCGCGCTTCGCGCGCACCCGTGACAAAACGTGCAAATCGTAAAAGTCCACCCCCCGCCTGTATGTCCCCAGTTATGGGGACGCGACGCTTGTGCCAATGTGAAAATTTCCCTTTCGGGGCGCGCACTTTCGCCGCACCTTCAACACCTTCGCCGGGCACCGGGACGCATGGACTCTGATCACATGCGGGCGATTCTGTGTAACAAGCTTGCGTGCGGCAATACTGCCGATGCAGTAGTGGGCCGCCCAGGCCGGTATGCCTTGTCCCCAGTTTTGGGGACAAGCCGGATCAGGAGATCGTGATTGGCAGGGGCGGAAAGCCCCCGCCGCTCAGGTCGGGATGTAGTAGCCGCGTTGCACCGCGTAGGCGGTGATCTCGGCCGCGTTGCGCAGCGAGAATTTTTCCATCAGATTTTGCCGGTGGGTGCGCACCGTGAACACGCTGATGGCCAGCAGCTCGGCGATCTCGCGGTTGCTCAAGCCGCGCGCCACCAGCGACATGATCTCGCGTTCGCGCGGCGTGGCAACCAGGGTGTCGCCGGCCTGGTCGGCACGCGCCGTACGCGGCAGGAAAGCGGCGGCGATGTTGCGGCTGACGTATTGCCGCCCGGCCAGCACGGCATGCACGGCCTGCAACAGCTCGGCGCTGTCCTCGCTCTTGTGCACATAGCCGTCGGCGCCAGCGGCCAGCGCCTGCCTGACGGAGTCGGCCTGCAGGTCCCCGGTGAGCACCAGCACCTTGACGGTGTCGCTGAACTCGGCCTTGATGCTGGCGGCGATCTTCACACCATGCTGGCCGGGCAGGCCCAGGTCCAGCAACAGGAGTTGGGGATTGAATTGCCTCACCAGCGCTTCCACCGCGATGCCGTCGCCGGTTTCCGCGACAACCTCAAAACCTGGCTGGGTGCCCAGCAGCATCTTCAGGCCGTCGCGCATCAGCACATGGTCTTCCGCAAGAAGGATTCGGGTGGTCGCGATGGTGGAGGGGGTGGAGAGGATGGATGTCATGGTGATGCTCATTGAATGCTTTTCATCAACGCGGCCAGCACGCGCGGCTCCACCGGCTTGTAGAGCAGGCGCAAGCCGTTGCGGGCTGCGTCGGCAACCGTTTCGGGGGAGGTATCGCCGGTGATGATGACGGCGGACACTTGCCGGCCCAGGCGGCGCTCCACCGCTTCGACGATCTCGGTGCCGGTGACGCCATTGCCCAGGTGGTAGTCGGTGAGGACCAGCGCCAGCGAGTCCGCCAGATCGGCCGCGGCGTTGATCGCTTCCCCCAGCGTGGAGGCCACGCGCACCGGATGGCCCCACTCGGCCAGCAGGCGCTGCATGGACTCGCGCACCACGGGGTCGTCGTCGACCACCAGCACGCTGCCGGTGAACTGCTCACGCAGCTCCGCGGGGACCGTGGTCGCGAGCTCGGGCGCCGCCGCGCGCGGCAGCGTGACGGAAAACACCGAGCCCTTCCCGGGTGTGGAGCGCACACCGACCTGGCCGCCCAGCAGGCGCACCGAACGCAACACAATGGCCAGCCCCAGGCCCAGGCCGTGCTCACGCTCGCGCGCCACATTGGGCACCTGATAGAACTCGCCGAAGATGCGTGCGCGCTCTTCATCGGCGATGCCGATGCCGGTATCGAAAACCTGGAACTCCAGCATGTGGCCGCGCGGCCTGCAGCCGACCAGGATGCGGCCCTGCTCGGTGTAGCGCACGGCGTTGGCGACCAGGTTGGACAGCACACGCGCGAACACCAGCGGGTCGGTGTCGACCCAATGGCCGCGCGGCGCAAAGACCTTGAAGCCCAGGCCCTTGGCCCCGGCCGGCCCGGCGAAGGCGTTGTTGAGTTCCGCCAGCAATTGCGCCACCTCCACCGGCCGCCGCGCCACTTCCACGGTGCCGCTGTCCAGCCGCGATAAATCGAACAGGCCATTGAGCAGACGGCCCAGCCCGTTGAGCGCCAGCTGCAGGCGCTGCGCGATATGGCTCACTTCCGTGCCGGGGACCTGCGCGCGCCCGGCCATGGCCTGCAGCGTGGCCACGAACAGGCTCAGCGCCTGTATGGGCTGGCGCAGGTCGTGGCTGGCGACCGCCAGGAACTGCGACTTGGCGCGGCTGGCCGCTTCGGCGTGCTCCTTGGCGCTGCGCAGGTTTTCAGCGGCGCTCAGCGCGCGCAGGCGGCGGCGCAGCAAAACCCAGGTGAGCAGCGCCAGCATCACGCTGGCCGCGGCGCCCAGGCGGGCCACCAGCTGCAATTTGCTGATGGCAATGGCGGTGGTGAAGTTGGGCAGCGAGCGCGCCGTCAGCGTCCAGCCGTAGCCGCCCACCTCCACCTGCTGCGTCGCGTAGAACAGCTTGACGGCCGACTCGCCGCCCACGCGGTCGCTGTAGGTGTCTATCAGCTGGTCCTCGTCCTGCCCCGCGCCGTCATAGACCTCGACGGTGATGTTGGCGCGCTCGCCCAGGATGTTGTCCATCAGGCCGTCCATGCTGAAGGCGGCGTAAATCCAGCCCACGATGTTGGCGCGGCGATCGGCCAGCGTGCCCTGCGGCTTGCCGTTTTTATAGACCGGCAGGTACATGCGGTAGCCGGCCTGGACCTGGGCCGCGTCTTCCTCGGGCAGTTTGACCTTGTTGGAAACCGCGATGCCGCCGCTGTCGCGCGCGGCCTCCATCGCGGGCCTGCGCGAGGGCTCGGCGAAATAATCCGTGCCCAGCGTGCTCAGGAAGGAGGAGCCGGTGGGCTCGAAGTACAGCGCCGAGGTGCTGGCGCCGCTGTCGCCCGGCGGCTGCACCGTGTAGGCCGGAAAGCCCTGGCTGCGCACCGCGGCGATATGGCGCTCGCGCTCGTCAGGCGGCACGATGAGCGCGAAGCCCATGCCCTGCAGGCCCGGGTGGTTCTGGATGCGCAGGTTGGCCACAAAAGACTGGAAGTCGCCGCGTTGCACCCGGTCGGAGGTGGCGAACAGGCCGTGCGTGGCGCGCAGCGCCTGCTCGTAGGCCAGCATGCGTTCGCGGAAAAGGCTGGTGGTCTCGCGCACGCGTGCGTCAAACTCGACCTGCAGGGCCTGTTCAATCTCCTGGCGCTCCCGCTCCCAGAAATACCAGGCCGCGGCCAGCGCCAGGCCCAGCACCACGCAGGGCAGCAGGTAGCTGAAAAAACGCAGCCGCCGGATGGCCGGTGGCTGCGCCTTCACGGCACCGGGCAAGGAAGACGAGGAAGAAGATGTGTCGACCATGCGCGACCGCCTCTAGCGCTGGTAAGGCAGCAGGATGCGCTCGGCCTCGGCCTGCGCGTCCTTCAGGGCCTGCTGCGGCGTCTTGGCGCCGGTGAGCGCCGCCGCCAGGCCGGCGTTGAGCGCGCGCGTCACGCGCTGGTTCTCATGCGTGGAAAGTTCTGCCACGGCCTGCGGCAGCTGATCGCGCGCGACCGCCGCCTGCGGAAACTCCGCCACATACTTTTTCATGGCGCTGGTTTCCCAGGCCGCCGGGCTGACGGCGATGTAGCCCGAGTCAATGCCCCAGCGCGCGGTGCGCTCGGGCGCGACCATCCACTGTATAAAACGGAAGGCGGCCTTTTGCTGCGCCGGCGAGGCCTTGCGAAACACATAAAAATTGCCGCCACCCGTGGGTGAACCGCGGCGCGTATTGCCGGGCAGCATGCCCACGCCAAAATCAAAGCCGGCCTTGGCCTTGAGGTTGCCCAGGTTGCCGCTGGTGGTCCAGATCATCGCGGCCTTGCCGTCCAGGAAGTCGTTGGGCGTGGTGCCCCACTCGACGATGCCGGGCGGGTGCACCTTGTGCTCGCGCGACAGGCCCACCCAATAGCGCAGCGCATCCACCACGGCGGGCTTGTCAAAGTAGGTCTTGGTGCCTGCCGCGTTCATGAGTTCGGCGCCGTTGCCCGTGGCCAGGCCCTGGAACAGCCAATAGGGAAAGCCGGAGGACGGGATCTGCAGGCCCCACTGCGTGGTGTTGCCGGCCGCGTCGCGCCGCGTCAGCTTGCGCGCGTAATCGGCCATCTCCGCCCAGTTGACCGGCGGGCGTTCAGGGTCCAGGCCGGCCTGGCGGAAAAGCGCCTTGTTCCAGTAAAGCAGGATGGTGGAGCGCTGGAAGGGAACGCCCCAGGTCTGGCCGGCGGCGCGGCTGTTGGCCATCAAGGCCGGGTAAAAGCCGCGCAGCCAGGCCACGTCTGCGGCGTCGGCAACCAGGTCGTCGAAGGGCACGATGGCATTGGCGTCGATCAGTGTGTAGACATCAACGGCGAACAGCACGGCCGCATCGGGCGGCGTGCCGCTTTTGTGCGCCGTCAGCGCCTTGACGATGGAATCCTTGTAGGTGCCGGTGTAGACCGGCGTGACGCGGATGTCGGGGTGGCTTTTCTCAAAATCGGCGGCCAGCGCCGAAATGCTTTTGGCGACAGGGCCGCCCACCGCGATGGGGAAATAAAAAGAGATTTCCGTCGGCTCGGCACGGCCCGCACCCGAAGCGGCCAGCGCTGCCAGCAGCAGCGAAGCCTTCAGAATGTTCCACATAGCGCTTCCCGGCCCTCTTTATTTTTGCTTGCCTCATGGCCACCGCTTCCTGTCGGCGTGCCCGGCAGTGTATGCCCGTTGCCGCCCACCATGCAGCACGCGCGGCAACAGTCAATACCCGCCACGGGCATGCTATGCGATGGCAACCGGCCTGTCTGTCCCCAGTTTTGGGGACAAGGGGCCGGCAGGGATGGAAGTCCCCAATTTGGGGCGCCGGCAAGGCGCCGCTCAGGGCGGCGTGTAGTAACCGCACCGCACGGCGCAGGCCGTGATCTGGGCCGCGTTGCGCAGCGAGAATTTCTCGCCCAGGTTTTGCCGGTGGGTGCGCACCGTGAACACGCTGAGGGACAGCACTTTGGCGATTTCGCGGTTGCTCAGCCCGCACGCCACCAGTGACATGATCTCGCGCTGGCGCGGCGTGGCGGCGGGTAACCCGTCAGGCACATCCCTGCGCAGGGAGCCCGGCAGGAAGACCTTGGCGATGCCGCGGCTGACATGCTGCCGGCCGGCGAGCACCGCCTGCACAGCCCGCATGAGCTCGGCCCCATCTTCGCTTTTGTGCGCGTAGCCGTCGGCGTCCGCCGACAATGCCTGCCGCAGTACGCTGGGCCGCAGCTCGCCGGTCAGCACCAGCACCTTGACGGTGCCGCCAAAGCCGGCCCTGATGGCGGACACGATATCCAGCGGCAGCGCACCTGGAAGGTCCATATCCAGCAGCACCAATTGCGGCGGTGGCAGGAGCAGGCCCGCCAGCGGCACCACGGCCGCAACATCGTCGGTTTCCGCCACGACCTCAAAGCCATGCTGCCGGCACAAGAGCATCCTGAGGCCGTCGCGCATCAGCGCGTCGCCTCCGGCAAGCAGGACAGTAGTGGGGTAACAGTTCAATCCAGTCTCTCCAAGCCAGGACAACAAGGGGGCCCGGCCGGGCGCCGGGTTGATGGTTGCCCTACTGTGGCAAAGGGCCGGTGAACTGTCTGTCCCCAGTTCTGGTGACACTGCTGCAGGCCCCCACCCAAGCCTCCCCCAGTGGGGGAAGGAGTACATACCCCTCTTGCCCCCTCCCCCACGGGGGGAGGGCTGGGATGGGGGCCA
>NZ_JBKBEX010000043.1:0-18046 GCF_047303325.1 Polaromonas sp. CT11-55 | reverse complement strand
TGCCCGCCCCGCCCCCGCACCAATGCCGCGTCCTGGCCACGCCCTGGGACGGCGTCTACGGCACGCACATCGACAGCGCGCGCCACTACCGCCGCCATTCGCATGCCGTGTTTGGCGTGGGCTGGCTGCAGCAGGGCGCGCAAACATCGGCCAGCGGCCGCGGCCAGGTTCAGGCTTATGCCGGTGACATCCTGATGTGCAACCCCGGCGAGGTGCACGACGGCCAGCCGCTGGGCGGGCCTTCGCGGCGCTGGCGCATGCTCTACCTCGAGCCCGCCGCCATGGCCGCCGCGCTGGGCGCGCCCGACGCGGCCGCGATAGAGCTGACCCGCCCCGTCGCCCAGGATGCGCGGCTCAGGCTGGCGCTGGAGCAACTGCTGCAGCGCCTCCAGCAATGGAGCGGCGGCGGGCGCGGCCAAGGTGCCGATGCGCTCGCCTGCGAAGAGTCGCTGGCGCGCGTCTGCGAACTGCTCACGCAGCGCCACACCCTGGCCGCGCAACACCCCGCCATACCCGTCACGGCCGCCACAGCCATCAACCCGCACATCCACCAGGTGCGCGAGCGCATCGCCGCCGACCTGCTCGCGCCGCCCAGCCTGGCCGACATGGCGCGCATGGTGGGCCTCAGCCGTTTCCAGTTGCTGCGCCATTTTGAAAAAGCCTTTGGCCTCACGCCCCATGCCTGGCTGCTGCAGCAGCGCGCCGAACGCGCGCGCGGCCTGATACGCGGCGGCATCGGCCTGGCCCAGGCGGCCGCCGCCTGCGGCTTCGCCGACCAGAGCCATATGACGCGCCTCTTCACGCGCCAGTTCGGCTTCACGCCCGGCGCCTGGCAGCAAGCCACGGCGCGCGCGGCCCGCCTGCAATAACGTTCAAGACGCGCGCCCGGCGTGGGGGCAGACTGCGCGGTGTTTCTCCTCCTCACAGACCACCGGAGCGCCGTACATGTTGTTTCGCCATTCAGACGCCCTCTGGGCCGACTACCCCAACCTGGTGCCCGGCGTGCTGCACGCCGGCGGCATCAGCGCGAATGTGGACGTCGCCCCGCAGGTCGCCCGCTTTAACGCCATCGCGCAAGCCCGGCTGGCCGCCGGCCCTGAAAGCGAGTTTCCCGAAGTGCAGGCCTGGCGGCGCGTGTTTTCCAGCATGGGCCTCAAGCCCACGCAATACCGCTGCGCCTCCGAGTCGCTGTTGCGGCGTTTTCGCAAAGAAAACGCGCTGCCCTCGCTGCATCCGCTGGTCGATTTGTGCAACGCTGTCTCGCTGGCCTTTGCGATTCCGATCGCCGCGTTTGACGTTGCCAAAGTGCGGCAACAGCTTGAAGTGCGCTACGCCACAGGCGCTGAGAATTACCTGACCTTCGGCGGAGAGACAGAACACCCGGAACCGGGCGAGGTGATATTTGCCGACGCCGCTGAAGCAGCCGAAGCGGCCCCTAATGCCCATGCGCGCCGCTGGACCAACCGGCAAAGCGGCCTGTCCGCCGTCAGCGCGGGCACACGCGCTGTGCTTATCGTGGCCGAAGCCCTGCATGCCTCGGCGGCCGAAGATGTGGCGCGCTTGCTCAACACGCTTGCGCAGGAACTGGCGGCCGCCTGGCCCGCGGAGCCCAGGATTCAGTTGTTGAGCCGGGCCTCACCGCGCTTTGAGTTTTAACTCCCTCCCATCCCGGCCCCATTTTCAAACGCCGTTAGCCCTCACCCTAGCCCTCTCCCAGAGGGAGAGGGGATGGAGAGAGAAGCGCCACGCTTTGGATTTG
Source organism: Polaromonas sp. CT11-55 (assembly GCF_047303325.1). NCBI lineage: Bacteria > Pseudomonadati > Pseudomonadota > Betaproteobacteria > Burkholderiales > Comamonadaceae > Polaromonas > Polaromonas sp. CT11-55. The sequence continues at coordinate 16,287 of NZ_JBKBEX010000043.1, read as the reverse complement.
CTCCCTCTCCCCCTGGGAGAGGGCAGGGGTGAGGGCCGGCGGCCTCCGCAGCCTCAAGGCTGCTGCTTGTTCACAAACCCAATCACCAGCCCCCTGGCCGTCACCGTGATGCTGCCCGGCTGCACGCCCATGCTGTCGGGCAGCGCCAGGTCTTGCGGCTTCAGGGTGTGCAGCACCGCGCCCTGCAGCGCCTGCTCGGCCAGTTGCGGCCCGTAGCTGGCCAGCAGCAGCGAGACCTCCGGCGGCAGGCCCTCGAACTGCAGCGTGTTCACGCGCAGCTGGTGCGCGCGTATCGTCATGTCGCTGGCCTCATAGCGCAGCGCGAAGTCCAGGTCAAAGGTGCCGGGGTAGGCGCGCCGCAGCACCTGGCCGCCGGCTTCTACGGCCATCACCGCGCCCAGCCGGTTGAGCTCCGGCATCATGCGCAGTTGCGGCGCCTGCACCGTGATGTCCAGAATGCCCTCGGCGCGCTTGCGCAGCGGAAAGCGTTTGGCAACCGCCTCCTGCAGTTGGGCCGTCGTCACCGTGTAGCTGGGCTGGGCCTGCGCGCCAGACAGCGCGAACCAGGCCGCGCCACCTAGCGCCAGGCGTGTAGAGGCCACCAACAGGCGGCGCCGTTGCAGTGAGTGTTGTGGGTCGGGTGCTTTCATCATCCTTTCGATGCTGCACCGCATCCGGAGTTTCCGGCGTCAGCCAATGCCGCAATCGCGTGAACCTCGCGTAAAGCAGGGGTCCTTCAGCGCCCCGGCCTACTGGTTGGTTTTGTCGTTCTCGTTCCCAGCGTGTGCCGCCCTGTCGCCGGCTGAACTGCGCAATTAGCGAGTTCCTGCGTTCATCCCCTATGATTCCTCAGCGCTGTCATCGAAAGACAGCTTCGGCCGCCCAACGCCAACCTTCGACATCATGAACTCATCGCCAGTTGAACTCGCTCGAAGCGCTATCCCCCTTTGGTACGCAAATGTTGCGTGGGCCAAGGAGCTCCTCGTGCGCTCCTTCAACCTCAAAGATCCGCAAGACATACTGCGGGCCCCGAACAGACGCTTTCAACAGATCCCAAACACTTGCTGGTTTGTTCGCCCACACGGGATCGGGGTTCATGTTTTTAAAACACCGGACGCCGGAGGCGTGGATTTCGACTTTGACAAACCGCATCCGGACGAGTGGAGGCTGGCTCGGTTCATTGAAGCGCAGGTGAATGATGGCCAGCTGCCGTTCGAACTCTATCGACAGCTGGTTGAGGATGAAGAAGTCATGAAGTCGTCCATCCAGGAAGCGCTTCGTGGTGTGTGACCGTTATGAATACGGACATTCCCAACTGACTGTTTTCTGTGGGCGCCGCTCCCGAAGTACTCCGGGAACTTGAGACCGCCGTTGGGCCATTGCCTGCAGCTTATCTGGAGCTTCTCCGTATGGGCAATGGCGGGGAGCTTGGCCTTTGTGTTGATCCGCTGTGTTTCTGCCCACGGCCGCCGTGATGAGTGTGACCAGTGGCGGCCGGGATTGAACTCACCCGCCCCGCCGAACCCGGCCGGTCCTAGCGCCCCACCACAGACCAGCCGGCCTTCTGGTTGGTCTTGTCGTTCTCGTATTCCCAGGCCGTGCCGCAGCGGTCGCATTTGTAGCGCGTGATGGTGATCAGGCCGTGGCGGCGCGTTTCGTGGCGCGGGTCGCCCTGCACCAGTTCCGGGTGGCCGGGCGCCTTGCGCCAGTTGCGCTGTATGCCCGCGCAGGAATCGCAAAGTTCCATCTTCTTGAGTTCCTGTTCGCGCTGGGGGTCTTGGGTCATGGGCTGCTTTGTGGGGTCGGGAAAAATCGGGGCTGAGTTCCGATTGTCGCCTGTGTATTTCCCCGCCGCCAGCGCGGCGACCCTGCTGGCGCAGGGGCGATCATTTGACCGGCTCCGGGCGCGGGCCTATTCTGGAATCGCCCAGTCACTTCATTCGGGAGACACATCATGTACAAACGAATTTTGCTGGCTTACGACGGTTCCGAACCCGGCCAGAAAGCCCTGCTGGACTGCCGCGAGATCGCGCAGTGGAGCGGAGCCTCCTTGACACTGGTCGCCGTGATGTCCCTGCAGCGGCGGGTGGTCGCCGCCGAAGGCATCATCTATGAACAAAGCATCATCGAGGAAGACAAGGCCAGGTACCAGGGCATCCTCAATGACGGCCTGCGCCGCCTCATCGAAGCCGGCCATGAGGCCAAGGGCGAAGTGCTCTACGGCGAAACCGTCGATGAAATCGTCAACTACGCCAAACAGATAGACGCCGACCTCATCGTCGTCGGCCACAAACACCTCGAAGGCTGGGCGGCTCGCTGGTGGCGCGGCTCGGTCTCCAAATCGCTGATCGCGCATGCGCCTTGCAGTGTGCTGGTGGTGATTACGCGATGAGCGCCGCTGAGCGAGGCAGATCAAAGTCTTTTGACCGTGTTGCCGGTTGTCTTGATCAGCGCCCATCTGCGTCATCCGCGGATGGATTCGGGTCGCAGATTTCATATCCGCAGATTACGCAGATTTACACAGATTAAAAACAAGGTGTCTGCGTCCAAGACAGAAGTCTTGGCACGGTCAGGCGGTGCTACAACGCCCACAAGATTGTCAAAGCTTTTTGATCCTATGGTCGAATGTCTTCATCTGTGTAAATCTGCGTAATCTGCGGATAAATTCAAATTAGGGGTCTGCATTCAAGGCACAGGCCCTGGCAAGGCGACCAACAACGCCAACAGGGTTTTTTCGGCGGACCCGCTTGACTTAGAGCGCGCTCTAAGCCTTAAAGTCCCCCACATGACTGCCGCCCCTCCCACCATTTCCCTGACCATCGCCGAAGCCGCCCAGGCCTCGGGCCTGAGCGCCTACACCCTGCGCTATTACGAGCAGATAGGCCTGATCGCCCCCATAGACAGGCGCAGCGGCGCGCGCCGCTACAACGACGCCGACATGCGCTGGCTCGACTTTCTGGTGCGCCTGCGCGCCACCGGCATGTCCATGCGCGACATGCAGCGTTATGCCCAGCTGCTGCGCGTAGGCAATTCCTCTGCCGCCAGCACGGCCGAACGCCAGGCCCTGCTGGAGGCCCACGCCGAACGCCTCGAGGCCGAGATACGCACCCAGCGCGAAACCCTGGCCTATATCCGCAAAAAAATCCGCCTCTATGAAGAGATGCGCGCCGAAGCCACACCCGCCAAAAAACGCGCCTGAACCCCACAACCCCATCCAGCCAACCCATCCATCCAACCCACTAAAGGACACACACCATGATCAAAACCCGTACCCTGGGCCGAAACGGCCCACAAGTTTCCGCCATCGGCCTGGGCTGCATGGGCATGAGCGAGTTTTATGCGAACCGCAACGACACCGAATCCATCGCCACCATTCACCATGCGCTGGACAAAGGCCTCAACTTCCTCGACACCTCCGACATCTACGGCCCGCACACCAACGAGCTGCTGATAGGCAAGGCCATCGCCGGCCGCCGCAAGGATGTGTTTATCGCCACCAAGTTCGGCATCACGCGCGACCCCAACAATGAAGCCGCGCGCGGCGTCAACGGCCGGCCCGAATACGTCAAAGCCGCTTGCGAGGCCAGCCTCAAGCGCCTCGGCATAGAGCAGATAGACCTCTATTACCAGCACCGCGTCGACAAAACCGTGCCGATTGAAGAGACAGTGGGCGCCATGGCCGAGCTGGTGAAGGCCGGCAAGGTCCGCTACCTGGGCTTGTCCGAAGCCTCGGCCGCCACAATTGCGCGCGCCTGCAAGGTCCACCCCATCGCCGCGCTGCAAAGCGAATACTCGCTGTGGACGCGCGACCCCGAAGCCACAGGCACCCTGGCCGCCTGCCGCGAAAACGGCGTGGCCTTTGTCGCCTACTCGCCGCTGGGCCGCGGCTTTTTGACGGGCGCCTTCAGCAAGCCCGAAGACCTGCCCGCCGACGACTACCGCCGCAAGTTCTCGCCGCGCTTTGCCGATGAAAACTTCAAACTGAACCTCGCGCTCGTCGATGCGGTCAAGAAGCTCGCGGCGGCCAAAGGCGTGACCGCCTCGCAAATCGCCCTCGCCTGGGTGCTGGCCCAGGGCGAAGACATCATCCCGATCCCCGGCACCAAACGCCGCACCTACCTGGACCAGAACATTGGCGCACTCGACGTGGTGTTGAGTACGGCAGAGCTGGCCGAGCTCGACAAGGCCTTCCCGCCCGATGTTGCGGCCGGTTTGCGTTATCCGGCGTCCTTCCTGGGCACGGTCAACGCGTGATCGAGGAAGAGGCCTTCTTCAGGCCTTCTTCAGGCCTTCCTCGGGCCGGGCCTCTTACGCTTGAGCCACCGCTCAATGTGCAATTGCCAGCTTGCCAAAGTGCCGCCCGCCGGCGCTGAGTTCGGCATACGCCTGGGCGGTGTCGTCCAGGCCGAACAAGCGGTCTATCACCGGCACGATGCGGTGCGCGGCAATGGCGCGCACCGCCTGCGCCAGGTCAGCCACCGAGCCGGTGCTGTTGCCCACGATGCGCAAGGCCTTCACGATGACGGGCAGCAAATCGATGGCAGCGGCCGTGCCCGTGACAAAGCCCACCGTAAAAATCGTGCCACCCATGGCCGCCGCGTTGATGGACTGCTTGATGGTGGCTTCACCCACGGTTTCCACCACCAGGTCCGCGCCGCGCCCGCCGGTGAGATCCAGGACCTGTTCGTCCCAGGCCGGTGTGGCACGGTAGTTGATCAAATGGTCCGCGCCCAGCCGGCGCGCCCGCTCCAGCTTTTCATCGGAAGACGACGCGATGATCACCGTCGCGCCCGAGGCCTTGGCGAACTGCAAGGCAAAAATGCTCACACCGCCGGTGCCCAGCAGCACCACCACCGACCCCGGCCGCAGAGAGGCTGAGCGCACTGCATTCCACGCCGTCGTGGCAGCGATGGGCAGCGCCGCGCCTTGCACAAAATCCAGGTGCGCGGGCAAGGCGACCAGGCTGCTGGCCGGCACGGCCACATACTCGGCCAGTGAACCCGGCAGGGTGATGCCGCGCATCGCGGCCACATTGCGCGGTGTCATCGCGCCGTCTTGCCAGCCCGGCATAAAGTGCGGCACCACACGGTCGCCAACCGACTGTCCAAGAGACTTGGCGTCAACGCCCTCACCAAAGGCCACGATCTCGCCAGCGCCGTCGGCCACCGGGATCATCGGAAAGGTCGCGCCCGGGAAGGCGCCTGTGGCAACGGCCACGTCCGCGTAATTCAGCGTCGCGGCACGCAGGCGCAGCAGCACTTCGCCGTGTCCGGGCTTGGGGTCTGGCAGTTCGGTCTGGCGAAATGCGTTCAGGGAATGGGCGGTGAGCTGGATGGCTTTCATGGTCTTTGGGGTTTCTTGAATGAGGAGGAAGAAGATGAAACGCCAGTGTTATTTAGAATCAATCGGGGATAAACACCTGTTTGATTGATTCATTTAAAAGCCGGAGTGTTGAATGGACTTGCTGGACAGCATGAAGGTCTATGTGCTCGCCGTTGAAAAAGGCAGCCTCAGCGCCGCCGCCACGGCCTGCGGTATTTCCGCCACCATGGCCGGCAACCACCTGCGCACCCTCGAAAAACGCCTGGGCATGCAGCTGCTGAGCCGCACCACCCGGCGCCAGCACCTCACGCCTTTTGGCGAGGACTACTACCAGCGCTGCAAGGAAATCCTGCGCCTCGTCGCCGAAACCGACGAGCAGGCGCAAAAGCTGCAGCTCGCGCCGGCCGGCAAATTGCGCGTCACCGCGCCCGTCTCCTTCGGCACCGAGGCCTTGATGCCCGCCTTGTCGGACTACCTGGAGCGTTATCCGCAGGTCAGCGTCGATCTGGTGCTCAGCGACCGTGTGCTGGACTTGCTGGAGGAAGGATTCGAAGCCGCCATCCGCATCGGCCCGGTGCCCGATTCAGCCCTCATCGCCAGGCCGCTGGCGCCATACCGGCTCATGATCTGCGCCTCTCCCGCCTACCTGGCACGCAGGGGCACGCCGGCAAGGCCCGACGAGCTGAGCCAACATGAGTGCCTGGCGTTTTCGCCCTCCGCCGCGGCGCACTGGCGCCTGGCCGACCAGGAGCACATCTGCCGCGTGCCCGTCTCAGGCCGCCTGCAGGTCAACCAGGGGCAGGCGCTGCGTGTGGCGGCCCTGCAGGGCATGGGCATCGTGCTGCAGCCGGCCATCCTGCTGGAGGGCGATGTACGCGCGGGCCGCCTGGTCCAGCTTTTCCCGAATCATCAACTCGCCACGCGGCCCATGAGCATCCTCTATCTGCCCGACCGCTATCGCTCGCTCAAGCTGCGCAGCTTTGTGGACTTTGTGGTCGAGCGTTTCAAGCACTAGCCTTTTGCCGCCTCAAACTTTCAGCCGCCGAAACAAGCCCGGGTAGTCCAGCACCAGGCCGTCTTCATCCACCGGCAGCTCCGCCTTGAAGCCGCTTCCATCCAGGCTCTCGAAAAGATAGAGCCTGTCACGCACGCGCGTGTAGGCCTGTGCCTGGGCCTTCACCGTCAAGGCCGTCCCGTCAACCCAGGCCATGCGGAAAGTGCGGCGCTCCCCCATGGCCATGGGCTCACGAAGAATGGGAAAGCTGTTAGTGAACGGCGTGGGCCAGATGTCGATGTCCAGACATCCGTCCAGCTCGGCCAGCGGCCGGCCCTCGCCATCCTGCCAATGGCCCTTGCCGTCCGTGCGCAGGCTCAGCAGCCGGTTGATGCCGGCTTTGGCGACAAAAAAATCAGCACTGCGAAGCTGCCAGGCCTCGTCCCAATAGAGCCGGTAGGCCAGGCGAAAGGGCTGCTGGTGTTCATCGACCGCAAGCACCACGCTGTCAGCCTGGCCTTGTGCCAACAGCAAATGCTCCAGACCCAGGCCCCGCGAAGCCGGGTTCCATGTGGGCTGCCAGCAGATCGTCCGGAAAGAAGAAGATGAGGAAGAGGCTTCGTTCACCATGGGCACGGCCCTTTCGAAGGGCCACCATTGTGCGCCGGGCAGGCGCCGGCCTGCCAGTGTTTGCCACCCGAGACTTGTCTACAAACGTAAGCCGCGCAAACGCAGGTGCGCCGCGTCTTCCAAATCCAAAGGCTGCTGCTGCTTGGCTTTTAAATAGTGGTTCGTGAACACGTCCAGGTAAGCCTCCAGTGTCTCGGCCATCTGCGCCTCACCAGCCAGCGCAAAACACAAAGCCGCGACTTCCGAGGTGCAGAAATGTTCATCGCGCTGCGAGCGCCTGAGCTTGTAGCGCGACAGCTGCTCACTCTGCAAACTCAGCACCGGCAAATGGTTGAGGTAAGGGCTTTTGCGAAACATCTTTCGCGCCTCGGGCCAGGTCGCGTCCAGCAGCACAAACAGCGGGCGTTTGGCCTGGTGCTGGTTGTTGTTGCCATCGGCTGGCGCGATGGCCGGCAACTCCGTGACCACCCGCTCCGCCGCCACAAACTCGCCGGGGAAGACCAAATAAGGTTGCCACTGCGGGTCCGCCAGCAAAGCCAGCAAGCCGGGCTCCACCTCGGTGCGCGCCCAGCCAAAAGCAAAGGTGTCGGCCACCACATCGGCAATCAGCCAGCCCGTGTTGCTGGGCTTGAGCGCCTCGATATCCGCCATCACCAGGCACACACCGGCATTGACATGCGGCGTCACCGGCCGCAGGGCACACATGCAATGGCTGGGCACCAGCCGGCAACCGGCACAACGAACGTTGCGCGGCCCGCCGCGAGCGAGAAAAGGTTTGGAGGCGCGCGCCAGGCGGGCTGTGCGCAGGCGGGAGACGGCGTGGGGCATGGGATGCAGTTTTAGCGGGCTTGGCGCGGGCGTGAGTGCCGCGCCTTTTACCGATGCTAACCTGCGCGTCAGAAAGAGCTATAGCTCGCCAATGACTTTGACGGTGGCGCCGACTTTAGCGGTCTTTGCACTCGTCAACGCGGCGAGCGAGGAGGCTGAGCATCACAAGATACTGAGCGGCTTTCATCTTGTCCAAATCGTGCGTGAGCGAGTGGGACTTTACGTTGCGCACGCCCGTGTAAACCCCTTGAAAGATCTGAAGGAACCCCTTCTGATCGTTTTGGCCGGTCTCGGTATTTACCTCGCTGAATATCAGCAGGCCGTTTTCGAGCCCGAAGGCCTGGCCCGCCAGGGCGTTGCCATCTAAAGTTGACTGTGTGCGATGGCGAATCATGTCGTAGACTGCAATCACTGCGTTGAGCACAGATTCTCGTAAGTGACCGTCGCGGTAGAGTGGAAGGCACTTGTCTTGGATGACTGGATGCAGCAGCTCTTCAAAGCCAACTTCTTGGGTCGTGGCATGCCTGGCCTTGGCAAGCTTCTCAGCCTTGCGCTGCACGTCGGGCAGGTCGTGGGTGAGGATATCGGTGAAGTCGTTCTCCTTCCCAAAGGCGATGTGCCTGCCCATGTCGCTTAGGCGTCCCGCACCGCTCTTGTTCGGATCAACTTGCTCCCAAAGGCCCACCAGAGCCTTGTAGTCGGCCTTCATGTATTCCTGAATGAGCTTGGCTCCATCTGCGTCCTTCTTTTCGAGGGCCGAGAGCGCATCGCGCGATTTCTGAGCGATGTCACGACATTTTTCACTCGCAGCAATGAGCCAGTCAATCATGTGGATACCTGGGGTGATGTGGACTTTGCAATGCTTGACACGTATTCGTTAACCAGCATGTTGACAACGTCCTTCAGGTCTTGCGAGGATGTTTCATCTTGAGTCGCGCGAAGAAGACGCCACACCTTGAAGTGAGTAATGAGGTCACAGCCCCATGCCGTTGCGCGGATTGCGCTCTTAAGCTCTTCAGCAGACAGCTTCAAGAACACCTGGTTGAAGTGAGCGAACTCATCATCTGTGGGGTTGGCTTGGCCTGACTGGGCGGACGCGGCTTGTACAAAATCTTCGAGCTTCGCGCCCAGCACTGCCACTCGATCGCGCCCGCGAAGGCGAAATGCCAACACCGGATTCTCGCGCGCTAGGTCAGTCAGGGCCTTGTTGAAGTCGCCGGAGCCTTCTGTCACTGCGCCTTCGATTTCACCGTACGCGAAGCGGGCTATGTAGGGGAGGGCAAGCTTCATCGTCTCTTTTTCGTCATCTTCGTTGAATGTCAAGCCGTGGGTTGATAAGCTTCGGCGCATCTCGGCCATCAACACACTCTCAATTGAACTCATCGCCATGTTCACGCGGTTCACTACGTGGTGGAGCTCCAAGAGGTAGTAGAGCACTGTGCGAGTCATCCGCCTGCGCTCGTGGTTGGTCTTCGCCCAATAAGCAAGAGCGGCGAGAAATGCGCTTCCCGTGGCTCCAAGAGCACTGAGTTCTATGGGCTCCATTACGACCCTTTCCTTTCATTCGCTGACTGGCGCGTCATGCTTTCCACTCAATGAAACCCCGCTGCTCGAGTGCTGTCACCTTAGCCTTGTCAATGGTCTTAGGTACAGCGAGTATCAGCAAGTCAGCGGCTCTGGTAATGGCCACGTATCCAATTCGGCCTTCCTCGTCACCAGTTCCTCCCAGCAGGCTGTTGAGCGACTTTGAGTTGGTGACGTAGAGCACCGCGGGAATGCTCTCTCCTTTGACCTTGTGCACGGTGGATACTCGAATGTCTTGGCCCTCACCTACGGCCAAGTCTTCTTCGAAGAGAGGCGCCGCGGAGATTTCCTTGGCGGTGACGTTCATTGCCCAACTCTTACGAGTTGCTAGGCCGCACTCAGTACTCAGTGTGGCGAGAAACGCCGGAAGACGGGCCTTGAGCTGTGCATGCCATTGATCACCGGAAAGCGTGGACGCGGGAACTCCCGCGACGCGATTGCGAAGGAACCCCCAGATGAGTCGTCGCAAATTCTGGGCGCCGTCACCTCTCTCTCCAGATACAACTTTGGCACGCAAAATGGCGTCACCGACCTCAACTAGCCGGAAAGTAGCATCGAGTGTCCTCTCAAATGCAGTTGCGATGTCTCCGCGGACGTCGCGGCTGACAGCAGCCTCTGCAAAAAGCCGGGTGGCTCCTTGACCGAAGGCATCCTTACCGCCCTTTAACTGGTAGGCCAAGGAGGCTCCCCTAGCTAAGATTGTTGCTTCGGAGGTCTTGTACTCGTGCGCTCGGAGAATTTGGCTGAAGACGCTGACTAGGTTCTGAATCTTTGTCGCCTCATATTTCAGGTAAAAAGACCCGTGGGTCCGAGCTGGTGCCTCACGTATCGGTTTACATACCGGAGCAGCAATGCGATTCGCCACAGCGATGATCTGCGAAACGGAGCGCCGATTTTCAGTCAGGGGCAATTGGCGGCCACCTGCTGGCAGAGCAAAGCCCTTGAGGAAGCTGCCATCAGCGTCGGCAAACTCATAGATTGCCTGGTTTGAGTCACCCACTACAGCTAAGACAGAGCCAGACTTCTGTAATAACTCAAGTGAAGCGCCGTGCAAAGAGCCGATGTCCTGTGCCTCGTCTATGAGGATGTGTGGGTATCGCGTAGCCAGGATATCGCACAGGCGCGCTTGCTTACGAAGTGTCACCATGACCCAAAAGCGCCCCAGCGCATGTGTGTAGGCGCCTACTTTGGCAAGGGCCTTCACAGCTTTCACGGCGTTCGGCTTAGGCAAGACCTGCTTTGAGTCTGAATTAATGAACTCCCACAAGCCAGGTCCGGTTGTCCGAAGATCTACGCTGGTAATTGCGACGGGCCGCTTGCCATCAAAGACCGAGTAAGCTGGATTTTCTAGAAAGCGCTCGCGGCCGTGTACGAGGAATGGGCGACATGCGCAGTCCATAACTTGAGCGGCGTGGGGTAGCAGAATATTGTTAGTGATGAACGAGTCCATAGTGCAGATATGGACCCGGGTCGAGAGGCCTGGATACTTGGCAGCCACGGCCGTGTACTGGGTGCGGAAAGTTTCCACTGCGACGTTTGAGTAAGACAACAAGACGGCGTAGCCGCGGGAGGCGCCCATACGCCGGCGGACTTCGACTAAGCGACGGACAGCCGTGGCCGTCTTGCCGCTTCCAGCACAGGCGATCACTTTTAGCGACACTAACTCCGCATCTAGTATTGCTTGCTGTTCTGGGGTGGCTAAGTACGTCATATCGGGGTCGTCGACTAGGGTTTGACGATGAAGTCCAAAGCTTTCTCGATGTAGGGCGGAATCGCAATGGAGTTCTTCGATGTCGCAATGGCGGCGGCTAGCGACTGCGCATAGCGCCCCTTTTGGATGCTCTCGCCCTTGTCTCGCTCGAACATTCCTTTGAAGAGAACCTTTGCCCTATCTGCTTCTGGCGCTGCCTCCACTTCGATTCGTAAAGTTGCGCCAATTATTGGGTGCATTTCCGTGAGAGCGCTCAGCATGGCGTCGCGGTTCTCTTCGTGCAGAGCCAGGTCGTACTCGAGAGTTTTGAGCGCGAAAAATGGTTCGACCCAATCCGACTTTGCGGCTTCAAGCGTTTTGGCAGTGGCCGATAGGACGATAGCGTCTTTGGCACCAGGGAATGTTCCGGTCGGCGGGTCAGCATCTGAAAGCAACGCCACGCGGATGTTCAACGCATCTTCGCCAAAGAGCGGCAAGAAGCAGTCGAAATTGAGCCCTTCAGTACTCAAGAGGCTCACAGACGCGCGCTTGAGATCGTAGCCTGCCTTTTTGGCTAGAGCATCAACGATGAAGAGCTCGGCCGCACCCTCCACAAGTATGACCTTACGGGCAAAGAACAACTCGGCTCTCGTAACGTCCAAGTAGCGCTGGAGCTTGTCCTTCTTCGCTGGCGGGACAAACTTTACAGTTCGCGGCGCAAAGGACTTCACGCCAGCGGGGCCACGGTGGATGCAGCACAGTGTGTCAACATCAGCGATGCTTGCAAAGTTAGGCGAGTGACTCGAGACGAAAATCTGGACGCTCTGATCTGCGGGCACTTTTCCCTCTCGGCCTTCTTGATCTTCCTTCTCTGCCAGTTTCTTGCGTTCTTTGCTCTGCAAAAACTGGAGGAGAACTCCCTGGAGTTGAGGGTGCAAGTGAGCCTCTGGCTCCTCAATGATCAGGGCGCGATAGGCAGCATCAGGGTTAGTCTCAAGCTCGCTCAGAACCACGGCCATGTAAATAAGGTTGTTGTACCCCAAGCCATTTTGGTCAACGTCGAAGGAGTCAACCTCGATCTGTAGGCGCGCAGCGATCCGGTGAAACTCGGGTGAGGTCAGCCCAATTGAAAGGCTCTGCCGCAGCGCTGCTCCGAGCATGGTTTCATGCTGCGTGTCGATAGCTTTCTGAGTGTTGGCGACCGGAGACTCTTTCTCTAAGTCCTTTTCGAACTGGCGCATGAGCTCTGTAATGCTGGTCTTCTCCTCAGTAGTCGCAAGTCTGGTCAAGAGCCGCGCAAGCTGACTCGAGCGACTGGGCCGAAGGCCTGAGGCAGGGTCGCGCAATGGGGGGAGGTAGACAGCGCGCAGATCCTCGAGCATCTCGGCGCTCACTGCGTTGTCTTCGTGCAAGCCGCACCAGCGCTTGGGGCGTAAACGACCGCCAGCAGACAAGGTATACCTAACGCCGAAGTGGGCTGCGTATTTATCACCCCCCATGGGCTGCAGCGCGGCGGCGAAGTCTGCCTCTTGCTCTAGAGTGAGGTCCTCGAAGACGTACTGAAGCAGTACCTCTGTAGCTCGCACTCCTCCTTGCGATAGATGCAAATCGGACTCATCAAGGCGGACGGCTCCGTCCTCAGTCGTCGAAAGAAGTGCGCGCAGCGAGTCAATCACCGCAGTTTTTCCCGCATTGTTCTCGCCGACCAGAATGTTTAGACCTGGGCGAAACTGGAGCTCAACTGAGCTGATTCGTCGCAATCCAGACACCTTGAGCTTTGCTAAGTACATAGTTCCTTCCCTGCTTCAGATGTCCTAACACTTTGTGACAACCATCATGACCGCGAAGTTGCGTCGTAGCTAGGGTGCTTCTGCGGCTCAGGTAGCCAAAACGACCCATCTCGCAGGTAAATATTCACCAAATCGCCGACGCGGTACGACTTCTCCGCTTTCCCCCTCCTCCCTTGTCCTACGCCACGGCCCGCGCGCGAGGCTTACCTTGCTCCTTTTAAGGGGACAAGCCATGAGCCGACATCAGGACTTCCAATCCTTTATGAAAGCGCGCAAGCATGCCGCGAGCGCGTATGTCAGCGGCAATGCCGCGCCGCTTGCGCGTGTGGTTGCGCATGAATCGCCGGCCACGTTTATGGGGCCGGGTGGCGGCACCGTGCAGGGCGCGGACGCGGTGTGGTCGCGTTATGAGCACGATGCCCAGCTGTTTGAGCCGGGCAGCACGTCGGAGTTTGAAATCCTGGACATGGCGGCGGGTGACACCGTCGCCTACTGGACGGGTTACCAGAAGGCGCAGGCCCATATGAAGGGCCAGGAAAAAACCATTCCCATGACCTTGCGGGTGACCGAGGTGTTCCGGCTGGAGGGCGATGCCTGGAAGCTGGTGCACAGGCACGCCGATCCGCTCGCTGAGGCAAAGCGTTAGGCCCTCACGCCACGCCATACCACGCTACGCAGCGACGCGTTCGCTGCCGTACAGACCAAGGCCCTGCTTGGGCCTATCTTTGTGTCAAGGTTTGTTTGCCCCGGAGGCTGCGATGGCCGACATGGTGTGTGTGACGGAGGCGGAAGGCGACGTGGTGCTTGCCGCCCGCTTGCGCTTGCTAGGGCAAAGCGTCGCGCTGGGCGAAGATGCTGGCCACTTCGGCCATGTTCTCGCTTCCCCAGGCGCACAGCGGCATGATGGCGTCGGCCAGGCTGCGGCCCAGCGGGGTCAGCGTGTAGTCCACCCGCGGCGGCACTTCCTGGTAGTCGGTCCGCGCCAGCACCTGGTCGGCCTCCAGGTCTTTCAATTGCTGGATCAGCACCTTGTGGCTGACGCCGGGGATCAGGCGTTTGAGTTCGCCGTAGCGCTTGGGGCCGTCGCGCAGGAAAAACAGCGCCAGCGGTTTCCACTTGCCCGAGATGATGCGCAGCGTGGTGTTGAGCCCGCAGCCGGGATCGCAGGTTTCATCAGAGGGCGTTGTCGTCATTTATTGAGTACTTACCTGAAAGTGCATACTTGTCTTCAGGTTAGCAGAACTGCATGTGTCCACTGACAAGCGAAGCAAGCATCCCGCTTGTTGGCAACTTCAACGAAGGACACATGACATGAACAACAGACTGAATGGAAAGACCGCCGTGATCACCGGCGGCGCGACCGGCATCGGCCTTGCCGCGGCAAAGCGCTTTATCGAGGAGGGCGCCTTTGTCTTCATCTTCGGCCGCCGGCAGGAAGCCTTGGACGCCGCCGTGGCCGAGCTGGGCCCCAATGCCCGCGCGGTGAAGGGCTCGGTCTCCGACCTGGCCGACCTGGACCGGCTCTACGCGGCGGTGAAGGCCGAGCGCGGAAGCCTGGACATCGTTTTTGCCAATGCCGGGGCCGGAGGGCCGCTTGCGCTGGGCAAGCTCACCGCCGAACACATCAACGAAACCTTTGACACCAATGTGAAGGGCACAATCTTCACCGTGCAGAAGGCGCTGCCGCTGATGGGCCCGGGTGCTTCGATCATCCTGACCGGGTCCAGCGCCGGCACCACGGGTGCCCCGGCATTCAGCGTCTACAGCGCGAGCAAGGCGGCGGTGCGCAACCTGGCGCGGACCTGGGCGGAGGACCTGAAGGGCACGGGCATCCGGGTCAACGTGCTGTCGCCCGGGCCGACGGCTACCGAACTCGCCAAGACCGCGCTGGGCGAGGAGGGCATGAAGGTTTTCGCCGCGATGAATCCGCTGCAGCGCATGGCCGACCCGGCGGAGATTGGCGCGGCGGCGGCCTTTCTCGCGTCGCCGGACAGCAGCTTCATGACCGCCAGTGAGCTCGCGGTCGACGGTGGCCTGGCGCAGATCTGACAAGCCGAAAGAGAAGCCATGCCTTGCGCAATCCATTGGCCTCGACAAGCCCCGGCCAGGCCCTGGCCGAGGCGTTTGATCACATTGAAAAGGAGCTTCCCATGTACGAGCAATCCAAGGTATCCGAACTGATCCGGTTCGCACGCGCCGCTGCGGGCTCCACCGTCATCGACGTCTACCCGGGCGACGGCGACTGGACCCGTCTTTTCTCCGACGCCGTGGGGCCCGAAGGACGGGTCTACAGCTTCGTGCCGGCTGAAGTTGCCCACTTCAAGAACGATCCGGTCGGCCTCATGCGGGCGCTTGCGAAGGAGCCGGGCCGGGAGAATGTTGAAGCGGTCTCGGCGGACCTGGCGGCGATGCCGCAGGCCACGCCGCAGGCGGACGTGGTGTGGCTGCACCTGTTCTATCACGATCTCCACACCACGCTGATGCAGGCCAGGGGCGCGACGGCGGCCCAGTTCAACCGGGCCGTCCATGACCGGCTCAAGCCCGGTGGTTACTATGTCATCGTGGACCACGCCGCCCCCGGGACGGGCACGGGCGAAGCGCAGTCGCTGCACCGGATTGACCCTGCCTCGGTTCGCGAGGAGGTGGAGGCGGCCGGCTTCGTGCTGGACGAGGAAAGCAGCCTGCTCGCGAACAAGGACGACCCGCACACGGTCAAGGCCTTCGATCCCTCGGTCAAGGGCAAGACCGATCGCTTCGCCTACCGGTTTGTGAGGCGCTGACAGCGAGCCGTCCGCACCGCAAACTGCATCGCCCATCAAAAACCCGGCAAACGTCGGGTTGAGTGCGGGAGCGTCAAGGCTCATGCGTTGTCTTGTTCTGCTTCTTTCTTCTTCCGGGCTTCAAGCAATGCGTCGAATGCGTCGAATGGGTGAGCAGGCTCAGCGCCTGCTGGTCAGCATGCGGTACAGCAACAGCAGCACGATGGAGCCCAGCACCGCGGCGATAAAGCCCGCTGTTTCCCCGTTGCGGTACCAGCCCATGGCGGCGCCCACATAGCTGGCGATGAAGGAGCCGGCAATGCCGATCAGCACGGTGATGATGAAACCGCCGGGGTCGCGGCCGGGCGTCAAAAATTTGGCGACAAAGCCGATGATGAAGCCGATGAGGATGGTCCAGAGAATGGTCATGGGGTGTGGTCTGTGAGAGTTGCTGGTGAGTGGGTGGCAGGCGGGTTTGCCTGTCTTTGCCAGCGTGGCAGGGCCGGTGCGTGCGGCCTATCGGCGGGGAATCCGCGGGGATGTAGGAGAAGGTGGACGGGGTTGGTTTTTCCCTTCTTCAATGGAAGGGGCGCGGGCCCGCTCCTTCCCCCGCTGGGGGAAGGTTGGGATGGGGGCTGTTGGCGCTTGAAGTTTCGCGTGATGTTCCAAGGCCGCTGGCCCCCACCCCAC
>NZ_JBKBEX010000042.1:0-19455 GCF_047303325.1 Polaromonas sp. CT11-55 | reverse complement strand
TCGCCTTTCTTTTGGGTACTTTTCTTTGGCGAAGCAAAGAAAAGTGCCTCGCCCGCCGGGGCGAGACCCGGCCAGCAAGCCTATGCAATAGGCAAGAGCGCACTTGCCGGAGCAAGACCCGGCAACCAGTCACCTGGGCAACACGCAGTCGCCCCACCGACTGCTAGCATTCCGGCCATGAACCGCCGCCACTTCCTAGCCGCCGCAACGGCAACCTTGACCGGAGATTTCGCCATGGCCGACCTTCCCAAAGTAGGCTCGCTCGATGACGCCCTGCGCTGGCTGGACAGCCTGGACAAGGCTGCCGCCGTCAAAACCACCGGCCAGTGGCCCATGGTCTCGGTGCTGGAGCACATGGCGCAAAGCGTGGAAATGAGCCTGGACGGTTTCCCGCAGCCCAAAAGCGCTTTTTTCCAGAACACCGCCGGCGCGGCCGCGTTTGCGTTTTTTAAATGGCGCGGGCATATGAGTCACAGCCTCAGTGAACCCATTCCCGGCGCGGCGGCCCTTCAGCGCGAAGGCGACTGGCGGCCCGCGTCGGCCCGGTTGCGTGCTGCGATTGAGCGCTTCACGCGCCACCAGGGCCCGCTCAAGCCGCACTTTGCTTATGGCGCGCTCGGCAAGGCCGACTTCGCGCTGGCCCATGCGTTTCACATTGCCAACCACCAGGATGAAATCGTGGTGGTGGCGCGCTGACAGGGGTCCTTGACGGGGGCTGAGATATCTTCGTTGGATTGAGACATGCGGGCAGCCTACGCCCGCTTCAGGCCCAAAGCGCTGGCAGAATGCCTGTTATCCCGTCGGCGACTGCAGGCCAACAGGGGATCTTCAGTGCGGTCACTCCACCATTGACATCAACCTCTCTTTGCCGCAATGAACATCCAGCAAGCGCGCCCCTCAGATGCGCCCATGATTGCCTCCGTCCTGCAGGACGCCGCCCGCTGGCTCGCCGACGGCGGTAGGGCACTTTGGTCAGGAGCCGATATTGGCCACGAACGTGTCCTGCAGGACACAAGCGCAGGGCTCTTCCAGGTCGCCCGTGACGGCGAGCAGGTGGTTGGCGTCATGAAGTTCGAGTTGGAGGACACCTATTTTTGGCCCGAGATCCTGCCGGGCACCTCTGCCTTCATTCACAAGCTCGCCATTCGTCGAGCTTGGGCAAAGCAAGGGGTCTCGATTGAGCTACTGACGTATGCCCGGGCTCGCGCCCAACAGCTCGAGCGCGCCTATCTCCGGCTGGACTGCGTCGCGGACCGGCAAGGGCTACGCAAGCTCTATGAGGACTTCGGCTTCACGCTGCACAGCGTCGTTCAGAAAGGGGCCACCTCATTTGCGCGATACGAAATTCCGGCGGCTGAATAGCGACAACCTGCTTTGGGCCCTTGCGGCTTGAGGCAGGATGGCGGCATCAGGCCGGAAGCCGCCGTTCAAGCCTGCGCGCCATTGCGTCATAATCGCGCCCTTCTTTCTTGCGGGACAAACATGCAACTGGAAATCGCGCAATCGACGCCAACGGCAAGCAGCATCGCCGCCCTTGTGCAGGCCCGCTATGGACTCGGCGCAGTCGTCGAGAGCGAGTTCCTGCGGCGAAGTTTCAATCAGGTCTATCGACTGGGGTTTGCCAGCGGGCGGCGCGTTGTGGCGCGTCTCTGTGCCGAGCGGCCGCGGGGCGCCCCCAACGCGTTGTTCGAAGCTGCTGCACTGGAGCACTGGGCCCACGTCGGCTGCCAGGTCTCTCGCTGCGTAACCACGGCGACCGGCGAGATCGCTATACAGGTGCCGCTGCCGGAAGGCGCCCGGATGCTGATGCTCTTCGAATATCTGGATGGGGAGTTCACGGGTGAAGCGGCAGCTGACGTGCAGGCCTTTGCGCACGGATTGGCCGCCTTGCACCAAGGGGGCGAAAGCTACCAGGGGCCGGGGAGCGCCTATGTGCTTGACCTGAACTACCTTCTCCTCAGGCCGCTGGAGGGGCTGCTTCGTGCGCCGTCCATGACCCGCGAATTGCGTCCGCAATTCGAGAAGCTGGGCTTGCGGCTACACGATGAAATCCTGGCCATGGGCGAACTGAGCCGCGTGCTATGCCATGGCGACGCACACGGCCAGAACAACTTCGTCACGACCGACACCGAAGGACAACGCCAGGCAATATTCTTCGATTTCGACGAGGCGGGCCCAGGCTACCTGGCGTATGAGCTTGCTGTCTACCCATGGAACCTCTACCCGCGCGTGCCTGACGGTGAGGTGAGCAGCAAGGTGGAAATGCAGTGGAAAAATTTCATCTCCGCCTACCGGGATAGACGCCCGGTCCCAGATGCCGACCTTGCCGCCATCGCGCGCTTCATGGCGGTGCGGCAATTCTGGTTGCTGGGAGAGTACGCGGGACGCGTACCGGTTTGGGGTTCCCAGAACATGACGACCGGCCAACTCCGCCGACAGGTCGAATTGCTACGCCAATGGGAGGCGTTGCAGTTGCCAGCTTAGCGACGTCAGAACAGTTGGTCGGTGCTGTTCGGTTCGGCGCGCTCCGGATCTTTTTTCTCATCGGCAAGCGGCACCTCACCGGCACGCGCCAGGGTGGATGCGCGCACGCCCAGCAGGCGCAGCTTTTTGTCCAGCGGCACGCGCTTGAGGCACTGGCCGGCCAGGCGCCGAATCGTGGCGCCGTCGTCGGTGTAGCTGTCCGAGGTCTGGTCGCGTGTGGCGATCTTGAAGTCGTCGTAGCGCAGCTTGATGCCTATGGTCTTGGCGACGTAGCCTTTGCGCTGCAGGTCTTCGCCCAGGCGCAGGCACAGGTCGGTGAAGATGGCGCCCAGCTCGGCCTTGTTGCGCACCGCGTGCAGGTCGCGGTCGAAGGTGGTCTCGCGGCTCATGCTGACCGGCTCGCTCTCGGTCACCACCGGGCGGTCGTCTCGGCCCCAGGCGGCCTCGTGCATCCAGGCGCCCGTGGCCTTGCCGAAGTTGTCGACCAGCCAGCCCGGGTCCTGCGCGGCCAGCTCGCCAATCGTGTGCACATGCAGCTTGGCGAGCTTTTCGCCGGCCTTGGGGCCTATGCCGTTGATCTTGCGCACATGCAGCGGCCAGATTTTCTCCTGCAGGTCGGACTCGTAAATGATGGAGATGCCGTTGGGCTTGTTGAACTCGCTGGCCATCTTGGCGAGCAGCTTGTTGGGCGCCACGCCCACCGAGCAGGTGAGGCCCGTCTTTTCAAAAATCGCCTTCTGGATCAACCGCGCCAGCACACGCCCGCCTTCGCGCTGGCCGCCGGGCACGTCGGTGAAGTCGATATACACCTCGTCCACGCCGCGGTCCTGCATCAGTGGCGCGATCTCGGTGATGGTGCTTTTGAAGAGCTGGGAATACTTGCGGATTTCCGCAAAATCCACCGGCAGCACAATCGCCTGCGGGCAGAGTTTGGCGGCCTTCATCATGCCCATGGCCGAGCCCACGCCGAACTGCCGCGCCGCATAGGTGGCCGTGGTGATCACGCCGCGGCCCACATAGTCCTTGAGCAACGGAAAACTTTCGACCGGGATAAAACGCAGCGCGCGCTCGCCCTGCGCGGCCCGCAGCTCCTCGTCAACCTTGCGCCAGCCGCCGCCTATGACCACCGGCAGGCCCTTGAGCTGCGGGTAGCGCAGCAACTCGACGGACGCAAAAAAAGCGTCCATGTCGAGGTGGGCAATGCGGCGAATCTTGGCGGCGGGGGAAGGGGACGGGTCGCTCACCCGGCAAGCATAGCAATTCGGGCTGGCTGGCATCGCCGGCTTGACACGATTCGGCCCTATTTGGCCCGCGCAGTCCGGCGCAGGCAAATATTTCCGCTGTTATTTCCTTAGGAGACTTCTAGAATCCCGCCTTTGCCCAAAACAGCACAAGCGGCCCATGAAGCGACCCAGCCTGCACCCCACAACAAGACCCCGAAAAGACACGATGAAACGATGGATTAAATGGGGCGCCGGCATCACCTGCGCGGTGGTGCTGCTGCTGGCCGGCACGGCCATGGTCGGAAGCCAGATGGCCGACAGCAAAAGCCAGCGCCAGATCAAGGTGGCTGTGCAGCCCGTGGCCATCCCGGCCGCGGCCCAGGTGCTCGAGCGCGGCGCCTACCTGTACAACTCGCGCGGCTGCGCCGACTGCCACGGCGCCAACGGCGCGGGCCGCGAATTCATGAACGACGGCAAAGGCATGCGCCTGGCCGGGCCCAACATCACGCCCGGTGAAGGCAATGTGGTGGCGCGCTACACCGCCGAAGACTGGGTGCGCACCGTGCGCCACGGCGTCAAGCCCGACGGCCGGCCGGTTTTCATCATGCCCAGCGAAGACTACAACCGCCTGACCGACGAAGACCTGGGCGCGCTGGTCGCTTACGTCAAGGCCATGCCGCCCAAGGTGGGCACCGCCGCCGTGCTGGACCTGCCCCTGCCGGTGCGTGTGCTCTACGCCTTTGATGTCATCAAGGACGCCGCGCAAAAAATCGACCACACGCTGCCGCCCGCCAAGCCCATCGCCGAAGGCGTGACCGCGGCGCACGGCGCCTACGTCGCCAATATGTGCATTAGCTGCCACGGCGCGGGCCTGGCCGGTGGCAGGATTCCCGGCGCCCCGCCCGACTGGGCGCCCGCCGCCAACCTGACACCGGGCGAGGGCAGCGCCATGCCGCGCTACAAGGACGCCGGCGCCTTTGTCGCCATGCTGCGCAGCGGCAAGCGCCCCGACGGCTCGGCCATCAGCGTCATGCCCTTCGAGTCGCTGCGCGCCCTCAACGACGTCGACGCGCAGGCGCTATATGCCTATCTGCAGACGGTGCCGGCCAGGCCTTTCGGGCAGCGCTAGGCAGGTGCCACCAGCGGGCAGGGTTGCCTGCGCTCTGGCATCATGGCCGGCATTGCCACTTCTTCTTGAAAGCCAACGCCATGCCCCAAGCCACCGGAACCTTTGAAGTCAAGCTCGCGCCGCAAGCGCTCGCGAATGCAGACGCCAGTCCGCTGATGGGGCGCCTGTCCATCAACAAGACCTTCAGCGGCGACCTGCAAGCCACCAGCCAGGGCGAGATGCTGAGCGCCGGCACGGCCGTCAAAGGCTCGGCCGGCTATGTCGCGATCGAGCGCGTGACGGGCACGTTACACGGCAAAAGCGGCAGCTTTGTGCTGCAGCACAGCGGCACCATGAACCGCGGCGCGCCGCAGCTGACGGTGAGCGTAGTGCCCGATTCAGGGACCGATGAACTCACGGGCCTGAGCGGTACGCTGGGCATACAGATTGCCGATGGCAGGCATTCGTATGTGATGGACTATGAGATTGCGCCGCAAGGGTGAAGCAGTCTTGGTGATTCCTGAGCGCGCTTCTGGATGAACTCCTAACCATCAATTTTTGATTTCCCGGATGGCCGCACGATTTTGCTGAGCGTCCTCGGTTACTGGGAAATCCCGCTATCGGAGCGGATTGCCAGACCTGACCGCGGCCGCGTTGTCTTTGCATGCTTGCAAATATCCAGGAGGCAATGCAGTTTCCGTGGGCTCCCTGTCGAATTGACGGACCAGGGAGATAAACAGATCGACTTCGCCTGCCTGGCACGCGAATTTGGCGTATGCGTTCCTGTTCCAATCGACGGGGTATCGTTTGACGACGTCATCGAAACCAGCCTTCATCTGAGGCCAGATTGTCTGCTGGTGGGGTTTCGCGAAGAACGCTTTTGTTCCCATGCGCCCTGCTACGACCCAGTAGATGCGTGCATACATTCCCTGGCCGTCGGTCGACGCGGTCCGCTTCACGGCATCGGCCGCGAAGGCCTGAATCTGTTCGATATCTCCTCCCCACATGGGAAGAAGGCGTTCCACCGCCGCGAAATACGTTTCGTAGTAAAGAGGCTCTTTCGACACAGCCTCGTCATACAAGGCCATGTACTGATCTTTTTCCCACCCCTGCGCTAGTGCCACCTTCAGCATCTCGACGTACCACTGGGGGTCGTCGCCACTGATTTTTCTATTTGCCTCAAGCGTGTTGCGGGCGACGGCCAAGTACCTCGCGAAGTCTTCCCAACCCTTGCGCGTCACCGTGTTTGCAAAGCCACTTCCACGAAGCGCCCAGGCATGCTGCCTCTGTGCCGCGGCCAAAGCGATGGGCGCAACGGGGGATAGAGGCCTTGTAGCGACCCATTGATTCATTTTTTCCTCTATGGCGTTCCACTGCGCACCCGAATTCTCGTCGCGTCCTTCAAGCATGGCGGTACTCAGTCCGGCATAAAACACCGAGAGATTCCAGAGCCCGCTAGGGTTTCGGCTTTTTTCCGTGCGCAGTTTGATGGCCAGGCCGTCAAGCGCGGCAAAGTCATTCTCGACGAATGACCTGGCAACGATGCCACCTAATTCGTAGGGTCGGTAAACAGTTTGCGCATCGCCGCGAGTAGTCACGAGCAGGGCAAACAAAATCATACAAAGAATTCGAAATTCTCTTTTCATGGTGCTTCCGGTTTAAGTTGGGGCCGGCTTGACGGAGCGGGCAAGGCGAGTTTAAGCCCCTGCGCATTCTCTTGCCGATGACGCCAACCTGTCGCCTCGGGCGGATGGCTTCGCGACCTCGCAGGTGTCCTCGCCAAGCGCAGTTGTAGCGGTGCAGGCTGCCGCCTGACAGGTGAAGGCTTCAAGCACTGGACCAGTGGCTCTCCACGCTTCACTTCAGGTCACTTGCACTGGCGGCGTACGCCGGCCGATAGCGGCCGGTGGTCGCGCCCGGACGGGCACCGTGGCGCATTGCGTCTGCGCCCGGTACCTGCCCATGGGGTTTGCTTTCCGCCCGCGTGTTGGTTTCTGGCTTAGTAGGTTCCCGGCACGAGGAGCTATTGGTCACGCGTCCCTTCGCACAGGACTGAAGAGTCGCATTTCAAGGTTGTGATAGGGTCAAGCGACTGCGAAAAAGGCAGGCACATCGACGCGGAATTCAACAGCAAAGCGGTCTTTATAAAGGTTGTGAAGCAGGCTATGCTATTTGCAAGGCCAAATGTAATTCTTGTTCTACAAAGTGACTATGCGACTACTTGGAATATTTGCCCTAATCCTTGCCAATGCCGCCTTATTTTCCCTGCTTGAGGTAAGAGTCGGTTCAACTCTTTACTACGCATTAATTGCGTTTTTGTCTATATTTTTTGTCTTCTGTTATGTTTCGATCATCAAATTAGACGAGCGAGTTAGGAAGCTAGAAAATAAAATTTTCTAAGCAGCAACCGGATCGACCAGATTCAGGACGTACTAGGAACCCGCTGTGGACTTTCGTGAGTATTTGATCCGTTTTTTCATCGAGCACTGAGCCACTGATGATGTCCTTTTGCGCAGAACTGGCAATCCGCATTTCAGGGTTTTGATGGGGTCAAGTGACTGCGAAAAAAATAGGTCACATCAACGCAAAACTTAACAACTGTGCCCTATTAAATAGCTACGGCGCTCAAAGCACGGTCAATGCCTTGAATAGCTGTGAAGCTCTATGCGGGTGCCGGTCATCAGTGGCATCACCACCTATGTGGATTCCCGTGCTTGGTTGATCCGTTTTCCGTCGAACGAGGAGCTATTGGTCACGCCCCCTCGCACTGGACTGAAGAGCTACATTTCAGGGGTGTGAAAGGGTCAAGCGACTGCGAAAAAGGTGAGCACATCTACGCGGAATTCAACAGCCCGGACTTTGTATTTGCCGTTGCTGAGGTGTGGCTGCATCATGAAGGGCTAAAGCATCTCATTGTTCCCGCAACTCATCCGGGAAATTTTTTAGAAAGTTTGAAAGGTCTGGATAAGCTCATATCAAATCCCCCCTCCGTTCCAGGTATGGAGGCGCTCATGCCTTGTGGTGGGTGGTGCTCGTGGATGGCTGGGTACTGGGATCGAATTGATAACGAGTGCGATACGGCCGAGGACGAACAGCTATATGACCTGCTGATTCCCTTGTCATTTCTCGAAAGTAGAGTCGGACATATTGCTGTGTACAGGTATGGTGACAAGAACATTTTTGAAGTTGCCGTCCGTCCAGGTGAACGTGGAGGGAGCCCTAAGGTAGGTGTTTGGTCGCAATTCAGTCCAGATGCTCTAGGTAATGAAATTGTGCATTTGGAGAAGGTTATTGCTGCGGATATTCGTGATGCAATAAAGATGCAACCTCTATAGGCTTCAACTGCGGATTTCCGTCCTTGATTGACCCGTTTTCCCATCGAACGAAGTGCCATTGGTCACGCCCCTCCGCACAGGACTGAAGGGCCGCATTCAGAGTTGTGACAGGTCAAGTGACTGAGAAAAGGCGGGCACATCGACGCGGAATTCAACAACGAGATCTTGCATGAGTTGGAAAAACGGCGCAGGAAGAAATAGCCAAAGACACCAGGTAAGCAGGTATTGGGCTATTGGGTATGAGCCTTGACTATTAGATATACGAAAAATGCAGCGACCAAGAGGCAGACAACCGTAAACGAGAAACTGATCAGAAGGACTATTTTTGCTATCAGCGCTTTGCCTTGTCCCATTTGTCGCCAAGCATCTTTAGTTTTAGCTCGGTATCTGGAGGAAAAAATGAATCGCCAACCAGCAATGCCTTCGATTACGAGCTCGATTAGTGTCAACCCATCAAGAAAAATGGTAAAGAGAGGCAGCATGAGTCAACTCCTTTGGATTTCTGTGTTTGATTGATCTGTCTTTCCATCGAACGAGGAGCCATTGATCATGCCCCTTCGCACAGGGCTGAAGAGCACATCGACGCGGAATTCAACAAGCTTATGTCTTTCTTGACTGATCCAAAATTATTCGATGGCGCAAAGACTCATTGGGCCAACGAGGTGCGCCTTTCAGCGGCTGGAAATTCTGTCAGCCCTTGGCTGGATTGCTCGTTTCGAGTGATAACTGACGATGTGGGCACTAATGTGTATAGCTGCATCGTAGAGACGTCACGTCGTGGGATTCTTGTCACGCAATGGTTGCCTGACGCTGAGGGTGCGGAACTTGACGCTTGGATTGACACATTCGGTGATCCCTCCTATCCAAATGAGCATGTCGAATATCTGAGGGTGCATTGCAAACAGTCTATGGCTGTGTCAGCAGCAGTTCGGGTGTTGGCGAAAGCATGGCTGTTTGATGCGCTGCCCCGCAAAGATGTCGAGGGCCTGATCAAAGAACTGGTCACGTCGTCGGGTTAGGCACGACAACCTAACGGAGACTGTGGATTTTCGTGTCTGGTTGATCCGTTTTCCATTGACGAAGAGCCATTGGTCACGCCCCTTTGCATAGGACTGAAAATTCAAATTCAGTTGTGATAGGGTCAAGCGACTGTGAAAAAGGCGGGCACATCGACGCGAAATGCAACACTTCGCGTCTGGTAAGTCCTTGGCGCACAAATACGCTGATCCGCACTGAGGCCGGCCACAGCACGGCTGTGGCGCTATCGACAACTCGCCGCCTGGGCGAGCCTGAAAACGCGGACAAGAATTATTTTTTTGACAACCTGGTTTGCGGTGATACGCGCACTGCCACGCAAATTATTTCTTCGTAACTTCGCGCATGCAGCTACTGAGAAGGTATTCAATTCAGATTGAAACCGAATTGAAATCCCTATGGCGTGGCATGTGGCGGCGGGATTCTGCCAGAAGCCCGTGAAATTGATAAGCGCGAAATTTTCCAGGCGCAAGATTTCGTTGCCTCATACGCACACTCACAATTTGCCTCATTCAGATGGAGGGTGACAGGCCTTATGCCCGTCACTAGACTGCGGGCGCACCGCGTGCTTGCGCGCGATAAGAGCGACAAGAACAAATCAACGAGGGATCCCATGGGAGTGTTTCAAGGGCTTGCGCCGGGTGGGGTGCGGGTGAATCGGCTGTGGTGGGCGTATTGCCCAGGCAAGCAATCAGCGGCACGGCAAACCATCTCTGCCGGCAGAGTCGGTTTCAGCAACCGGGTTGCACGCTCTGGCAGCTCTTTCTTGGTGCTTGGATTGGGTGTTTGTCTAGGCTTCAACTCACCCGCGAGCGCCTCGGGCGGCGTGGCCCGCACCACCAGCTACACCTACGACAACGCAGGCCAGATGACGGGCGCGACCCTGCCTGACGTAGGCACCCTGGGCTACAGCTACGACGCCGCACACCGCCTGACCGGCGTGACCGATGCCAAAGGCCACCGTCACCTACACGCTCGACAACACAGGAAACCGTACCGGCGAGCAGGTCAAGGACCCATCGGGAACCTGCAAAGAAACATCACGCGCGTTTACGACGCCTTGAACCGGGTCCAGCAAGTCACAGGAGCGAGCAATTGAAAACAGTCATCCGTACACACTTCAGAAATCTCGGGTTTGCCGTTTTGTCGGCATGGGTGCTGTTAGCTCCGGCGCAGGCCACCCAAACCTACAGGTTCCCCCCCAATGCCTGCGGGGCTTCGGCGCCTTCAGGCTATTACCCGGCGGCGGCGGGTGCTTGCACTGCCGGGGCGAACGCCATCGTCGCCTGCGGGAACAAGTTGGTGCCGGCGGCCGTGCGCAACTTGACGAGCGCGACCCTGACGGGGATGACTTGCAACGCGACTTACCACGGTGTGCAGGTTTCGAACAACAGCAACTTCGATGACGGCTTCTCCTTCACGGTTGTAGAGGAGTTGCCCCGCCCCGAAGCGGATTCCTGCAATTGCGGGAAAGATGGAATGGAAACCGCCAGGCCCATCAATCCGGCAACCGGGGAGAAGGCGCTCGACGATCAAGGCTACGCTGGCAGCGGGCCGCACGCCTTAAGCCTGCAGCTCAGCTATCGAAGCGGCCGCGTGGTGGGTGCTCTCACGGGGGCGGCCGGTGCGGGCCTGGGCCAGGCCTGGTCCCACAACCACCGCGTCTACCTCAGGCTGGAAGGTCAAGCGGGAACGCCCGGCCACACTGCCAATCTTTATTTCGGCGACGACACCGTGCGCATCTTCGGCTGGGACCCAAGCAGCAGCGCATGGCTCGCGGCCAACAGCGTGGACACCCTCACGGCCAACAGTGCGGGTTTTCTGTACAAGCGGCTGGAAGATGACAGCCTGTGGCAATTCGACGCCGCAGGCAAGCTGCTCACGATGACCTGGCGCAACGGCTGGGTTACCACCTATGCCTACAGCAGCGGCACCACCTCCAGCGCCATCGCCCCGGTGCCCGGCCTGCTGATCGCGGTCACCAACCAGTTCGGCCGAAGCCTTGATTTTTCCTACAACGCCGCCAGCCAGCTGGTGGGTGTCACAGCCAATGGCGATCCAGTCGCCAGCTACACCTACGACGGTACGGCGGAGGCTTCACGCCTGACCGCCGTGAGCTACCCCGGCAATGCCGGCGGCAGCGTCAGCAAGACTTACCTGTACGAAAACACCGCCTTCCCGCAGCTGGTCACCGGCATTGTTGACGAAACCGGCAACCGCCTGGCCACCATCGCCTACGACAGCCAGGGCCGGGCCACCAGCAGTGGCTATGCGCTCGGCGCGGACCTGTACAGCGTGAGCTACGCCAGTGCAGGCGATGCGGTGGTAACCGACCCGCAGGGCACGGCACGCACTTACCACTACGGCACCAATGCCGGCCGGCTCGCTGTTACCGGCGCCGACAAACCCAGCGGCACAGGCGCAAATTCGGCCTCCAGCCGGGTGCAGGACGCCAATGGCTTTGTGACACAGGAGACCGACTTCCTGGGCGTGACCACGATACACACCTGGGACGTCAACCGGCGCCTGCCCTTGACGACCACCCAGGCCGCCACACGGCCCGAAGCGCGGACCACAAGCACCCAATGGCATGCCAGCTTCAGGCTTCCCGTTCTTGTGACCGAAGCGGGGCGAACCACCGCCTATACCTACGACACACAAGGCAACAAGCTCAGCCAGACCGAGACCGACACAGCCACCAATGCGGCCCGCACCACCGGCTGGACCTATAACCCGCAAGGCCAGGTAGCCACGCAGACTAACGATGGCGTCATCTCACAGACCTATGCCTATTACGGCGCCACCAGCTTCAGCGGCACAGCACCCAATGAGATGGGGCACACGGCCGGAGACCTGCAGAGCATCACCAACGCGGTGGGGCATGTCACGCAGTTCACCTTGTACGACAGGGCAGGGCGCGTCAAGCAGATGGTGGACCCCAAAGGCGTGGTCACCGACATCGCCTACACCCCTCGGGGCTGGACCAGCAGCGTGACGGTGACGCCTCCGGGCGGAGTCGCCCGAATCACCACATACACCTATGACAACGCAGGCCAGATGACAGGCGTGACGCTGGCTGATGGCACCACGATGAGCTACAGCTACGACGCCGCGCATAGATTGACGGGCGTCACCGACGCCAAAGGCAACACCGTCAGCTACACGCTGGACGCCATGGGCAACAAGACAGGCGAGCAAGTCAAAGACCCCTCGGGCAACCTGCAGAGAAACATCACGCGCGTCTATGACGCCCTGAACCGTGTGCAACAAGTCACGGGAGCGAGCAATTGAAAACCACCACCACCACCATCACTCAAGCAGGAGGAGTCAGCATGAGCAGCCTTAGCCCCAGCCGAGCTTTTACCGCGTGGCTAAGCCGCCTGGTGCTGCTCATCCTTTTGGCCCCGGCCATGGCCTTTGCCGGCCTGACGACCACGGCGCTTTCAAGCAGCGCCGGCACCGCGCCGGTCGGGCAGAGCGTTACGCTGACTGCTACCGTGACTGGTGCCAGCCCGACGGGTACTGTCACCTTTAAGGACGGAGCCTCCACCGTGGGCAGCAGCGCGCTGACCGGTGGGGTTGCAACACTCGCCACCTCCAGCCTGGCCCTGGGCAGCCACACCCTGAGTGCTGAGTACGCGGGCGACACCAACAATGATCCCTCGACTTCTGGTGCGGTCAGTGTCGAGATCAACACCGGCACCTTGACCTGGCAATACGGCTACGATGCCATGGGCCGGCCCACCACGGTGCTGGACCCCAATGGCCTCGCGACCTATACCTATTACGACAGCCTGGGCCGTCCCATCCAGACCCAGCAGCCGGCGAACATCGGCAGCGCCACGCCAACGACCACCGGCTTTGCCTACAACGCCGCCGATGGCCTGACCCAGGTCACCGACCCGCGCAACCTGGCCACGACATACAGCCCTAATGGCCTGGGTAGCGTCACCGCGCAAACCAGTCCAGACACGGGAACGAGCCAGTACACCTATGATGCCGTTGGCAATGTCCTGACCAAAACGGATGCCAGAGGCAAGCTCACCCAGTACACCTATGACAACGGGGACCGCTTGACCCGCGTGCAGTACGCCACGGGGACTGATAGCGTCTTTGAATATGACGGTGGCAGCACTCCTACTCCGGCCGTCATGGGTGAACTGACCAAGATCACCGATGCCAGCGGCCAGATGGTCTATACCTATGACAGCATGGGCCACAGAGCCGGCAAAACCCAGACCAC
Source organism: Polaromonas sp. CT11-55 (assembly GCF_047303325.1). Classification (NCBI taxonomy): domain Bacteria; kingdom Pseudomonadati; phylum Pseudomonadota; class Betaproteobacteria; order Burkholderiales; family Comamonadaceae; genus Polaromonas; species Polaromonas sp. CT11-55. Next base: position 6,027 of record NZ_JBKBEX010000042.1, on the reverse strand, counting down.
AGGCGCCAGGACTTTTACGGTGGGCTATACCTGGGGTAGCAGTGGAAGTGCCCTGGACAAGCTGACCGCGATTACTTACCCGAGCGGCACCCGGGTTAATTACAGCTACGACAGTTATGGTGATGTTTCCGGAATTACCGTGAACCCACCCAACGCCAATGGTGTGGGTACCAACACGGGCAGCGCCTTGCCAATGTTGAGCGCCATCACCCGTAATGCTGAAAGCAAACTCACTGGTTGGACCTGGGCCAGTACCAAGACTCAGGCGATCAGCTATGACAGCAACGGCCAGATCAGTGCTTATAACCTCGGTGACCCGACAACCACCGGTATCCGCCGCACCGTCATTCGTGACACCGCGGGGCGCATTACGGGCTACACCCACACCAGCAATGGAAGCCCTGTTCCTGCGTTGGACCAAAGCTTTGGGTATGACAACCTGAATCGCCTGATCAGCGCCACCTTGGGCGCCACCTCAATCCAGTACAGCTACGACGCCACGGGCAACCGTACGGCCAAGGTTATTAGCGGCACGAGCTATCCCAACACCATTTCGGCCACTAGCAACAAGCTGGCACAGACTCAAGATGTGGGGGGTACCGCCACCATCGTGCACGACGCTGCGGGCAATATTACTAGCGACGGCACCAATACCTATACCTACAGTGACCAAGGCCGACTCGCGACCATGACGAATGCGGGTGGTACGGTCACTTACAGCTATAACGCGCTGGAGATGCGAGTTGGCAAGACTGGGCCAACGGCGCTGGTGCCGACGGGGGCCACCTACTACGTTTATGACGAAGAAGGAAAGCTGCTTGGTGAATATGACGCCAACGGTGTTCCACTCTATGAAACCATCTACATAGGACTTCCGGTTGGTGTGGTCAAGCAGATCGGAACAGCAGCGGCCAGCGACATTGCGATCAATCTGTACAACGTCTCGACCGACCAGCTTGGTGCGCCTCGCATCGTCACGCGGCAATCGGATGAAGCCATTGCGTGGCGCTGGGATTCGGCTGAGGCATTTGGGGCCACGACTCCGGATCAAAATCCGTCCAGCCTAGGTACTTTCAGTTTTAACCAGCGACTGCCCGGCCAGGTCTTTGATGCTGAGAGTGGACTGTTCCAGAATTGGAACCGGGAGTACGGACCACGTATCGGGCGGTATATGCAGTCGGATCCGATTGGACTTAAAGGCGGGATTAATCCATTTGCCTACGCACAAGGGAGTCCCATCCTCTATTCCGACGCCACGGGGCTTCGGGTCGAACTTCGCTGCCGCCCGGTTGGCAGTCCGTTAGGTGAGCGTAGCCTGCAAGCGAACGTAGCAAGGATGCTAGGTGGTGAACATTGCTACATAGTTGTGCATTGCCCGGAGGCTAAGTTGGATTTTGTCACTGTTAGTTATCTCGGTTCAGGAATGGCCGTTGTTCCTCGAAACGGCGGAGAAAATAACGACACGATTTACTCTGACATGTTTAACTTCAGGATGAATGAAGTCTCTGGGAAAATGTGTCACAAAGATCAATGCTCTATTGAAAAGTGCATTGTGAAAAAGGCAAATGAACTAATGAAAAATGAGTATAGAGTGCCAAACTACAGTGCCGTATCCGGCCCTAACTCGAACTCTGTGGCGAAGAGACTGATTGAAATGTGTGGCGGTAACGCGTCCGGCACTCCACCGCCGACCGGGTGGGACGGCGCAGACAAAGTGGGGTTCTGATGAAAGCGCGTGCCATTTGGTTTGGGATTTACGGGCTGCTAGCCGTTGTAGCGGCAGATGTTCTAGCGAACGTGTTGAGCCTGCTAAATTCGAGAGAGGCTGTCGCGAAGGGTGCTGCACCGGAGGATATCCTTGGTTACGGCATTGCACCATTGTGGATAGCGGTGAGCATCTTGTTGAGCCTTCTTCTGCTTCAAGGGCGCAAGCACCTCCGCCGTAGTCAGCTTGTATTTGTGTTCGTGGGATTTGTCGCCTTGCTCGTCGCTGACTGGGCGACGTACTTGAAGCTGCAGGCATCGATGGGGCTGTAGGGTATCGGTGTCCCTGTGCATTTCCGCGCTTGGTTGACCCGCTTTTTCTCGAGTGAGGAGCCATTGGTCACGTTCCTTTGCACAGGACTGAAGGGCAAAATTCAGGCTGTGATAGGGTCAAGCGACTGCGAAAAAAGCGTGCACATCGACGCGGAATTCAACACTACAGCAGTTTGGTTCCAGGTATCTCTCGGTCAATTCACCGAAGCCACAAACACCCACTCTGCATAAGTCTCCTTGTCCTGGAAATCCCGGTACTGGATCGGGAATTCCCGCCTTTTGAAGGCGCTTTGTGTGGAGCGGCTGTGCACACCGAGGATGCCGCCCGCGCCTTGAACCAGCACCCAGTCGGCCTCGCCCGTCATGGGATCGGGATACAGGCGGCGCAAGTGGCGCACCGGCATCGGAAACCGTTTGTCTTCCAGCAGGTCGTCAAGCGATTTCGGCAGGGACTGGCTTTTACCCGCGGGCACGCTGCTGTAATAAGACTTGATCGCGCGGCGATACTGGTCGCCGACAAACAGCAGTTCGGCCTCTTTGGCACGCTGGGTGTGGGTGCGTTGCAGTTCCACCATGGCCGATGCGCCGAGCGTGGTGAGCAGCAGAAAAATCAAGACCGCGAGCAGGACCAAGCCGGACTGGCCGGCCAAAGGTTTGCTTGAACGGATGGCTTTCACGGCTCGCCCTCACCAGCTGCGGTAAGCCGTACCGTCCAGCCCTTGCTTGGAGGATTTCGACGAAACATCAAACACATCCGCGCCCGGCTGCGGCGCCTCGGCGCTGCTGCTGTAGGCGCGGGTGTTCCAGGTCTGGGCGTCGCTCAAGGCCGGGTCTTCGGCAAAAGGGTCGCGTGGGATCCTGCGCAGCAGCACAAAGGGCTGGGCTGAAAACCCAAACGCGGCGGAACGCGGCACGCCGGTGACCAGCACTTCCAGCGAAGGCGGGTAGCCCGAGGCGCCCACGCCTTTGTCGATCACACCGGCGTCGGAGGCCGCCTTGTAGCTGTCCAGCGCCTGGCGTATCACGCGCAAACCCTGCCTGAGTTCGGCCTCCTTGGCGCGTGTCTGCACCACCTGGGTCAGGGGCACGGCCACCATGGCCAGCAGGCCCACAATGGCCAGCGAGACCAGCAGTTCGATGAGCGTGAAGCCGCGCTGCGCGGGCTGCCTCATGGCGCGGCGCTTTCCGTGCTTGCCGGCGGCAAGGGGGCGGGCACATTGGGTGCGCGTACGTCGTAAATGCCGGGCTCGGTGTTGTTCGGTACCGGCAGGATTTCCCAGGCGCGTGAGCCGGACACCGGGTCCAGCGGCATCTCGCGCAGGTAGCGTTTGTCCACGATCTCCTGCAGCTGGGCCGGGTACTTGCCCTGGTCGGCACGGAATTTGTCGATCGCGTCGCGCAGCGTAGCCATGTTTTGCGCCTGGACTTTTTCCTTGCCGCCGTCCAGCGCCTTGAAGTAGCGCGGCGTGGCCAGCGTCAGCAGCAGCGCCAGGATGGAGAACACCACCAGCAGCTCTATCAGCGTAAAGCCGGCTTCGGGGTGAGTGCCTGCGCGGGGGCGGCTGGGGAAAAGAACCACGTCGCCTCTTCTTAACGCTGGATCATGGGCGGGGGCGGCGGCAGGCCGCCGCCACCCAGCGGCATGGCGGGAGCCGCTTGCGCGGGGGCCTGCGGAACGGAGGGCGATGGCGCCCCCGGCACCCCAGGCGCACCGGGTGGCTGCGGCGCCGGCGAGATGCCGCTGATGGGCGTGGGTGCGGGCGCGGGGCGGGCGCCTGTCGAGTTGGGCAGGCTCAGGCCGCCCACCGGGTCGGCCAGGATCTGCCGGTCGCGCAGGGTCAGCGCCGTGCCCGAGAACACGCTGGACCTGTCGCTGCCCAGGTTGGCATAGCTGCGCAGCACGCGCGGCGTGATGGCCAGCACGATTTCGGAGCGGGACTTGTTGGTGCTCGAGTTGCCGAACAGGCGCCCGACCACGGGCAGGTGCCCCAGGCCCGGGATCTTGTCGGCGGTGTTGCGTTCCTCGTCGGTGATCAGGCCGCCCAGCACCTGGGTTTCGCCGTCGGCCAGGCGCAAGAAGGTGCTCGCGTTGCGTGTGCCTATCTGGTACGAGCGGCTGCCCTGCGTGTCGGTGAACTCACGCGCGATGTTGCTGACCTCGAGGTTGATCTTGATGCCCACGTCGTTGCTGGCGTACACCTGGGGTTCAAACTCGAGCTTGAGGCCGACGTCCTGGTAGGTGATGGTGCCGGTGACGACCGAGGAGCCACCGTTGACCGGCGTGACGTTGTTGATGATGGTGGGCACGCGGTCGCCAATCATGATCTTGGCCTTCTCGCGGTTGCGCGCGCGTATGCGCGGGCTGGCGAGGATGCGGGTTTCGGTGTCCTGCAGCTTGAAGTTGAGCGTGCCGGCAATCGGCGTCACGGTCAGGCCACCCACGCCCAGCTGCCGCAGCTGGCTGATGGTGAGGTTGCTGACGGTGCCGCCCGGCGTAGTCGCGCCGCCCGTGGGCGTGCTGATGGTGATGGCGTTGGGCGGCTGGACGCCCAGGTTGCTGTTGCGCCCCTCGGAGATTTCCAGCACTTCCACTTCGAGCATGACTTCCGGGTCGGGCTCATCGTGCAGGGCGATCAGTTTTTCGGCGATGCGCAGGGTCTCGGGCGTGTCGCGTATCACCAGCAGGCCGCTGCGCTCGTCGGCCGACACGTCCTTGAGCTTGAGCATGGTCTTGAGCATGCCGGAGATGTACTTGAGATCGCTGTTGGTGACGCGGAAGGAGCGCACCGTCAGCTCCTGGTACTCCGATTGCTTGGCCGCCGTGGCCGCGTAGACCATCATGGTGTTGCTGTTGATGATGCGTTTTTCGAGCTGGTTCTGCATCAGGATCAGGTCGATCGCGTCTTCGACCGCCACGTCCTTCACAAAAATCGTGACCCTGCCGTCGGCCTTGACCTCGCGGTCCAGAAGGATGTTCAGTCCCGTGGATTTCGACAGCGCTTCAAACACCGTGCGCATGGTGGCATCGCGGAACTGCAGCGTCACCGGCGAACTCATGACCGACTTGGCCTCGCGGAAACGCTCTCGCTCCAGGTCGGCGGCGGCCCTGGCGTCCAGCACGGCCTTGCGCAATTGCGCCGCCTGCTTGTGGTTGGGCTGGTCGGCCAGCACGCGCGCCGCGCGCTCGCCGGCCGCGTCGAGCTTGCCGTCCTTGAGGTAGCGCTCACCCTCGGCCAGCAACTGGTCGTTGCGCGCGTCCTGGTCCAGCGCCTTGAGCGCGGCCGCGGCCCGGGCGTGGCCGGGGTTCAATGCCAGCGCCCGGCCGTAGAGGTCGCGCGCGCCGGCGATGTCGCCGCTGGCCCGCACCTGGTCGGCCTGCTTGACGAAGGCGTCGGCATGCCTGTCGCGCTGCACCAGGTAGTCGATCTTGTAAGACTGGCTGCCGTCGAGCTCGGTGGCTTTTTTGAGCGAGGCGATGCCGGTGTCTATATTCCCCTCGCCGATCTGGCTCATGCCGTCCTGGTGGTAGCGCGCGCCGGCGCAGGCCGTCAGCAGCAGGCAGGCCAGCACGCTGGAGGCGATGGGCGTCATGCGGCCGCGTAGCTCGCCCAAGCCCCTTGTTGTGGCAGCCCTCCCGGAGAGCCCGGCATTGTGGTCAATGGTTGTCATCGTGGGTTGTCCAGAAGTTGAAGCGATTGTTTTTGGCCCAGGGGGAGGTAGGTGAACACCACGCGGTCGGACGTGATCTCGTCCACCCGGTAGCTGCCGGCGACGGTGTCGCCTTTTTGGATGACGCTGAGGTTGTCGCCATGCTGGATAAAGGCCTGCAGCTGGCCGTTGGCGATCTTCTTGCCCTGGATGGCGCCTACCGCGGTAAAGGGCAGCGGCGGTGCCATGGGTGGCGGCGGCGGCGCGGGCTCTGGCGCGGGCTGAAAGTCAAACCGTTCGCGAAGGCGCCCGGGGTCTACGGTGGAGGGTTGCTGTTGTGCC
>NZ_JBKBEX010000041.1:0-21674 GCF_047303325.1 Polaromonas sp. CT11-55 | reverse complement strand
TGTTTGCGTAACTTCGCTGCGCGAAGTGAGCAAACCCCGCGCGCGTAGCGCGCCTTTTGGCGAAGAAAAGAAAACCCGCTTTGCGGGTTTCGATAAAAGTGAGTTGCCGCCGGGCAACCCCCGGCCAGCCACCCTCAGCAGAGTAAGAAGGAAGATGAGGAGGCAGAGCGCGCCAGCCGGAGCAAGACCCGGCCCAAGAACCTCAGACCAAAAACTTCATTTCCCTCAACCACGCCGCCAAGCGTTCGGCAAAAACCTTATACCCCTCGGCATTCGCGTGAATCTGGTCCGACCGCAGTTCGCTGCGCGACAGCACATACGACCAGCCGCCGCTGAAGAGCGGCGTGCCGGTTTCCTTCGCGACTTCGGCGTAGACCTCATGGTCGCTCAGTGACCCGGTGGCGGCTGCCAGGAATACCGGCTTGGGCTGGGCGATCAACACGACCTGGGCGCCGGCTGCTGCCGTCTGCACCAGGCTTTTGAGCGCGGCGCGTGTGCGCTCCAGCGGCAGGCCGCGTAAAAAATCATTGCCGCCTATCGATATCAACACCAGGCCGGGTGCGTTTTCCTGCAGCAAGCCGGGCAGGCGCGCCAGTGCGCCCTCGGCGGTGTCGCCGTTGACGCCCGCGTTCTTGGTCACATAGCCGGTCAGTTGTTCAAGCTGCTGCGGATAGCCGGTACCCACCGCGGCGCCAAAGCCAAAGGTCAAAGAATCCCCCAGGCACAGCAGCACGGCTTCCTTGGGTAGCGTCTTGCCCTGCGGTTTGGCTTTTTTGGAGCAGCCGGCTGCCAGCGCGAGCGCCGAGGCCATGCCGGCCAGCAGCAGCCGGCGTTGGAGCAGGGGAGTAGGGGTGGTCGGCATAGCTTGTTTCCTGGTGCGGCTGTCGTCAATGGATTCTGCCAGCGCTTGACCTGCATCAAGCATGAGCACACGCTGGCCTTTTAAAGTCCGGGTTTTACCAACGCTGCGCCGCGCCGGCCCACCTCTCATGCCCATCGAACTCTACCGTGACAGCCGCCACGCCTGCCTGATGTTCACCGACCTCGTCGACGAGGACAACCAGGCCGTGCAGGCCAACCAGTTCCTCATCGTGGACAACGGCACCGGCGCCGTGATAGACCCGGGCGGCAACCTGGCCTTCAATGAGCTTTTCCTTGGCATGTCACGCCACTTCAGCCCGCAAAAGCTTTCCTACATCATCGCCTCGCATGCCGACCCCGACATCATTGCCTCGCTGGACCGCTGGCTGACCTCCACGCCGGCACAGCTGGTGATCTCGCGCGTGTGGGAGCGCTTTGTGCCGCACTTCACCAAGGTCGGCAAGACCGACCAGCGCGTGATCGGCGTGACCGACGGCGGCGGGCGCCTGCCGCTGGGCCGCAACGAGTTGTGGCTGCTGCCTGCCCACTTCCTGCATTCCGAAGGCAACTTTCATTTCTACGATCCCATCAGCCGCATTCTTTTCACGGGTGACCTGGGTGTTTCCATGACTTCGGGCCGGGATGCACAGGTGCCGGTGAGCGACCTCAAGGAGCATTTACGCCTCATGGAGGGTTTTCATCGCCGCTACATGGTGTCCAACAAGGTGCTGCGCCTGTGGGTGCGCATGGCGCGGCAGCTCGACATCCGCATGCTGGTGCCGCAGCACGGCGCGCCGCTGGAGGGGCCGGCCATAGGCCAGTTTTTTGATTGGGCCGAATCGCTGATGTGCGGCATAGACCTGTTCGACGACAGGCATTACCAGCTGCCGACCACTGCCATCCCGGTGCCGGAGCGCGCGGTGAGCATGGCGTAGCGAGCCGCGCCGGCACGCCGCCAGTTCAGCGCAGGTTCGCCCGCACCCACCGCACAATATCCGCCGCCCCCATCGCACCTGCCTGGCGCGCGACCTCGCGGCCGTTCTGGAACAGTGCCAGTGTGGGAATGCTGCGGATGCTGAAGCGCGCGCCCAGGTTGGGCACGGCCTCGGTGTCGACCTTGGCCACGCGCACCCGCGGCTCGAGTTGCGCGGCGGCCTGTTCGTAGGCCGGCGCCATCTGCCGGCAGGGGCCGCACCAGGGCGCCCAGAAGTCGACCAGCACCGGGATCTGGTTGCGGCTGATGTGTTTGTCAAAGGCCGCTTCGTCGAGCGCGGTGGAATGGGCGACGAACAGCGCCTTTTTGCAGTTGCCGCAGTTCGGGTCGCTGGCCAGCTGGTCCTCGCGCACGCGGTTGGTGGTGTGGCAATGGGGGCAGACGATGTGGAGTGGGTCGGACATTTCCTGCAATTGGGGATGGGCGAATGGCATTTCAAGCGTCGCGCCTGCCGGCCCACATCCCCGGGAAAACCATGGCCAACCGCGAGTAAAGGCTGAGAAGCTGTGCCTCAAGACGGGTGCTTCGCCTACGCGCGCCAGGGTTTCGCGGGAGAACAATCGAAACTCTTCACCACGAAAGATCGCCATGCTCAACAAAACCTTGATGGCCGCACTGGCTGCGGCATCCCTCGCCTTCGGCGGGCTTGCGATGGCCAAAGACCATGGCGATGACCACGACAACAGAGGCGGCCATGGGCACGGCAAAAAAGCCGACAAGCACCACCGCCACGGCCCGCCGCCGCACGCGCAGGCCGACGGGCGCGGCGCTGGGCCCGATCACGATTTCTACCGCGGCGGCCGTCTGCCGGCGCAATACCGCGACCGCGGCTACTGGGTGGACGACTGGCGCGGCCACCGCCTGAGCGCGCCGCCACCCGGCTACCACTGGGTGCAAACCGGCGGCGACTATGTGCTGGTTGCCAATAACACCGGGATCATTTTCCAGATCTACCTGGGCCAGTAAAGCTCAATAGAGCGGGCCGCTAAACTAACGCAAAGGGCCGTCGTCCGGCCCTGTTTCAAGTTGCAAGGAGCGTACTGAATTTGAAACCGCCACAGATGCATCGCCAGGCTTTTCCGCGTGCAGCCCTGCTTGCGGGAGTGCTGGGTCTTGCCTTCCTTCTCACGGCCTGCGTCAGCACCGTCAAGTCGTTCCCGCTGCAGGAAAAGTTCGGCTCCACCGCCACCTATTCGCGGCTTTTCGACGCCAGGCCCGAGCAGACCTGCGAGGCCGCGCGCCGCGCGCTGCTGAGCCAGGGCTACATCATCAACACCGCCAGGGTCGACCTGGTCGAAGGCCAGAAGAGCTTTCAGCCCGAGGCCGAGGCGCATCTGCAGATGGTGATACGCGTGGTCTGCGCACCCGAAAGCGCCGACGGCAAGATCAGCCTGGGTTTTGTCACCGCGCTGCAGGACAGCTACCAGCTTAAAAAGAGCAACAACTCCGCCAGCCTGGGCGTGGGCGCCATAGGCTCGGTGTCCCTGCCTTTTACATCGAGCAACGATTCCATGGTCAAAGTCGGCAGCGTCACGATTTCCTCGGACGCGTTTTACGACAGCTTTTTTGAGCTGGTCAGCCGATACCTCGCGACGGTGGATGATTTGCCGCTGAGCCAGTAGGCGATATGCCGCGCGACCTGTAAGCGCTGCTACATCCTGATACCCCGGCATGCGGCGAGGTAAACAGGAAGTAAAACCCAGGCTTCATTACACCCGCCCTACCTCCGCATTACACAGCCTTGACGTTCGGGCTCCACGATGAAAGCACTGAAGCACCAAAAAGCCCCTCCGGGTCGGTGCTTCGGAAAGCAAGTTTCCTCCTCAGGGCTTGCCGGTTCATTCATTGAGCAAAGGAGACCCCATGACATCAAAACTCTTGACCGCATCCCTTATGGCCACCGCGCTGGCCGCGGGCATGGCCGCCGCGCCGGCCATGGCGCAGCCGCAAGTCCCTTACGGCTCTTCTGCGCCTTCTTACCCACCCCAGGTGGTCTATGCGCCGGCTCCGCAGACGCCGGGCATAGACAGGGCGCAGCAGGCCGTCAGCGAGCGCATACGCGAGGGCTTGCAGTCCGGCCGTATCACGCCCTCGGAAGCACGTGTGCTGTACCGCCGCGACAGCGAGATCCAGAACCGGGAGGCCGCCTACAAGGCCGACGGCCGCGTCACCCCGCAGGAGCGCCAGCAGCTGCGCGCCGACATGGCCCAGTTGAGCGCCGAGGTCGAGCGCGCCATTGCCAACAACCGTACCGTGGCCGTCGCTTACCCGGCCGACAGGCTGGGCGCCATCGACAGCCAGGAGTTCAATATCCGCCAGCGCATTGACGAAGGCGTGCGCAGCCATCGCCTGAGCCTGCGCGAAGCTGGTCGCTTGCAGGCGCGCGAGCAGGAGATTGAAAACCGCGAAGCCGCCTACCGTTCCGACGGTGTGGTGACGCCGCAGGAGCGCCGCGACCTGCGCGCCCAGTTGGGCGCCTTGCGCGATGAAGTCGAGCGGCTGATCAACCCGCGCGGTTAAATCCCGAGGCCGCAAGGCCATGAAAAAACCCCGGTCAGCGCATGGCGCCGGCCGGGGTTTTTTCTTTGAAGCGCGGAACGCTGTCTATCAGGCTGCCTTGGCGCGGCGGAACGCCGAGCTGCGCTTGGCTGCGGGCTTGCTGTCACCGGCAATCTTGCCGGCCAGTTCGGCGCTCTTTTGCTCGATCTGCGCAGCCAGCTTGCTCAAAGCCAATGCGCCGGGTGCGGTGACCTGGGCCAGGGTGTTCAGCGTGGTCACGCCGGTTTTTTCTTCAAACAGGCTGGCGTTGGCGGCGGCGCGTTCCACACCGGCTTCGGCCACTTTCACAAGCTGGCTCACGACTTGTTCGGCGCCGCTGGTCGTCAGCAACAGGCCTTTGGTGTAGTAGGCGCTGAAGGCGGCCTGGGCGGCCGAAGCGTTTTTCGCCGTTTCAGCCGTCAGTTCGGTGCGCGATTGTTTCAGGGCTTTGTTCCAGCGCTGCTCCAGCAGGCTGACCACGCGCTCACCGCCGGCGCGGTAGGCCTGGATGACGTTGAGGGCGGTATTGCCGTAGGACTCGATCAGGTCGTTGGCAACGGTGGAGAGGTTTTTGGCGCTCATGGTGTTTTCCTTCAATAGGCTTTTGACGATGGGATCATCTTGCCGGTTTTGCCTAGTGAGTGCGACCTAACGGGTTAGAGAGGGGTATCCAGAATTACGCCCCTCTTCCCCTGGGAGAGGGGGCTGGGGCTCAGGCCGGCAAGAACAGTGCCGGATCCACCATGGTGCGGTTCAGCATAACGCCCCAGTGCAGATGCGGGCCGGTCACCCGGCCGGTCGCTCCCACGGCGCCCAGGCGCTCACCGGTTTTGAGGGCGTCCCCCGGCTTCACGTCAATCGCGCTCAGGTGGCACATCATGCACAGCAAGCCACCCCCATGGTCCAGCCACACCGTGTTGCCGTTGAAAAAATAGTCACCCGTGTCTATCACCCGCGCCGGCAGCGGCGCAACAACCGGTGTGCCGGTGGCGGCCGCAATGTCCATGCCGCTGTGCGGGTTGCGCGGCTGGCCGTTAAAGACGCGGCGCAGGCCGAAGGAGCTGGAGCGCCGCCCCGGCACCGGCACCCGCATGCGCAGCGGGCCTTGCGGCCAGGGCTCGCTGAAAGTCGCCATGACGACGTCCTGGTGCGCGCGCTCACGCTCGTAGCGCGCCAGGTCTTCGGGCGACAAGTCCACCGTGCGCGGCTCCACCTTGAGATGCTGTTCGCTGTAGCGCTTGGGGGCTATGGTGTAGGCGATGTCGCGCCGGCTGCCGTCGGCGGCCTGCACGGTGATGCTGGCCTCGCCCGGTGCGGCCGACAGCGCAATGCCCACCAGCGCGGTCCATTCCTTCGCATCGCCTAGCACCAGCAAAGGAACCTCGCCCGCAAAGGCCAGAGGCCGCTGCGCAGCCGGGCCCAGGGACAGCAGCGCCACGCCGCCAGGCACCTGCGAGGCGCGCGGCCAGGGGCCGTTGGGTGAGGGCGCCGCCTGGGCCAGCAAGGAGGCGGGCAGGGCACAGCCGGCCGCGGCGGCCAGCAGCATGGCGCGGCGGCTCAGGTTTGAAGGAATCGTGATCGGTGAAGAGGGGAAATACATGGCGCCATTATTGCGGCGTCATGGTGATTTTTCCCTCGCGCACATAGTCGTCGAACTGGATGCGCGGAATCGCCGTCACCGCGGCCACGCCGTCGCCGGCGTCCCAGCTCAGGGTGGCGCTGTCGGGTTCCAGCGCGACTTCAATGCGCACGCGCGGGATTTCAATCGGGGTACCGTCACCCGGTGTGAAGGTCACGTCACCGGTAATCATGGCGAACTGGGGCATGGCTGTCTCCTGGATGGATGGGTTGGGAAAGCGGGCGGTCAAAAACACAAAACAAGCCCGTACGCTTTGATTTGAGCAGCGATTTCCCCAGGCCCGTGTAGGCGAACAACCACTTTGCGCCGCGGCGGCTGCAATTGCTTGCAATTGGGGACAAAATCATGCAACCAATATGTTGCATAAGCCTATTGCCCGGTGCAAAATAAATGCAACCAGGAGATTGCATATGACTTCATCCACCGACCGCATCGAACGCAGCGTCCACATCAAGGCCGCGCCCTCCAGGGTCTGGAAGGCGCTTACCAATGCCGAGGAATTCGGCAGCTGGTTCGGTGTGGCGCTCAAGGGCAAGAGTTTTATCGCCGGCCAGCAGGTGCAGGGCCACATCACCATTGCGGGCTACGAGCATGTGCTGTTCGACGTGCTCATTGACCGCGTGGAGCCCGAAACACTTTTCTCCTACCGCTGGCACCCCTATGCGGTCGACCCGGCTGTCGACTACTCCAAAGAGCCCACAACCCTTGTGGAATTCACCCTCAAGGCGGTGAACGGTGGCACCTTGCTCAGCGTGGTCGAATCCGGCTTTGACAAGATCCCCGTGGCGCGCCGCGACCAGGCCTTCCGCATGAACGACGGCGGCTGGCAAGGGCAGATGGCTAACATTGAGAAATATGTCAGCTCGTCCTAAAAGCAGCTCCAGGCCCGCCGAAACATCGCCCTCGCCACAGCCCGGCCCCGCAGGCGTGTTCGCCGCCCTGGGTGACGAAACGCGTTTGCGCCTGGTGGCCGTGCTCTGTGTGGGCGGCGCGGTCTCGATTTCGCAGCTGACCGCCACCACCGACATCACGCGCCAGGCCGTGACCAAACACCTGCATGTGCTGGCCGACGCGGGCCTGGTGCACCATGTGAAAGTGGGGCGCGAGCGCTTGTGGCAGTTTGACCCGCAGCAGCTCGACGAAGCCCGCCGCTCGCTGGACCTGATTGCCCAGCAATGGGACCAGGCGCTGGGCCGATTGAAGGCGTCGCTGGAAGCCGAGGAGACATGACCATGCCCGCGCACAAGATTTTCAAGATGGCGTTTGCCAAGGTGTATCCGCTCTATGTCCAGAAGGCGGAACGCAAAGGCCGCAGCAACGAAGAAGTCGATGAGGTCATCTACTGGCTGACGGGCTATGACGAAAAGGGCTTGCGCCAGCAGCTGGAACAGCAAAACGATTTCGAAACCTTTTTTGCCCAGGCCCCCGCCATGCACCCGAATGCCTCGCTGATCAAGGGCGTGGTCTGCGGCATCCGCGTCGAAGAGGTCGCCGACCCGCTGATGCAAAAAATACGCTACCTCGACAAGCTGGTGGACGAGCTTGCCAAAGGAAAGGCGATGGAGAAAATCCTGCGGGCCTAGGGCCGAGCCAGCAGCCGCAGGAGCGCTCGAATCGGTACGCCGACCTGGTGGTGGCAGGATGTTTGTCTCACCGGGCCGTCAGGCACCGGCATGCAGCGCCGCCGGGTTCGGACCGGCAGGTGCCTTCGGTGCGCCGGCCCGGATCCGTCGCACGCCGGCTTGCCCGGCCGCCGATGTGCCCAGCGCGGGTTGCCAGCCGTGCGGCACGATCAACACATCGCTGCGCGCGTCATCGCCGGCCGAGAAGCTCACGATCCGGGCTGCGACGCTCTCGAACATCAGGTCCGAGAAGGCGGAGGCGGGGTGCTTGCCCACAACGATCAAATCAGCGCCGCTGCGCTGCTGTTGCACCAGCGCCTGCAGCGAAGGGTCTCCGCGCCCGAAGGCCGTCTGCACGCGGTTGCGCCTTGCGTCGTAGGAATCGGTGAGCTGCACCATCCGGTCCCGTGCGTAGCCCAGGCATTGCTCGCGGTAGATCTTGATGTCGCGTTCCGAAACTTCAGCCTGCCTCAACTTGCGTTCGTTGATCGTGTCGATGGCGTGGAAGAGCTCGATCGGTGCCGCCCTGCTGATGGCGCAGCTCAGCTCCACCAGGGAAGGCGAGGCTTGCGAGAAATCGACCGCGACCAGCAGTTTGCGGTAAGGATGCTCAGCGCGGCGGCGCGCCAGCAGAACCGGCCGCTGGGCGCTGCGCAGCAGTTCATCAACGGGCTGGCCCAGGAAGAAGGTCCGCAGGCTGCGCACCCGCGCGGCGCCCCACACCACCAGGTCGGCGGCGCTCACATCGGGCAAAAGCTCTTTGACGTTGCGTGCAAGGCGGCCCGTGGCGCGGACCTTGATGCCGTGCATCTGCGCAAGCTGCCGTGCATGCTGCTCAAGCCGGTTTGCCGCATCGGCCGGCGGCGCTTCTGTGGGGTGGCCCAGGTAAGCCAGCGTGAGCATGGCGCCGTGCTCGGCACCCAGCAGCGCAGCCCGGTCCAGCGCATGGGCTCCCTGCTTTGAGAAATCGGTGACGGCAAGAATGAAACGAGGGGACATGGGAACTCCTTTCTTTTTTCAAGAAACCGCGGGTGGCGGATGGTGAATGACGGGTGCTGAACGGATCAGCGGGTGTAGTCGCCCGTGGCTTCGGGCTGGTACTGGATGGCTACGATTTGCGCACCACAGCCCTCGCCGTGGGGCGTGAGCCACCTGGCGGTGTCGCCCGTCCTCAAGCCCAGCAGGCTGCTGCCCACGGGCGACAGCACGGAGATGAGGCCGGCGGCGGGCTCGGCATCGCCGGGGTAGCAAATGGTGAGGACCTGGCGGTGGTGCGTGTGCACATCCACGACTTCCACGCGCGAATTCATCGTGACGAGGTCGCTGGGCGCGGCGCGTGAGCTCATCACCTCCGCGCTTTCAAGCCAATCGGCCAGGTGGCCGGGGCGCTGCTGGTTGAGCAGCTTGCTCAGACGTGCGTAATCAATGTCGGTAAGCGTGCGCTCGCCGTGAACCAATGCGTGCATGGGGGCACTCCATCAATGCGGACGCCGGCTGTGAAGGGCGTACGCGAACGCGCGGGGTTGGGGCCCGGCGGTGGATGGTTGCGCTGAAAAGGAGGGAGCGGACCGCCGGGCTTAGGAAAGTGCTGGCGTCTGCTGGCGACGCAAGGAGCAAATGAAGAGGCTGGTCATGTGTGGATTTTAATCCGCAGGCAATACCCGCACACTTCTTGCCAGATTGGAGCTGGCCAGGAGCCGATGTGTGGCTCCCTTACGAACTTCGGTCCCAGACCAGCAGCAAATTATTGGCCGGCATTGCATGCCGCTCCAGTAAGCGCAAGCCGGCCCGCGCGGCCTCCTGCTCCACATCCTCCCTGCGGCGTATGCCCCATGCCGGGTCTTGCGCGCGCAGGCTTTGGTCGAATGAGAGATTGCCTTCTGAGGTAGGCACATCGTCTTCCAGATACGGCCCATAAGTCACCAGGACCCCGCCTGGCGTCAGATGACGTGCCGCGCCCCGCATCAGCGCGGCACAAGTCGCCCAGGGCGAGATATGCAGCATGTTGGCGCAATAGATCAGGTCAAACTTGGCATTGCCCGGCAGCCATTCGGGCGCCATCACGTCAAGCACCAGGGCAGGGCGCACATTGTGCAAACCCTGCTCGGCCACCCAGGCTGCAATCGAATCCAGCGCGGCCGGCATGGCATCGGTGGGCTGCCATGTCCATTGCGGCAGGGCTGTTGCAAACCAGGCGACATGCTGGCCTGTGCCTGAGGCAATTTCGAGCGCTGCGCCTTGCGCGGGCAAGACCTTGAGCAGCACATCGAGGATGGGCTGCTTGTTGCGGTCTGCTGCGGGGCTGAAGTTGGGTTGGGGCATGGGGTGATTAAACCCCAGGCCGGCCCCATTTCAAGCGAAGTAGCCGCCGTCCCGCATGTCCGCCAGCAGTTCCGGCTCCTGCGGCTGCCACCCCAGCGAACTGCGCGTCAGCGCGCTCGACGCCGGGTTGTCGGCCGCAACAAAGCGCGTCAGCCACTCGAAGTGGGCCGGTGCTTCATCGGCGCTGATGCTGCGCACCGGCACACCCAGCCCCGTGCCCACGGCTTCGGCAATCGTGCGCAGCGCGAGGCCTTCCTCGGCCACGGCATGCAGGTGCGCGCCGGGCAGGGCGCTTTCCAGCGCCAGCCGGAAGAGGCGTGCCGCGTCCAGCCGGTGTACCGCCGGCCAGCGGTTCGCGCCCTCGCCGATATACGCCGAAAAACCCTTGCGGCGCGCAATCGCCACCAGCGCCGGCACAAAACCGTAGTCACCCGCGCCATGCACCGAAGGCGGCAGCCGCACCACACTCGCGCGCACACCGCGCCCGGCCGCGTCCATCATCAGGGCCTCCGCCCCGGCGCGCGGGTTCGCTGAATCCGTGGGAACCGCTGTGTCTTCGGTCGCGGGGCGCGCGTGCGCCAGCAGCATGGTGACCGAGGTCGACACAAAAGGCCTGCCGGAGCCTTCCAGCACGCAGGCCAGTGCCTTGATCGCCCGCCTGTCCATCTCGGCGGCCGCCGCGTGGGCGGAAAAATCGTGGTGGAAGGCCGTGTGGATCACACCGTCGCAGGCCTGCGCGCCAACCGCCAGGCTGGCCGTGTCCGCCAGCTCGCCCCTGTGTGCCGTCGCACCCGCTTTCAGCAGGGCATCGGCCGCCGCATCGCTGCGCGCCAGGCCCAGCACCTGGTGCCCCGCTGAAAGCAATTCACGCACAACCGCCGACCCCACAAAACCCGTCGCTCCCGTCACAAAAACACGCATACTGAACTCCTGAAAAAATGAGTCCCGATAATCCGCTCTCCATCGAATTTGCAAAAGCCGTGAGCGTATACAGGTATGAGCACTAACACCCTGCCGGCCCAGGCTCTCTCAGCCCAACCTCTACCGGCCCAGACTTTGACGCTGGGCGGTTTCCTGCGCGACCGCCGCGCGCGCCTGCCGCCCACACCCGAAGCCGCAAGCCGGCGCCGCACCCCCGGCCTCAGGCGCGAGGAAGTCGCCACGCGCGCCAACGTCAGCGTCACCTGGTACACCTGGCTGGAGCAAGGGCGCGGCGGCCCGCCCTCGGATGAAGTGCTGGAGCGCCTGGCCCGCGCGCTTGAGCTGGACAGCGCCGGCCGCGAATTCATGTTCCTGCTGGCCCAGCAGCGCCCGCCGCCGCTCAAGCCCAGGTCTTCAGCGGCGGTCACACCCGCGCTGCAACGCGTGCTTGATGCCATGCCCACCAGCCCGGCCATCGTGAAGACGCCGACCTGGGACATCGTGGCCTGGAACGCGGCAGCCCTGGCCGTGCTGGCCGACTACCCCACGCTGGAGCCCGGCGAACGCAATTTGCTGAGGCGCTTGTTCAACACCCCGCGCGTGCGCAAGGGCTTGCCTGACTGGGAAACCGATGCACGCTACGCCGTCGCATCCTTTCGCATCGACACGGCACGCGCCGGCGATTGCCCCGAAGCCGCCGCCCTCGCAGCCGAACTCCAGGCCAGCAGCGCCGACTTCCGCCGCCTCTGGGCCGAGAACGAAATGCGCAGCCACTGGGTAGGAACCAAACGGATTGAGCGGCCCGGCGTTGGGGCGATCACGCTGGAGTACCAGGCCCTGGCCATCGACAGCTCGCCCGGGCTGAGCCTGATGGTGTTTACGCCGGTGACACAGGCGGATGTGGAGGCCGTGACCTCGCTGATGTCGGACAGGGCCGGGCGCTTGAAAAAAGAAAAGCGCTGAAAGCCGGTGAATCGCCAGCCGGCTTTCGCCGGCTCTGCAATCTCACGCGTGTCTCAGGCCGTTTCGGTTTCAGCGGCGCGGGCTTTTTGCTGCGCCCGCATGATCTGGTGGCGCTGCCAGTAGCTCCCCAGCACCGCCTTGAAGTGCTCTTCCTGCTTGCCCAGGCCCTTGAGCTTGATCGTGCTGGTGCGCGCGCCCAGCATGCCCTTGTCGAAGTGGGTGACGGTGAGCGTGTTGCCAAAACTGCTGTTGTTGAATGTCATGCCCTTGACCTCGTCCCATGACAGCGGCACGCCGCCGTCTGCCGTGGCATGCACGCCTTCATAGCTGATGTCAATGCGCTTGTCCTTGCCAAGGTCAAACGACACCGGCGGAAAGTAGCGCAGCACGACGGCGCGCTCTTCTTCGGTGGCCGGCTCATAGCGGTAGGCCAGGCTTTGCTCATGCGCGGCGGCAAAACGCTGTTCATAGTCGGTCCACAGCCGCTGCTCGATGGCGGCGGCGGTCGATATCTCATCGGCCCAGGTGGTTTGGGGCACGGTGGTCACAATGGCGCCGTAGCTGTCTTCCGCCACCTTGTGGTTCACATTGCGCATGCGTTCGGCCAGCGGCGGGTGCGTGTCGTAGGGGTGCGGCACGGCGGCGGTTTTCATGGCCGTCACAAATTCACCCGAACGGGCATAAGGGTGCAGGCCTTCAGCCACAAAGCCGGCAATGCCCAGCGCGCCGGTGTGCTGTTGCTCTTGCTCAAACAGCTTGCGTTCCACGGTGTTGCGGTAGCTGGAGTAGGCCGAGATCTTGATGAGCGACTGCACGATGGACTGCGGCGCCGTCAGCTTCGCGGCCACGCGGTCGGCGGTGTACTCGCGCTCGCGGCTGTCGCGCGCCAGTGCGAATTCAAACACCATGCGGTACAGGCGCAGCAGGTAGTGCGCCACGATGGTCAGCCCGCCGCTGCGCATTTGCCAGGTGTACAGGTCAAACTGGTTGAGCTTGGGGCCCAGCGCGGCGCTGCTGCGCGTGTCGCCACCGCCCAGGTGGGCCAGCTCGTGCGCCAGCACGGCGTCGGCCTCGGCGGTGTCCAGCACCCGCAGCAGCGGAATGCTCACAAAGAGCGTACGGCCCGTCAGGGTCTGCCCGGCCACCGTGCAAGGTGCTTCGGTCACGAAAAAGTTGTTGTCGATGCCCGCAATGATGTGGTCCGGCGGCGACGTCTTGACGCGGCCCGCCAGTTGGCGAATGCGGTCCCACAGGCGCGGGGCGTCGGCTTCGGACAGCAGCTCGCCTTCAATGGTGTTGCCCAAAGGCAGCTTTTTGAACAGCGTGTAGATGGCATAAAAAACCGCCACGGCCGCCATGATGCCGGCCAGGCCCACCAGCTTGATGTAGTAGCTGTGCCAGAAATACGCCGTGAGCCAGAACGACAGCCACACCAGCATCGCGCTTTGCAAGGTGACCTCCACCGCGCTTGAAATGGTCATCAGCCGCCAACCCGCCACAAAGCTCGCATAACGCAGGCCGCGGTTGACAAAGGCCAGCGCGCCCAGCACGCTCGCCGCCACCAGCAGCGCCGCACCCAGGATCAAGGTCCAGAACGCGGCACGCTCGGCCCAGTGAAACCACCAGTGCATGGAATACGTGCTGCACACCTTGTCGTGAAAGACCTGGTTTTCCGGCCCCGTGGCGGTGCAGGCCATCGACAGCCTGTGCGTGTCGTAAAACGCCATCTCGTCGGCCTTCTGCGCCGGCGTCAGGTTGGGGGCGGCATTGATTTGGGAGTTGACGCGCTGGATGAAGTCCTTGTCCTCAGACTGCAGCGCGTAGTGCGTGAAAACCAGCGTGACCGCCGGAATGAGAAAGAGCGAGGCCAGGGTCAGCAAAAACACCCGCCAGAGGTCGGCGTGGATCGTGCGCGCAGCAGCCATGGGGAACGTCCTTTTGAGTTTTAAATTTGAACCGGCCGATCATACGGGCGGCCATGCGTTTGGCCGATGACTTGGCAGGCAACAATTCACCAAAACGGGTGCGCTGTTGCAGTTTGTTTCCAATGCCCGATGCATCAGATGTGATGAAAGTTCGATGCGAGCACGATGCCCCAACATCAAGGGGAGGGAAGTCCCCTTATGAGCTTGAGCCCCACACCAGCAACAAATTATGGGCCGGCATCGCATGCCGCGACAGCAGCCGCAGGCCCGCCCGCGCCGCTTCCTCTTCCACATCCTCCCGGCGGCGGATTCCCCAGGCGGGGTCTTGCGCGCGCAGGCTTTGGTCAAAGCTCAGGTTGCCTTCCGATGTGGGCACCTCGTCTTCAAGGTAAGGCCCATAGGTCACCAGCACACCACCCGCCGCCAGATAACGCGCGCTGCCCTGCATCAGCGCGGCGCAAGTCGCCCAAGGCGAGATATGCAGCATGTTGGCGCAGTAGATCAAATCAAACTTTGCTGAGCCAACCGGCAGCCATTCAGGCACCATCACATCGAGGACCAGGGCAGGGCGCACATTCAGCAAGCCCTGCTCGGCCACCCAGGCCGTAATCGAGTCCAGTGCGGCCGGCATCGCATCCGTGGGCTGCCATGTCCATTGCGGCAGGGCTGCGGCAAACCAGGCGACATGCTGGCCTGTGCCGGAGGCGATCTCGAGGGCGCTGCCTTGCGCGGGCAAGGCTTTCAACAAGACATCGAGGATGGGCTGCTTGTTGCGGTCTGCGGCAGGGCTGAAGTTGGGTTGAGCCATGGGGTGATTAAACCCCAGGCCTCTTTCCCTTGGCGCCCTCAGCAGCCTTTTCAGGCGAAGTAGCCGCCGTCCCGTATGTCCGCCAGCAGTTCCGCCTCCTGCGGCTGCCACCCTAGCGAGCTGCGCGTCAGCGCGCTCGACGCCGGGTTGTCGGCCGCAACAAAGCGCGTCAGCCACTCGAAGTGGGCCGGTGCTTCATCGGCGCTGATGCTGCGCACCGGCACACCCAGGCCCGCGCCCACGGCCTCGGCAATCGCACGCAAGGGCAAACCTTCTTCGGCCACGGCATGCAGGTGCGCGCCGGGCAAGGCGCTTTCCAGCGCCAGCCGGAAGAGGCGCGCCGCGTCCAGCCGGTGCACCGCCGGCCAGCGGTTGGTGCCCTCGCCGATAAAGGCCGAGAAACCCTTGCGGCGCGCAAATGCCACCAATGCCGGCACAAAGCCATAGTCGCCCGCACCATGCACCGAAGGCGGCAGCCGCAGCACACTTGCGCGCACGCCGCACCCGGCCGCGTCCATCATCAGGCCCTCCGCCCCGGCGCGCGGGTTTTGCGAGTCCGCGGGCACCGGTGTGTCCTCGGTCGCCGGGCGCGCGTGCGCCAGCAGCATGGTCACCGAGGTTGCAACAAACGGCCTGCCCGAGCCTTCCAGCACACCGGCCAGCGCCTTGATGGCCCGCCTGTCCATCTCGGCTGCCGCCGCGTGGACTGAAAAATCGTGGTGAAAGGCCGTGTGGATCACACCGTCACAAGCCTGCGCACCTGTGGCCAGGCTGGCCGTGTCCGCCAGCTCACCACGGTGCGCCGCCGCACCCGCTTTCAGCAGGGCATCGGCCGCCGCATCGCTGCGCGCCAGGCCCAGCACCTGGTGCCCCGCTGAAAGCAATTCACGCACAACCGCAGACCCCACAAAACCCGTCGCTCCCGTCACAAAAACACGCATACTGAACTCCCTTAAAAAAATGAGTCCCGATAATCCGCCCTCCATCGAATTTGCAAAAGCCGTGAGCGTATACAGGTATGAGCACTAACACCCTGCCGGCCCAGCCCCTGACCCTGGGCGGTTTCCTGCGCGACCGCCGCGCGCGCCTGCTGCCCACACCCGAAGCCGCAAGCCGGCGCCGCACGCCCGGCCTCAGGCGCGAGGAAGTCGCCACGCGCGCCAACGTCAGCGTTACCTGGTACACCTGGCTGGAGCAAGGGCGCGGCGGCCCGCCGTCAGACGAAGTGCTGGAACGCCTGGCCCGCGCGCTGGAGCTGGACGGCGCAGGCCGCGAGTTCATGTTCCTGCTGGCCCAGCAGCGCCCGCCGCCGCTCAAGCCCAGGTCTTCAGTGGCGGTGACGCCCGCGCTGCAACGCGTGCTCGACGCCATGCCCACCAGCCCCGCCATCGTCAAGACCGCAAGCTGGGACATCGTGGCCTGGAACGCGGCAGCCCTGGCCGTGCTGGCCGACTACCCCGCGCTGGAGCCCAGCGAACGCAATTTGCTGAGGCGCTTGTTCCACACCCCACGCGTGCGCAAAGGCATGCCCGACTGGGAGACCGACGCACGCTACGCCGTCGCCTCGTTTCGCATCGATATGGCACGCGCCGGCGACTGCGCCGAAGCCGCCGCCCTCGCAGCCGAACTCCAGGCCAGCAGCGAAGACTTTCGCCGCCTGTGGGCCGAGAACGAAATGCGCAGCCACTGGGTAGGGATCAAACGGATTGAGCGGCCCGGCGTAGGGGCGATCACGCTGGAGTACCAGGCCCTGGCCATCGACAGCTCGCCGGGGCTGAGTTTGATGGTGTTTACGCCGGTGACGGGGGCGGATGTTGAGGCGATTGGGGTGTTGATGGGGAAGAGGGTATCGGCTTGACGCAAAGGCTAGGCCGCCCTGCGTGAGACATACTCGGGAACTGCGTATTTGCGACGGTGTTTACAAAGCTGTAGCTAAGCTTTGTTCCACCACCCAGGCGGTAATCGATTTAAATGCAAGGGAATCGCATCCGTGGGCTGCCGTGGCCATTGCAGCAGGGAGCTAAGGTCTTAAGTCGATTTTTCTAGACTTTACTGGTTTCTCAAAAAGATCATCCAATGCTTTTGAAGTCTCCAGCCCATTCAATAGCTTGTGATCTCTGCCGCTCGTGAGAAGCGCCTGCAATTTCTTATCGTGCGTTTTGAGAATGCTCAACTTGGTGAAATCTTTGTTGGTCTCCTGTTCTACCTTAATTGCCAGGGCAACAGAAAGCTGCAGCTTCTCCGTTGGGTGATGTTTGAGAAGAAATTCAAATCCCGAAGAGTCACCGAGTTCGGCCGCATAGCATGATGCAAAAAACAGTGCGAGTTCTTTGATTTTCGGGTCGGCCATTTCACCATCAATTTTTAGCAGAGTTGTCGTTATTGATTTTCTGAAGAACTCATACTCAAAACAATTGCGAATCAACCTCTGGAAGAACCAAAGTAGATGCATCTCTGGTAATTCTGCAAGTTTGGTTTTTGTGTCACCACCTCGAATCCGATTAAAGAGATGCGCGGCATCCAGGAATAACTTGTAGAGGTTTTCTTCAACGATTGAATAAGGCGTTTGATAACCAGCCAAAAAGTAGTCAGGCATGAATAGAATTTTTAGCCAGGATTCGGCTTCATTTTTTGGCTCATGGGATAGCAAGGCATGCAAATGCTGTTTGCAGTCACCTAATAGTCCCGTGTAAAAGTATTGAGGAACCACCCAGTAAGCGTTGAATGAATTTTGAATCGGCGGTGGCCTATTGTTGCGCTGCGATGCAAGCGCAAATAGAAACTCGCCAAAAGATCGGTGCCTGAAGGCAAGCAATCCTTGCTCCTCATCGACCATAAAAATACCACTCTTAAAAAAGACCCTGTCTTTTAGCGCATCCAGCGATACATTGGTATTTCTCTCCTTGTGCCATTGGTCAATCTGTTCAACAGCCTCCGCATAATTCATGTGTGGAAGTTGGTTTTCGACTATGTATTCGGTTAGAACCAATGTCACACGCTCTGCATCTCTAAATTCCTTTTCTGTACAGCCACCCTTATCTACGTCCCATCGACCTAACAAGTTTTCAACCGATTTTGAATAGAGCTCGGTTAGATTTGATGGAAGATCATTCGTGTTCTGAGAAATCAGCCTGGATAAAAGAGCCGCAGCAATAGGACTCTGTGGGAGTTGCTTAAATAGATCGGATTTTTGAAGATCCTCAAATAATCGTTTGGGGAGCGACATGTTCGAGCATGCTTGCTCTACAAAATTAATGAGCTTTGAAAGGCTTAAAGGTCTGAGTTCGTAGCGCGTAGACCCCGCGTATGCGCTGGTGGGTTCATCTAGAAGACGGAGGGGGCGAGAGGTCAGGAGGAGATGAAATTTTGAGGTGTTTCTTGCTTCCTTGATCGCACTTTGGAGACGATCCTGCCAATTCGATCCCTTTTTTATCGCCTCATCTACGCCATCGATTACAAAGAGAATTTCCGACGTTGGGTAATCGTCTGCGCGAAAGTATTTTTTAGTCTCATCGACCAAAATCTCGGCAAGACTTTTTCCGCTGTCTGAAAAACTTCTGAAGCTTGTGAAAATCGGTATGACGCCGAACTGCTTAAACCTTTCTGGCGCGGTGTAATAGAGGGCGATAGCCCGTGCAGTCTTGGATTTTCCATACCCCATGTCTCCTTCGAGGAAGCTCACTCCCTCTTTTCGCACAACTTCTTGAAGATTTACGAGTCGAGCCTTTTGTGGTCTGGTGTGACGAGAATAGGTTGACTTGCTGAATTCTTGGATTTCCGGAGAGACATAAAAATCTGAGCACTTCAGGCCCTTTAAGACGCTGAGTTCAGCGTCGAGATTAATTAGGCGCGCTGATAGCTCTTGTAAGTAGCTTCCAACATTCGTAGGAACGTCATACCAGAAGTAATCTGCATACTTGTCAACAAGTGTGGTGAGTCGCTCGCCATCAATGAATGTGATTTTTTGTGCTCTGTATTTGTCTTGTATTTTGTCCTCAGCGTTTTTGCTAATTGACGATGTATTAATTACCCAAACCTCACTCAAACGTACTTGTGTCATACCTCCTAGAATGCCTCGTGACTGTTGGCACTCCTCAACTTGGCGAGCTACATCATCGAAGTTTTGAAGGATTTTTCCGACTTTCGCGACTACACCTATGTGGTGAATTGTGTTCAGTGCAACGTCCCGCCGAGAAACAACGAAGTCCGCGCCTTTTTCGTTGGGCCCATGCATGTACTCCACGTCAGTGACGTCCTCTATGTGTCTCAATAGATGACTTAAGAGTGGATGAAGAACATTGACCTCGTCTGTGATTGCTGCAATTAGCAGTTTTTTTGATTCGAAGTCCATGAATTCCTCTTTGGTATTTCGAGATGCATCGCTCAAATAAAAAAAAGCGCTGAACTACAGCGCCTTTCTATTTGCACCAAAAGCTGCCTGAGCCTGAGCCTGCGCCATGAGATATTGTCCATTCTTCTGTTATTTGCCGCCAAGTTTTCATACTCGTCCTCGATTGAATACGGGCTTACCCTCTCCTCCAATCGGATGATCCTCACAGGCGTTGTTGCCGGACTTGGCAACAACGTCAATAGCAATCACTGCAAGCCGGACTTTTGCCATTGGCCAACAACAGTGCCAAGGTAATTCTTTTGGCATTCGTCCTTGTTGGCGAGCGTATTGGGCATGAAGCACTGCGGCCCATCTGCTTCATATTCCGACCTGAAGGCTATCGTCAATTTTCGCGGTGCCGGTGTCTGCCATTGGATGATGGTGGCCTTCCATATGCGGCCTGAGACGTATGAGCCGACCGAGCTCGTCGTGTGGACCAATCTGTCGAGCTTCTGAATCCAGACGTGCGAATAACCTTCGGGGATCACAAGGGTCGCTTTTGTCAGGTGCAGTTGATAGTCGGCCTCGATACCCGATTTTTTTAGCTCGGCGATCATTGCCTGACCCAAGGGGTCATACATTCTTTTTGCGTTGTCTGTCTTGGAGAACGCCAAGCCGCTGGGCAATGTGTCAAATTCGAGGCCCATATCGATGACGACCAGTACCTTCTTCACTGGCTCGGGAGAAAAAGCTTCTTTCTTTTCTGAATATATTTTTGGGTCTTTGATGGATGCGCACGCGCTCAGTGCGGCAATCACCAACGTTATGAACAGCGTCTTGATGATGGCTTTCATGCTTCATCCCTCCTTGATATTGTTTTGCCTGGCGTGCTCTGACGCCGCCTTTTTTCTGCGTTCTTCGGGATGGCCGGGCTTTATTTGGCCCAGCTGTCTTTCATCCCCGTCACCCGATTGAACACGACTTTGCCGTCCTTGTGGTCAACAATGTCTGTGACAAAGTACCCATGCCGCTCAAACTGAAAGCGCGTGCCGGCGGGCACATTCGTTAACGACGGCTCGACATACGCTGTCACAGTCTTGAGGCTGTCGGCATTGAGTTCATCCAGGAAATCCTTGTCGCCAGTGCCGGGGTGCTCCACACTGAACAGGCGGTCATACAGCCGCACTTCGGCTTCGATGGCATCGTTCACGCCCACCCAGGTGATCACGCCCTTGACCTTGATCGCGTCGGAGCCTGGCGTGCCGCTCTTGGTGTCGGGGATCAGGGTGGCGTGGACTTCGGTCACCTTGCCGTTGGCGTCTTTGACGGCGCCTGTGCATTCGATGACGTGGCCGTATTTGAGGCGGACCTTGCTGCCGGCAATCGCCTGCTTGCTGGCATTGACGTGGGGCGGGAACAGGCGGAAGAAGCCCTTGGGCGGGGTCTCTTCGTAGTCGGTGCGTTCAATCCAGACTTCCTTGCCTATCTTGAAGTGACGTTTGCCCATGTCTTCATGGTGCGGGTGCACAGGCGCGCTGCAGTCGTCAAGCTTGCCCGCACCCATGACTTCATCCCAGTTGGTGAGCACCAGCTTGACCGGGTCCAGCACGGCCATGGCGCGCGGGGCGATCGGGTCCAGGGTGTCGCGCAGCGCGCCTTCGAGGGTGCTGTAGTCGATCCAGCTGTCGCTTTTGGTGACGCCTATGCGTTCGGCGAACAGCTGCAAAGACTCCGGCGTGTAGCCGCGGCGGCGCAGGCCGACGATGGTTGGCATGCGGGGGTCGTCCCAGCCGCTGACGCGCTTTTCATTGACGAGCTGGGCCAGCTTGCGTTTGCTGGTGAGCACGTAAGTGAGGTTGAGGCGCGCGAATTCATACTGGCGCGGGTGCGGCGTGGCGATGAGCTTGCCTTCGGCCAGGCGGTCCAGCAGCCAGTCGTAAAAGGGGCGCTGGTCTTCAAACTCCAGGGTGCAGATGCTGTGGGTGATTTGTTCGAGCGCGTCTTCGACCGGGTGGGCGAAGGTGTACATGGGGTAGATGCACCATTTGTCGCCGGTGTTGTGGTGGTGGGCGCGGCGTATGCGGTAGATGGCCGGGTCGCGCATATTGATGTTGGGCGAGGCCATGTCGATTTTGGCGCGCAGCACGGCGGCGCCGTCGGCGAGTTTGCCGTCGCGCATTTCGCGAAAGCGCGCCAGGTTCTCTGCCGGTGTGCGGCCGCGGAAGGGGCTGTTGGTGCCGGGGTGGCCGAAGTCGCCGCGGTTGTGGCGCATTTCTTCGGCGCTTTGTTCGTCGACGTAGGCGTTGCCGCTTTCAATCAAGTATTCGGCGGCGCGGTACATGAAGTCGAAGTAGTCGCTGGCCTGGTAAGGCTTGGTTTCGCCTTTGTTGCCGGTGCTTTCCAGTTGGGCCCAGTCGTAGCCCAGCCATTTGACGGCGTCGATGATGCTGTCGACGTATTCGGTGTCTTCTTTTTCGGGGTTGGTGTCGTCAAAGCGCAGGTGGCAGACGCCGTCATAGTCGAGCGCCAGGCCGAAGTTCAGGCAAATGCTTTTGGCGTGGCCGACATGTAAATAGCCATTGGGCTCGGGCGGAAAGCGCAGGCGCACCTTGGCGGGGTCGGGCTGGCCGGCGGCGTGGTGGGCGGCGTCCCCGGGGCTGCCGCCCCAGCGGCGGCTGTTATACGTGCCTTCGGCCAGGTCTTTTTCGATGATCTGGCGCAGGAAGTTGCTGGGCTTGTGGATTTCTTTGT
>NZ_JBKBEX010000040.1:0-33020 GCF_047303325.1 Polaromonas sp. CT11-55 | reverse complement strand
CTCCCCGCCCTCCTCGCATATCCCCCTGCAGCCGCTCAAAGGCGTGCGCGTGCTGAGCCTGGCCCTCAACCTGCCCGGCCCGGCGGCGCTGATGCGCTGCAGGCAGATGGGCGCGCGCTGCGCCAAGCTGGAGCCGCCCCCGCCCTCGGGCGACCCGATGAAGCTCTACAACCCGGCCGCCTATGCCGCGCTGCACGCCGGCGTGCGCACCGCCACGGCCGACCTCAAGACCGAACGCGGCCAGGCCTTGCTGCACCGCGAGCTCGCAAAAACCGACGTGCTGCTCACCTCCTTCAGGCCCTCGGCACTGGCCAAGCTGGGCCTGGCCTGGAAGGCCTTGCACAAGCAGCACCCGCGGCTAAGCCAGGTCGCCATCGTCGGCAGCCTGGGCGAGCGCGCCGAAGAGCCCGGCCATGACCTCACTTACCTGGCCGAAAACGATTTGCTCACGGGCCTGGACCTGCCCGCCACGCTGTACGCCGACATGGGCGGCTCGCTGATGGCCAGCGAAGCCGTGCTGCAGGCCGTGCTGCACCAGCGCGCCAAGGGCAAGGGCGCGTACCTCGAAGTCGCCCTCTCTGCCGCCGCCGGCTACCTGGCCCTGCCACGCATCTGGGGACTCACGCAGCCCGGCGCGGCCGTGGGCGGCGGCCATGCGGGTTACCGCCTCTATGCCTGCAAGGACGGCCGCGTGGCGCTCGCGGCGCTGGAGCCGCATTTCGCGGCCAGCCTGTGCACCGCCGCGGGCGTGCAGGCCTCCGGCATGAAGGCCATGTTCGCGCCGGCCACGCATGCGGCGATTGAAGCCTGGCTCAAAGGCAAGACCCGCAAAGAGCTGGACGCGCTGGCGGTGGAGAAGGACATTCCGCTGCACACGCTGGCACGGTGATGCACGCATGAGGAAGCAGGGAACGATTGCACGCTGGGACGCAGGCCGCGGGTTTGGATTTATTCGCGGCCAGACGGCAGGTGCCGATGTCTTTTTTCATCTGAGGGATTTGCGTGGCGGCTTGCAACCGCGAGAAGGCATGATTGTCAGCTTTGAAGAAATTCACGTCGGCGGCAAAGGTCCGCGCGCAATGGCGGTTGAAGCGATGGATGCGGGGCCGGATCCCGCCAAGGACCGCGCCTCATCGCGAAGCCCTGCCCGCTCCCGTCCTGAAAACAGGGACGCCGTTCGACGTATGCGCCCAAGACGGAAAACCGCCGCCCAGGCGCCCGGACCTGGCTTCGGGTCGCTGCTGATCGTCGGCACGGCCTACGGCGGTTTGCTGCTCTGGGCCGTCTGGCAATCGCTATTGCCATGGTGGGTATTGCCGGCGTCGTTCATGCTCAGCCTCCTGACGTTCTGGATGTACTGGGTAGACAAGCGCGCGGCGCAAACCGGCCAGTGGCGCACACCCGAGAGCACGCTGCAACTGCTGGCGCTGGCTGGCGGCTGGCCAGGAGCGTGGCTGGCGCAGCAGGTCCTGCGGCACAAGTCGAGCAAGCCTTCTTTTCAGCTTGTCTACTGGCTGATGGTCTTAGCGCACGGCTTTTTTCTTGGCGCCTGGCTTTTTTGGCCGCCTCTCAGGGCGGCCCTTCTGGCCTGGCGATAGTGGCAGGCGATCAGGTCGCCTGAATCATCAAGGTTCACGAAGCCCGCCGCGCCAGCACCACCATCGCTGCCCCCAGCAGCAAGGCGCCCACGCCCTGCTGCGCACTCAGCGGCTCGGCAAACAGCCAGGCCGCCGCGACGGCGGCCACCAGAGGCTCGACCAGCGTACCGATGACCGTCGCGGTCGGCGACAGGCGCCGCGCACCCCAGGCAAATGCCAGGTAGGCAATCGAGGTGGTGAAGATCCCGGTGTAGCCCACCTGCATCCAGGCGGTGGTGTGCTGCGGCCAGGTAATGCCTTGCGCGATAGCCAGGCCCAGCATCAGCAGCGCGGCTGCGCTCATGCTCCAGGCCGAGGCCGTGACGGCCGGCAGCTGCGCGGGCATGCGCGCATTGCCCAGCACCACCAGCGAATACAGCCCGGCCGAGGCCAGCGACCAGGCCAGGCCGGCCGCGTAGTGCGCCGGCAGGCTCAAGCCCTCGCCGGGCATGGCGATCAGGCCCACACCAGCCAAGGCCAGACCCAGCGCCAGCAGCAACCGGCCGCTCGCGCGCTCATAGCCGCGCAGCAACGACAGCAGCGCTACGATGACGGGCGCGCAGCAGATCGAGATCACCGTGGGCAGGGCCGCGCCTATGTGCCTCATGGCGATAAACCAGCTCGTGACGTTGAGCGCCATGGCCAGGCCGGTGCCCATGACCAGGGCCTTGCCGCGCAGAGGAAGATGCCGCCATTGGGCCGTGCGCGGCGCAGCCGGCAGCTGCCGCCAGTGCCACCACCACAGCAGAGGCAAGCCTAGCGCGAAGCGCGCCAAAGAAAGGCTGTAGGGCGCCATGCCCCCGGCCATCACAGACTGGGCAACCAGGGCGCCCACGCCCCACAAGACGCCCGCAAGCAGCACGCCACCCCAGGCCAGGGCGGCCGATGTTTGGGTTTTCATGAAAATTTTCTCCGTCCGTGCGCCTGCTGCAAGCGGGATCGCCGCAACAAAAAGCAGGCAGGCGCGTCAACTCAAGGCCGCGCGCTGTTCCATCGAAACAAGCACGGCCAAAGGGCGCAGCCCGGCATCAAGCCGGGTGCATCACAGAGCGACGGAAGGGGGAGAAAGCTGGAGGTGCATGGCCTGAATCATAACGAAGACGAGGCGGAAACGCCGCCGTAAACCAAGCCGGTCCGCGCCGGCCGCTCAAACACCTGCCGGACGAAAGCATATAAGGCCCACAGCAGCAGCAAGGGGATCACCAACGTCTGCAGCACAAAGATTACGATGAGCTTGATGATGTGCTCGGTGGCCTGCTCGGCCGCCTGCTTGAGGTTTTCAACCTGTTTACCCACGTCGCCGTTCCTGGCCAGCCAGTCTTTCATGTTCTCGATCAGGCCACGCTTGTCGGGTGCGGCGGCAACTGCGGGATTGAGCTGCCCGGCCTGGCCGGTGGCGCTGTCTATCAATTGCTGGCTGGCCGCGTAATCGGCCGCCAGGAATTTTTGCCACAGCAAGTCGCTGCCCAGCGTCACCACCGGCACGGCAAAACGCAGCATCAGCAAAATCACCAACAGCCTGGATAGCCAGGGGGGCGCCTGTGACCTGCGCAGATGCAGCCACCACCAGCCCAGCGCCGCGGCGCTCAAGGCCAGCGACACCGGCCAGTAACTGCCTATGCTGATCAACGCCTTCTGGATGCCGAAGGCAACGCTGGCCGCCAGCATCAGCTGCGAGAACTGCTCCACCAGGTCGTTCACCGGGTCCAGGATCTGCCCGGGCGTGAAGGTCACGCCGACGCCGAAGGGCTGCACCGAGGCCTCGGTGCCCTGGGCCACGGAGATGACGGCATTGAGCAGCCGCGCCGTGGCAAAGCTGACCAGCGCGCGCTTGAGGCCGGCATCGACCTGGCGCATGGCCGGTGCGTCCAGCGGCGCCAGCCAGGCGCAGGCCGTGACGGCCGCCATGGTGAAAGCCACAAGGGCTCTGCGTGCAATGAGCATGGGGTCTCCCCAGTGTGTTCCGATCAGAGATATACCGGTCCGAAAGCCGCTGAGGCGATCGCTTTGTTCGCCGCGGCTATGGGTCATCTTGCCAGAAGAGGCGACCCGCAGGTCGCGCGCTTAACGGCCCTTGCGGCCGGAAGGCTTGCCGCCCGCGCCCTGCGCCAGCGGCGGCAGGCCGGTGTGGCGTGTCAGCAGGCGGCCCTTGACCACTGGCGCGGCCTTGGTCGTGGTGGCGGAGGTGCCCGTCGAATTCTTGCGCCGCGCGCTGGTATAGCTGCCGTCGGTCAGGGGCTGAAAGGTCGGGATCAGGTGGTGCTTGCCGTTGCCGATCAGGTCGGCCCGGCCCATGGCCTTGAGCGCCTCGCGCAGCACCGGCCAGTTGTTGGGGTCGTGGTAGCGCAAAAAGGCCTTGTGCAGCCGGCGGCGGCGTTCGCCGCGCACGATGTCCACCGTCTCGCTGTCGCGCGTGATCTTGCGAAGCGGGTTTTTGTTGGTGTGGTACATGGTCGTCGCCGTGGCCATGGGGCTGGGGTAGAAGGTCTGCACCTGGTCAGCCCTGAAGCCGTTCTTCTTGAGCCAGATCGCCAGGTTCATCATGTCTTCGTCGCTGGTGCCGGGGTGGGCCGCGATGAAGTACGGGATCAGGAACTGCTTCTTGCCGGCTTCGAGGCTGTACTTGTCGAACATCTGCTTGAACTTGTCATAGCTGCCGATGCCGGGCTTCATCATCTTGGTGAGCGGGCCCTGCTCTGTGTGCTCGGGCGCGATCTTCAGGTAGCCGCCCACGTGGTGGGTGACGAGCTCTTTCACATACTCGGGGCTTTGCACCGCCAGGTCGTAACGCAGGCCGGAGCTGATGAGGATTTTCTTCACACCCTTCAAGGCCCGCGCGCGGCGGTACATCTTGATCAGCGGATTGTGGTTGGTGTTGAGGTTGGAGCAGATGCCCGGGTACACGCAGGACGGCTTGCGGCAGGCGGCCTCGATCTCGGGCGACTTGCAGCCTATGCGGTACATATTCGCGGTGGGCCCGCCGAGGTCGGAAATCGCGCCGGTAAAACCCTTGACGGTGTCGCGTATTGCCTCGATCTCGCGGATCACCGAGTCCTCGGAACGGCTCTGGATGATGCGGCCTTCGTGCTCGGTGATGGAGCAGAAGGTGCAGCCACCGAAGCAGCCGCGCATGATGTTGACCGAAAAGCGGATCATCTCCCACGCGGGAATCTTGGTCGCGCCGTCGTGGCTGCCGTTTTCGTCGGCGTAACGCGGATGCGGCGAGCGGGCGTAAGGCAGGTCGAACACATAGTCCATCTCGGCCGTGGTCAGCGGGATGGGTGGCGGCGTGATCCAGACGTCGCGCGCGGTGGCGCCTTCGCCGTGAGCCTGCACCAGCGCGCGGGCATTACCTGGGTTGGTTTCCAGGTGCAGCACGCGGTTGGCGTGGGCATACAGCACCGGGTCGCTCTTGACCTGCTCGTAGGAAGGCAGGCGTATCACCGAGCGGTCGCGCGGCGGGACCTTGATCTTGCCCTGCGCGGTATGCACGGTGGACGGGAGATTGGGGTTGGCCACAAAGGTCAGCGGCTTGATGGCCGGGTTGGCCGCGGAGCCGGCCGTTTCGGCCTTGACCGCCACTTCGGCCGCTTCGTCCTCGCGCGCGCAGCTGGCTCCCTGCTCCCGCGCCTGGTCGGAAATCATCAAATAAGGGTTGACGTGGGCCTCGACCCGGCCCGGCGTGTCCACGCTGGTGGAATCGATCTCGAACCAGCCCTGGGCGCTTTCGTCGCCGCTGCGGCGTATGAAAGCCGTGCCGCGCACGTCGGTGATGCTGGCGACCGGCTCGCGGGCGGCCAGGCGGTGGGCGATTTCGACAATGGCACGCTCGGCATTGCCGTAAAGCAACAAATCGCATTTCGCGTCGACCACCACGCTGCGGCGCACCTTGTCGGACCAGTAGTCGTAATGCGCGATGCGGCGCAGCGAGCCTTCTATGCCGCCCAGGATGATGGGCACGTCCTTGTAGGCCTCGCGGCAACGCTGCGAATACACCAGGGCCGCGCGGTCGGGGCGCTTGCCGCCCACGTCACCGGGTGTGTAGGCATCGTCGCTGCGTATCTTGTGGTCCGCCGTGTAGCGGTTGATCATCGAGTCCATGTTGCCGGCGGTCACGCCGAAAAACAGGTTGGGCTTGCCCAGCACGCGGAAAGGGTCAGCACTGTGCCACTCTGGCTGGGCGATGATGCCGACGCGAAAGCCCTGCGCTTCGAGCATGCGGCCTATGACGGCCATGCCGAAACTCGGGTGGTCCACATAGGCGTCGCCCGTGACGATGATGATGTCGCAGCTGTCCCAGCCGAGCGCGTCCATCTCGGCCCGGCTGGTGGGCAGAAACTTGGCCGTGCCGAAGCGGGCCGCCCAGTACTTGCGGTAGCTGGTCAGCGGCTTGGCGGCGCGCGTGAAGAAGGAGACGTCGACGGGGGCGTTCATGGGGGCTTTGGGTAACCCTTGATTGTAAGGTTTACCCCAGGTTTTGCCCCTTTATCCGGCATTTAAGCCCTACAAAGGGCCCGCCGCGGCTGCCCGGTGTGGTTTATCGGGGCGATTGCCCCCCTCGGCCCCAAATCAGCCATGCACCTGCCGGCTGTCGGCCGGTGCTTCATCCCGCTCATTCAGGCCGTAATCGCGCAGCACATGGGCCACGCGCAGCCGGTAGTCCTCAAACACCCCGCCGCGCCCCCGGCTTTGCGCCTGCCTGTGGTTTTCCAGCTTGCGCCATTCCAGCACGGCGGCCTCGTCGCGAAAGAAGGACAGCGACAGCAGCTTGCCCGGCGTGCTCAGGCTTTCAAAACGCTCGATGGAGATAAAGCCGTCGATTTTTTCGAGCTGCGGCCTGAGCGCTGCGGCGATGTCGAGGTAGGTCTGCTTCTGGCCCTGGGCGGGCTGCACTTCAAAAATGATCGCGATCATGGGAGCCTTCTTGTTGCGGTATGAGTTGCCGTGATGGTGGCATCAAGCGATGAAAACCGGAATGCGGGCATTCATGGAGGGGCGGTAATGCCAACTGAATGACGCGGCGTCCTTCAAGTGGCCAGACACCAGCAATGCCCTGACCGCTGCCGCAGCGACAGTGCAAGCCAGCGCCTGGCCCGGGCACTGGTGGGCGCCATGGCCAAAGCCGGGGACTTCACGGTCCGGTCGCTCCAGCAAAAACTCATCAGACCTGGGGTTGCATGCGGGGTCGCGGCCCGCGGCGGCCAGCAGCACCAGCACCACATCGCCGGCCTGCAGCGAAACGCCCGCGACCTCGGTGGGCTGGTCCACAAAACGGCGCGTGTTGTGGATGGATGGGTCATAACGGCTGACTTCGTGGACCATTTGCAGCAGTTGGCCGGGTTCACGGGCCATGGCGTCCAGCAGGCCGGGCTGCGTGGCCAGGGCCGTGATGCTGTTACCGATCAGGCCGGCCGTGGCCTCATAGGTTTGCGACAGCAGGCCCACCGCATTGCACAGCAGCGCCCGCGCATCGTGCCAGCCGACCTGTGCCGCCTCCTGTTGCAGGCGTGCCAAGGCGCTGCCGGGCTGGGCGCTGGCGGCCTGCACCAGTTCCGCAAAGCGCCCCAGCAAGGCCGAGGCCGCATTGCCGGCGGCCGCGAGCTGGGCCGGTGTGCTGAGCGGCGACAGGCAGGCCACAAAATCGGCCATCCAGCGCGCGACCTGCGGCAGTTCGTCCTCGCCAAAGCCCAGCAGGTCTGCCACCGCCATCACAGGGACTTCAAAAGCCCAGCGCGATAACGCCTCTCTCCGCAAAACACCCTCCCCTGCGGCCTGCAAGGCAAGCACCTCGGTTCTGGCCTGCACGCGATCCAGGTCCACCGCCGCCAGAAAGCGTTGCAATGCCAGCTTGGGTGCGTCGTGCCGCAGGCCCTCGTTCATGCGCACCAGGTGGCCAAAGACCTCGCCGGCCGCCGAGCCAACGATGGCTGAGGGAACTGGCTCAGAAACAGGACGCACGCGGCAGGCCGGATTGCCCAGGACCGCCTTGACACCGGCCGCGCTGCTCGCGATCCAGAGCTTGCGCGGCGCATCAAACACCAGCGCAGGGCCCGCGGCCAGCGCTGCGTAAAAAGGATAGGGATTGCGGTGGGCGGACGCCGCGAGGATGTTGTCGAGATTCGAGTCGGGGTTCATGGCAAGCATTTTTGCTTCAAACACCCGCCTCATGCTTCGCTCACGAGCGAAGCATCAGCGCCTTGAACTTAAGCGCGCGCCGGCAGCACCTGCCCCCGGCATTCGCCAAAGCCTATGCGTTGAAAGCCCTCGCGCTCGCACCAGGCGCGCAGGATGATGGCATCACCGTCCTCCAGGAAGGTGCGCGTCTCGCCATTGGCCAGCGTCAAAGCCTTCTTGCCGCCGGCGCTGAGTTCCAGCAGTGACCCGCCCTGCTCGGGCTGCGGACCCGACAGCGTACCCGTGCCCAGCAAATCGCCAGGCTGCAGGTTGCAGCCGTTGACGGTGTGGTGCGTGAGCATTTGCGCGACTGTCCAGTAGGCGTCGCGGTAGTTGGATTGCGACAGGCGTTCGGGGCCCAGGCCGGCGTCGCGCATGGCCTGCGTCTGCAGCCAGACTTCGAGCTGCACGTCCAGGCTGCCCTGCCGGCGATTGCCCGGCGAGTCGAGGTAAGGCAGCGGCTGCGGATCGCCCTCGGGTCGCGTGAAGGCCGCGCGAAACGGCGCGAGCGCCTCCAGGGTGACGATCCAGGGCGAAATCGTGCTCGCGAAATTTTTGGACAGGAAGGGGCCCAGAGGCTGGTATTCCCAGGCCTGCACGTCGCGCGCCGACCAGTCATTGAGCAGCACCAAGCCAAAGGCATGGGCCTCGGCCTGCTCCATGGCCACAGGCTCGCCCTGGGCATTGCCCTGCCCTACAAACACGCCCAGTTCAAGCTCATAGTCGAGCCGGTGGCTGGGCCGCAAGAGCGGCAGCTCTTCGTTGGGTCCCTTGGTCTGGCCCAGCGGCCTCGGGAATTGCTGGCCGCTCACGCCTATGGACGAGGCACGGCCGTGGTAGCCGATAGGCACCCATTTGTAATTGGGCAGCAGCGGCGCGTCGGGGCGAAACAGCTTGCCGACGGTGGTCGCGTGGTGAATGCCGGTGTAGAAATCGGTGTAGTCGCCGATGCGGCAAGGCAGGTGCAGCATGACCGCATCCTGGCGGTGCAACAAGCCCGCCCACTCGCCCTGCTTCACGCTGCCCACAGCCAGGCCTTGCGAGATCGCGGCCCGCAGCGCGCTCATCGCCTGCGGGCTCTGCGCCATCAGCGCATTCATGTCGCTACTGTCCGTCAGCCCGGTTGCGCGCAGGTCCAGCACCTGGTCGCCTATGGCCACGCCTATGCGATGCTCGCCCTGCGGCGTGAGGCTGTAAGTGCCAAAGGGCAGGTTCTGGATGGGAAAGTCGGTGCCTGTCTTGTTGGCGGAGGCGACCCAGCTGCGCAGCTGGGGATCATGGGTGGCGTTCAGAGGGGCGGTCATGGTGAGCTTTTAAAAATGGAGGGACGGCATCAGCCCTTGAACTGGTCCTTGAGCCCGGCCCAGCAGCCGGCATAAGCGGCGTCGAGCGCCCCGCCTTGCATGGCATAGGCCGTGGGGATAAAGCGGTAGCGGCTTTCGAACATAAAGGCCAGGGTGTTGTCCAGCTTGTGCGGCTTGAGATCGGCCGCGCTGGCTTTTTCAAAGGCTTCGGCGTCGGGGCCGTGCGGCACCATGCAGTTGTGCAGCGAGGCGCCACCGGGCTTGAAGCCCTCGGGCTTGGCGTCGTACTGACCGTAGACCAGGCCCATGAACTCGCTCATGAGGTTGCGGTGGTACCAGGGCGGGCGGAAGGTGTCCTCGGCCACCAGCCAGCGCGGCGGGAAGATCACGAAGTCGCAGTTGGCCGTGCCCGGCGTGTCCGAGGGCGAGGTCAGCACGGTGAAGATGGACGGGTCCGGATGGTCGTAGCTGATGGAGCCTATGGTCATGAAGTGCGCCGTGTCGTATTTGCAGGGCACCAGGTTGCCGTGCCAGGCCACCACGTTGAAGGGGCTGCGCGGCTGCGTGGCCGACCACAAACGACCGCCGAACTTCTTGATGATTTCATAGCCCTTGCCGGGCTCGTCGTCAGCATCAAAAGCCGCCACGGGCGCGAGGAAATCACGCGCATTGGCCAGGCCGTTGGAGCCTATGGGGCCGAGCTCCGGCAGGCGGAAATGCGCGCCGTAGTTTTCGCAGATGTAGCCGCGCGAGGCGCCGTCGGGCAAGGCCACGCTGAAGGCCATGCCGCGCGGCAGCACGGCGATTTCACCGGGCTTCACGTCCAGGATGCCGAGCTCGGTGGTCAGCACCAGCCGGCCCTGCTGCGGCACCAGCAGCATTTCGCCGTCGGCATTGACCAGCGCGCGCCGCGCCATGGAACGGTTGGCGACATACATGTGCGCGGCCATGCCGGCCTGGGCCCCGGCGTCGCCGTTGGCCGCCACGGTGCGCAGGCCGTCGACAAAATCCAGCGGCTCGGCGGGAATCGGAAACGGGTTCCAGCGCAAGGGATCGGGCGGCACGGCCACGCCGCCCGCGGCGCCTGTCGTCCACTGCGGCTGGGCGTAAGGCTGGTAACCGCCCACCACCACCGACGGCTGGCGGCGGTACAGCCAGGTGCGGCGGTTCTCGGCACGCGGCGCGGTGAAGGCTGTGCCGGATATCAACTCGGTATACAGGTCGTGCGGTGCGCGCTGCGGGCTGTTGCGGCCCTCGGGCAAGGCGCCGGCGACGGCTTCGCTGGCGAATTCATTGCCAAAGCCGGACTGGTAGCGCAAAGAGGTCTTCGTGTTCATGGCTTCTCCAAAATTCCCATCTCATTCCTCGGCATCTTCGGCCGCGCCGCCGTCGGCCCTGGCCTTGGCGATCAGCCGGTCGAAAAAATCGCTGAGCTGCTCGCGTTCGGCCGCGCTCAGCACACCAAAAATATCCTGGTTGCGCCGGCCCACCAGTTGCATGGCGCGCTGCCAGGCGGCCCTGCCCTTGGGTGTCATGGTCAGCACCACGCCGCGGCCGTCGGTCGGGCTGGCGGTCTTGACGACCAGGCCCTGCTCCACCAGCGACTGCGCGGCCCGGCTGGCCTGGCCCTTATTGAGGTTGGCTTTTTGCGCAAGGTCGTTGACCGACAGCGGCGCGAAGGTGCCGACCGCCGTGAGGCAGCGGCCGTCGCTCATGGAGAGCCCGGCCTCGGCCACATAAGCGCGCTGACTTTCCTGGTCGGTCAGCTTGTGTAGCAGATGCAGGCGGTAGGTCAGGGTTCTGTCGAGCTTGATCATGCGGGCCGCCGATTCGATTTATTGGTTGCGGCCGCAACTATAAACCGATCCGGTTGCGCGCGCAACCATTTATTCGACAGCCTCCGAAAGGCCCGGAGGCTGCGGCAAACCCCTGCGCCTAGTTGCGCACCACGGTCATCTGGCCGCGCACTTCCCCGCCGGGGTAGGCGGCGGTGTGGATGTTGGCGTACCAGCGGCCGGCCAGCAGATCGGCGGCCTGGGCGGCGGTCAGCGTGGCGCTGCCGTCCAGGGGGCTGCGCATGGGGCCGGCCCATGGCAGGGCCACGCCGGCGTTCGCGCCTATGGCCGCGGGGCCATGGAAATGCCCCGCCGTGGCCGGGCCCGTCAGGCCGGTGTAGCTGACCTTCCAGCGCAGCAGGTTGGTGTTTTTGTCGAACACCGCATCAACCTGCCCACTGCCGGTGCTCGCATTGGCCGGCACCTCGTTGGCCCCGCGCAATTGTGTGGTCATGGCCACCAGGTTGGACTGGCGGTCCAACATGCTGCAGCCCGTGAGGGCGGCCGCGGCAACGGCAGCGATGGCAAGGGACAAACGAACGGCGGTGCGGCGGGTCGGCATGGTCGGCTCCTTGAAACAGGAGCCGATTGTGCGTGGCCTGCCCTCGGCCTGCCCGTAGGACAAACCCCATGCGGGCGGTGGGTTCCGGACGACATCCCGGCGCAGCGGCCGCGCCCGCTCGCAGGCCCCCGCAACACCCAAAAAAGCCGCCGTCCTACGAAAGGACTCTTGGCAGGCCGACACCGGCGCGCGGGCGCGCCTTCCACACTGGCTACCTGTACCTTCACCAGGACCTTCACCAGGAAAACCCCATGGCATCTCGCGTTCTCTGGAAAGGCGCCATCAGCTTCGGCCTGGTCCACATTCCCGTCGCGCTGCATTCGGCCACCTCCGAAAGCGGCATCGACTTCGACTGGCTGGACAAGCGCAGCATGGACCCGGTGGGCTACAAGCGCATCAACAAGCGCACCGGCAAGGAGATCAGCAAGGAAAACATCGTCAAGGGCGTCGAGTACGAGGGCGGCCAGTACGTGGTGCTGTCCGAAGAGGAAATCGCCGCGGCCTACCCGAAGACCACCCAGACCATCGAGATCGAGAGCTTTGTGCCCAACACCGAGATTCCCTTTGTCTACCTGGAGAGGCCCTACTACGTCGCGCCCATCAACAAGGGACAAAAAGTCTATGCCCTGCTGCGCGACACGCTGCTGAAGACGCAGCGCGTGGGCATCGCCCGCGTCATCATCCAGACCAAGCAACACCTGGCTGTGCTCGTGCCGTCGGGCCCGGCGCTGGTGCTGAACCTGCTGCGCTGGGGCGCCGACATCCGCTCGCTGGAAGAGCTCAACCTGCCGCCCATGGGCGCCAAGGCCGCGGGCCTGTCCGACAAGGAACTGGCCATGGCCAAACAGCTGGTGGACGACATGACCGGCAAATGGGACCCAGAGCAGTTCACCGACTCCTTCAAGGACGACATCATGGCGCTGGTCAAACGCAAGGCCAAGGAAGGCAAGCTCGAGAGCGTGGTGCAGCCGGAAGAATCCGGTGAGGCCGAACCCCGCTCCGGCGCCAAGATCATCGACCTGACCGAGCTGCTACAGCGCAGCCTGCGCAAGGGCGGTGGCGACGCGTCCAAGGACAAGCCGGCCGCCAAAACAAAGGCTGCCGCCAGAACGCCCGCGCGCAAAAAACCCGCGGCCAAGACCCGAGCCCATGCCCCCGCCAGGCGGCGCGCCGCCTGAGCGCCGCGCCCACCCAAGCCGAGGCCATGGACGACCGCGATTCCCTCAAAAGCTACCGCGCCAAGCGCGATTTTTCGCGCACGCCCGAGCCTGCGGAAGACGGCACGCGCTCGGACAAGTCCCTGCGTTTTGTAATTCAGAAACACGATGCGCGCAACCTGCATTACGACTTCCGCCTGGAGCTGCAGGGCGCGCTCAAAAGCTGGGCCGTGCCCAAAGGCCCCAGCCTGGATCCGGCCGTCAAGCGCATGGGCGTGCGTGTCGAAGACCATCCGATTTCCTACGCGGATTTTGAGGGCAGCATTCCGGCCAGACAATACGGCGCCGGCGACGTGATCGTCTGGGATCGGGGCCTGTGGACGCCGCATGGCGACCCGGCAAAAAGCCTCAAGGCCGGCAAGCTCAAGTTCGAACTGCACGGCGAAAAGCTCAAGGGCGGCTGGACCCTGGTGCGCATGCGCGGCCGCGCCGATGAAAGCCACGAGCCCTGGCTGCTGATCAAAGAGCAGGATGAGCACGCCCGCCCGGAAAAAGAGTACGACGTGCTCCAGGCCCTGCCCAACAGCGTGCTCTCGGGCCGCCCCCTGCCCCGCGACGCCGCGGAAAAACCCGGCAAGGCGCCGGGCAAGGCTGCGGCGAAGAAAGCCGCCGCGCAAACCGCTGCCGATATTCCGGAAGGCGCGGTCAAGGCGAAGCTGCCCGAAATTCTGGCCCCGCAACTGGCCACGCTGGTGGCGGCCCCGCCCGCCGACCCTCAAGGCTGGGCCTA
Source organism: Polaromonas sp. CT11-55 (assembly GCF_047303325.1). NCBI lineage: Bacteria > Pseudomonadati > Pseudomonadota > Betaproteobacteria > Burkholderiales > Comamonadaceae > Polaromonas > Polaromonas sp. CT11-55. The sequence continues at coordinate 19,561 of NZ_JBKBEX010000040.1, read as the reverse complement.
CGAAATCAAATACGACGGCTACCGCCTCCTGGCTCGCATCGAAGGGGACTCGGTCCGCCTCATGACGCGCAACGGCAACGACTGGACACACAAGCTCGCCAGGCTGGCCGAAGCCGTGGCCGCGCTGGAGATTCCCTCGGGCTGGGTAGACGGGGAGATCGTGGTGATGAACGAGCGCGGCCTGCCTGACTTCGGCGCGCTGCAAAACGCGTTTGACCACGCGAGCACGGCCCGCATCGTCTACTACGTGTTCGACCTGCCCTACTTCGACGGGCTGGACCTGCGCCGGCTGCCACTGTCCCGGCGCCGCGAACTGCTGTGCGCGCTGGTCACCCGCCATCCGCAGGAGGGCATTCGTTTTAGCGACACGCTTGAAGCGTTGCCGCAAGACCTACTGGTGGCGGCGCGACGGGTCGGGCTTGAAGGCGTGATCGGCAAGCGCGTGGACTCAGCCTATGTCTCGCGCCGCTCGCCGGACTGGATCAAGCTCAAGACCCAGCTGCGACAGGAGTTCGTGATAGGCGGCTATACGGCGCCCAAGGGCTCGCGCACCGGCCTGGGCGCGCTGATGCTGGGTGTGCACGACGAAGACGGCACGCTGAAGTACGCCGGCAACGTCGGCACCGGCTTCAACGACAAGGTGCTCAAGGAACTCAAAGCGCGGCTGGAGAAAATCCACACAGAGCGCAACCCCTTCACGAAGCTGCCGGCCGGCGTCAATGGTCAGTTCGTCAAGCCGCAGTTGCTGGCCGAGATCGCTTTTGGCGAATGGACGCACGGCGGCCACATCCGCCACTCGGTGTTCCAGGGCCTGCGCAGCGACAAGCCGGCCATCCATATCGTCCGTGAAAAACCCGCCGCCCTGCAACGCGGCAAGAAAGGCGCCGCCGTGAATCCCGCGAAAAAACCCACTCCGGCCGCGCTGAAGTCCTTGCGTATCACCCACGCCGACCGCGTGATCGACAGCAGCACCGGCTTCACCAAACAGAACGTGGTCGAGCACTACGCGCAGGTCGCAGCGCTAATGCTGCCGCACCTCAAGGCGCGCCCGACCTCGCTGGTGCGCGCGCCCTCGGGCATAGGCGGCGAGCTGTTTTTCCAGAAGCACGTCGAGGCCGGCTCCATTCCCGGCATCAAGCTGCTGGACCCCGCCCTCGATCCCGGCCATGAAGCGCTGCTGGAGATTCCCTCCACCGCAGCCCTGCTGTCCGCGACACAGGTCAATGTGATCGAGTTCCACACCTGGAACGCCACCACGCGCGCCATCCACAAGCCCGACCGCATGACCCTGGACCTGGACCCGGGCGAAGGCGTGGCCTGGCCGCAAATGCAGGAAGCCGCGCAACTGGTGCACGCCTTCCTGGACGAACTGAAGCTGGCCAGCTTCCTCAAGACCAGCGGCGGCAAGGGCCTGCATGTGGTGGTGCCGCTCAAGCGGCAATATGACTTCGACACGGTCAAGGACTTCTCGCACGCGCTGGTGCTTCACCTGGCCGCCGTGATTCCCCAGCGCTTTGCCGCCAAGAGCGGCCCCAAAAACCGTGTCGGCAAGGTTTTTCCGGACTACCTGCGCAACGGCTTCGGCGCAACCACCGTGTCGGCCTGGTCGCTGCGCGCGCGGCCCGGCATGGGCGTGTCGGTGCCGGTGGCCTGGGACGAGCTCGAATCGCTGACCGGCGGCGCGCACTGGACGGCGCAGACTTTGGGCGCCCGCCTGGCCGTCGGCAACCAGCCCTGGGACGCTTACGAGGCCTCGCGCAACACCCTGACCGCCGCGATGAAGCAGCTCGGTTTCAAGCCGGCGGTGCAGGCCAAATGAGTGTCCAGCCGTCTGTCATCCGCCTCCTACACACGCAGGGCCCGCGGCCCGACATGGCGGATGCGGGTGCAGTTTTAAATTGGCTTCATGGCGGTTTCATACCGTCATTTCGCATTCAACCCAGCCATCTTTTCAAGGAGAACCGGTATGCCTTCCAAGCAGAATGATCAGAAAAGAAACAACCCCCAAGCCCAGGACAAGCAGCAGCAACAAGGCCAGCGCAACCAGCCCGGCCAGCAGGACCGGCAGAACATCAACCAGTCCAGCGATGCGCAATTGAACCAGGGCCAGGGCAACCAACGCCAGCCTGGGCAGCAGGGCCAGCACGGCAGCGCCCGGGACAATCCGCAAAAGCAGTCGGAGCGCGATGAGAACATGCAGCCCGAAGATTCGGGCAACCGGCAATCGGGCCGCAGCAACAACTGATGGCGCCGTGCGCGCCATCCAGCCAGTAAGACAGCCAGCGGAGGCCATGCGCCTCCGCTTTTTGCGTCCCCAGAACGGGACTTGCGAGGCAGCCATGAACCAGCCCGATGAAATGGACCTGACGCTTTACCTGCAGACCGAAGGCCGCCGGCTGGCGGCGGAACGGGCCAGGCAGCATGCCGCCACCCACAAAGCCGGGCCATCGCCCAGCCAGCAGCAGTGCACGGCAACGCAGCCCGCGCGCAGCCTCAGCGAAGCCCTGCAGCGCATGGGCGTGGGTAGCGCGCATCCGCGCCGCCGCCTGTAGGCGGTGTAGGTGGCCGCCGCGACTTGCCTTGCGGCACTGGCCTTGCGCGGGCGTGCGGCCTATCATTTCAGGCAGCGCAACAGCATGCGCCTGGAGACAACATGAAGCCCCTCTTGCCCTTCACACTGGCCGGCTTGCTGCTTTTGTCGGCTTGCCCCGACGCCAAGTCACCCAAGGCCCCTCCCAAAGTGCCTGAACCCAAAGCCGCAAACACATCAGCACAGGCCCTGCCGGCGCCGCCGCTGGTGGCGCGCGGCATGCGCGCGTCCGCATGAGCGCTTTGCGTTTCCACCGTGCCGCGTCCATCGCAGGCGGGGCCCTGCTGAGTGTCGCGGTGCTGGCCGGCTGTGCCGGTCTAGGCGCCGCAAATCCGGCCGCGCAACGCGTCACCGTCGAAGGCCGGCCCTACCTGGTGAGCGCGCTGACCGCCGGCACCTGGATAGCCAGCTCAACCACTGCCGGCCCGATCTCCACCACGCCCGCCGGGCGCGCCGCCCTGCTGCAAGCCATAGAGCAGCACTCGGGCTGCAAGGTCACCGACGTCGACTATTCGCGCGGCGGCATGCAACTCGATGCACAGGTGGACTGCGCCAGCCGCCTCAAGAACTAACCGGCATCCAGGCGAAAAAAAGGGGCAGCCTGCGCCGCCCCCGGTTTGCCGAACCTCGAGTGTCGACAAGAAACGCTAAAAATCCTTTTTCTGAATTTTCTGAAACCGCCGCCTTATTTCGAGGCCTTCAGCGCATCACGCAAGGCCTTGACCTGGTCGTGGTTGCGCTGGGCACCCTGAGCCTGGCGCTCCACCACGCTCCTGATGGCCAGCGGCAGGTTTTGTTTCAAGGCCTTGCGGTAGCGCGCCACGGCGGTGTCCTCGCCGCGCTCGCACTCATTGAGCATGGCCTGGTCGCTGTAGGCGCTCAGCGTCGCGCGCACCGAAACCCAGCCGCGGTGCAGCGCGCCGCTGACGGAGCCGCCCTCGTCGGGCTTGCCGCCCAGCTGGCGTATCAGGGTCTGCAGCTCCAAGCCCGCGGCGCGGCATTCACCGGAATGGCGGTGCAGCAGGACCTTGATGTCTTCGGAGCGCGAGTGCTCGGCGCATTCCCGGAAACCGTATTCACCGTCGCGGCAGGATTCGAGCAGGTCGTTGAGCGTGTCAATGATCTCCTCGTCGTCCGCCACGCCGACGGTGTCGGCGTTGCTCAGGGTGGCGTTGGTTTCAAAGGCGCTGAGCCGCTCGTGCGCACGGTTCCAGGCCGCGCGGCTGGCCAGGCGGGCTTTCGGCCAGTCCAGGGTCGAGCGTCCCCTGTAGATATCCCAACGGTCCGCCAGGCGCATTTCTGTTTCCTCGAAAGAGCCCGGATAATCGCGCCGGCCCTCCACGCCCAGCCGGTAAGCGGGCGCATAGTCGTCAAAGGGACGGCCGATTTCATAGTAGGGCTCCAGCGTGTGCCTGTCGCGCCAGAATGCCTCTTCGGCCGTCGGGTCCAGGGCCTCGGCGGCTTCCTTGCCGCCCATGCCGCCGGCGATCGCACCGGCCACGCCGCCGACAACGGCTCCCGCAGGGCCGGCCACCGCGCCGGCGGCCGCGCCCCCGGCGATGCCGCCCATGGCCGCGCCTATGCCGGTGCCCACCGGGTGCGCGCCGGGCTCTTTGCTGATGGGATCAAGGTTGGGATCATGCTCTTTGGCCATGGTAGGTCTCCTTTGTGTCGAACGCAGGTTTGAAAGAGATCCGCGCCACTGCTTCCTGTATGTGCTATGTGGCTGGACACTGGCAACCATGGTCGCGTGCACTGCAAGACCCGGCGGTCAGGCAAGCACAGACAGGCATGTAGGAGAGCGCCGCGCACAAAACGCCGGCGACTCAGGCATCGAGTTCCGGGTAGCGGCGGAAGATGCCGTCCTCGTTAAAGGGAATGCGCCGCTCGCTCGCCAGATAGGCGGCCACGCGCCTGTGCCGTGCCACGCGGTCGTGCAGCGCCATTACGTGCGGCACGTTTTTCAGCGCGCGGCGGGCGGCCTTGGGGAAGGCGTACAGCAATCCCTCCACCAGCTGGAACAGCGAGAGGTCGGCATAACTGAGGCTGCCGCCTACCAGGTGCGCGCCGCCGCGCGGGTTGCGCGTCAGCACGGCTTCAAACCAGGCCAGGAATTTGCGGATGCGCGCCGTCCTGAATTCCCTGGCGCGCCTGAGCGCTTCCTTCTTCTGGTCTTCGTAGTAAAGGCCCGTGCCCACCGGATGGTGGGTGTCGTGCGCCTCGGCCACAACGTCGGCAATTGTGAGCTGGATCTGGTGCGTCCATAGGCGCGCTGTTTCGCTTTTGCCGACCAGGCCCAGACGCGGGCCCAGGTAGAGCAGGATGGCCGCCGACTGTCCGACGACAGTCTTGCCGTCCACCAGGAATGGCGGCGCGAAGGGCGGCTGCCGCACATCGGCGCTCTCGATGAAATGCATCATCGCGGGAATGCCCTGGCCCTCGCCTTCGCAACCGCGCGCCACATCCACATAGTCGGCACCGGCGGCTTCCAGCGCGAGCCGGACAAATTCGCCGCGCCCCTGGATGCTGGGCCAGTAATGAAGTTCGTAAGGCATGAATGAAAACTCCTGAGGAGGAAAATTTCATTCTGCGTGAAGCCCGGGCTCGAATCCACGGCAAAAGGCTCGGCGTGCCCTTGTCCTACGAAGATTTCGCCCCCATCCGACAAGCTGCCGTTTTGGGCCAGCCTAAGTTGAAACTGTACCCATCCGTCCAGGCCGGCCCACTGCGGCAATCAAGGCCATTTTCTGGAGCCCCCCCCATGACCACATCCACCTTCCCCGCATCCCTGTATGGCAAAACCCTGCGCTGGACCTTCCGGGACGGTCCGACCAAGGGCCATACCTTTGAGCACACGTTTGCCAGCGACGGCACCCTCACCTGGCGCAGCGCCAGCCCGGGTGCCAAAGACCACCTCGAAAACGCCAGTGCCGCCGTCAAAATGTCGGACGACGTGCATGTTGTGTCTTATCTCTCGAGGGAAAGCGGCTACACGCTGACGGTGGCGCTCAACCTCAAGACTGGCGCGGCCACAGGCTTTGCCTCCAACGGCAAGGACTGGGTCCAGCAGTCGGGTACCGTTGAAGTGCTGGGCGCGGGCCGCGCTTAGCCGCCCGCCGCGATCTGCCTCAAAGCCTGCTCGAACACTTCCACAGGCTGCCCGCCGGAAATTAGGTGGCGGTCGTTGATGATCACGGCCGGCACCGAATGGATGCCTTGCGTCAGGTAGAACTGTTCGCGCTCGCGCACCTCGCGCGCGTATTCGCCGGAGGCCAGCACCTCGCGCGCGCGGGTTTCATCCAGGCCCGCTTCGGCGGCCGCCTTGGCCAGCACCTCGTGTGAGGCCGGGCTCTGGCCGTCCGTGAAATAACGCTTGAACAGCAGCTCCTTGAGTGCCTTCCGCTTGTCCGCGCCTTCGAGTTCGGCCCAGTGCAGCAGGCGGTGCGCGTCAAAAGTGTTGTAGATGCGGCTGCGCCCGCCGCCGGGTTCGTCGGCCATGCTGAACTTGAAACCGACCTGGGCACCGCGCGCGCGGATGTTCTCGCGGTTGGCCTGGGCCTGGGCAGGCGTAATGCCGTATTTTTCGGTGATGTGCTCAGTTATCTCCTGGCCCTCGGGCGCCATTTTGGGATTGAGCTCAAAGGGCTGGAAATGCAGCTCGGCCTGGATGTCGCCGCGCACGCGCTCCAGCGCCTGATCCAGCGACTTCAGGCCTATCACGCACCAGGGGCAGGAAACGTCGGACACAAAATCAATCTTGAGTTGGGTGGTCATGGGAAGGCCTTGAGAAGTTGCTGTTCGGGGCAGGCCGATTTTGGCCCGTAGCCAGCCAGCTTGCGGTTCGGCCCGGGATATTCAAGTACCCGGTGCGTGGTTAATCCCCAGCCGTCCCCGCTGCTCGCCATCTTCTGTGGCAGCCCGTTTCAAGAAACTGTCACACAAGCTTCCTAAGATTCCGGCAGCGCAGCGTCCCTGCCCTGCGCCGTGGCGCGGGCACACCGCCGCTTCGCATCATTCCCCACCTGAAACTGGAACACACAACAATGTCCGACCTGGCCACCCCTTCCCTTCCCTCACGCCGCACCGCCCTGAAGTTCCTGGCGACCGCGCCCATGCTGCCGCTGGGGGCACTGGCCTCCAGCACCTTGCTGTCGGGCTGCGCCACCGGCAGCCCCGCAGCCACGGGCAACTACCTGTCTTCCAGCTTCACTTCCATGGCCGCACCCTCGCTGGCCGACACGGCCGCCATGGCCACCACCACCGTGGGCTCCAGCCTGCAGGTCCGGCTCAAGGACAACAGCACCCAAAGCTACCGCCTGGCCTACCAGCCCTTCTTCGTCACCGGCGACATGGTGCCGGACGGCAAGGGCGGCACCATTTTGGCTGGCGGCTATGTGGACATCAACAACCAGCCCATCATCGACCGCTCCGTGCCCGGCAAGGAACGCCAGATGTTTTCCGACTCGCCCGACGGCACCTCGCTGCTGGGCCTGCCGAATGCCAACGTACCCGGCGTCAAGGGCAAGGCGGTCTTCGCCGTCGTGCAGTTTGAATACACCACGCGCGACCTGGCCGGCGCCGACGCCTACGGCAACCTGCCCTCGCCCATCGCTGTGCTCACGCTGGACCAGGACCCCGCCACCGGCAAGCTCAGCCTCGTGAAGTACCACAACGTCGACATGTCCAAGGCGCACGGCCTGTGGATCACCTGCGGCGCCAGCCTCTCGCCCTGGAACACCCACCTGTCCAGCGAAGAGTACGAACCCGACGCGCCTTTCGCCGCGGAAAGCTCGCAATTCAAGAAGTTCAGCAAAAACGTCTACGGCGACGAGACCAAGGCCAATCCCTACCACTACGGCCACCTGCCCGAAGTCACCGTGCACCCCGACGGCACCGGCACGGTCAAGAAACACTACAACCTGGGCCGCATCTCGCACGAGCTGGTCCAGGTCATGCCCGACATGCGCACCGTGCTGATGGGTGACGACGCCACCAACAGCGGCCTCTTCGTCTTTGTGGCCGACCGCGAGCAAGACCTGTCGTCCGGCACGCTCTACGTGGGAAAACTGGGCAGCGGCTTCTCGGTCGACCCGGCGGCCGAAGGCGCGAAGATTTCCTGGATCAAGCTGGGCCATGCGACGAGCGCCGAAATCGAAAAAATGGCCGACACGCTCAAGCCGTCCGACATCATGACGGTGCACAAAACCGATCCGTCCGACGCCAGCTTCACCAAGGTGTTCTACAACGGCAACGCCAACTGGATCAAGATCAAGCCCGGCATGGAAAAAGCCGCCGCCTTCCTGGAAACCCATCGCTATGCTTACCTCATGGGCGGCAGCATGGGCTTCTCGAAGATGGAAGGCACCACCGTCAACATCAAGGACAAGATCGCCTATTCGGCGCTGCAGAACATGCAGGACTCCATGGTCAAGACCGGCAAGGGCTGGAACGCGGCCAGCGGCATCGCGCTCGATAAGGCGCTGATCGCCGGCGGCGTGATGATGCACAAGCTGGACGGCGGCCAGAAGGACTCGGCCGGCAATGCCATCAACAGCGAATGGATGCCGGTGCACACCAAGGCCCTGCTGATCGGTGAAGACATCGCCGGCGACGCGCTGGGCAACAAGGCCAACCCCAACATGGTGTCCAACCCCGACAACCTGAAGTTCTCGGAAAAAATGCGCACCCTCTTCATCGGTGAAGACAGCAGCACCCACGTCAACAACTTCATCTGGGCCTACAACGTCGACACCAAACAGCTCTCGCGCCTGATGTCCATGCCCTCGGGCGCCGAAGCCACCGGCCTGCATGTGGTGGACGACCTCAACGGCTGGACCTACATCATGAGCAACTTCCAGCACGCCGGCGACTGGATCCCGGCGCTGCACGGCAAGGTGCAGGCCACGCTGGACCCGCTGGTGCGTGCGAACTACAAGGATCGCTACGGCGCGGCCGTGGGCTACTTGACCGCCGACCCAAGCAGCATCAAGCTGGGTTAAGCGCGGAGCCGCTGAAAAACCCTCCTGGCGTTGTTGCGCCGCCTTGCCGTGCCTTCAGCACTGTCTGCGGCGACGCGCCTAGCCAGGACCGCTTCGCTGGGTTTTGTGAGCAGCTCTATACAGACTGCGATCAATCTCACCACCCTTCGCCCTGAGTTTGCCCATCGTTTCGGCAGCCTCAGGGCGAACTGCATTGGCGCGCCGGTATACACGCACCGGCTTGTGCATCGTTACACCGTTCTCCCTAGAATGCCGGGAAGCCCGAGGCAACCTTGACCGGGCAGCGACCGCCCACGGGAACACCATGCACTACCGCCACGACGACCTGATCCACTACGCCCAATCCTTGCTCACCGCCGCCGGGCTGGAGCCGACCAAGGCCACGGCCGTGGCCGAAATCCTCGTCGAAGGCGACCTCATGGGCCACAACACCCACGGCCTGGCCCTGCTGCCCGGCTACCTGGGCGAGCTCGAATCGGGCGCCATGGAAAAGCTGGGCGCGCCCACCGTGCTGGCCGACCACCCCGCCGCCCTGACCTGGGACGGCCGCCGCCTGCCCGGCCCCTGGCTGGTGCTCGAGGCCATGGCGCTGGCCGCCAAACGCGCCGCCACCCAGGGCAGCTGCACTGTGGTGATACGCCGCAGCCACCACATCGCCTGCCTGGCCGCCTACCTCAAGCGCGCCACCGACCAAGGCCTGCTGATGCTGCTCACCTGCTCGGACCCCAACACCGCCAGCGTGGCGCCCTTCGGCGGGCTGGACGCCGTGTTCACGCCGAACCCGGTCTCGGCCGGCATTCCCACGGGCGGCGTGCCGGTGCTGGTGGATGTCTCCACCTCGGCCACCACCAACGGCATGACCAATCGGCTGCACAAGGAAGGCAAGCGCCTGCCCGCCGCCTGGGTCATGGACGGCCACGGCGCGGCCAGCGACAACCCCTCGGTGCTGTTCGAGGAGCCCAAGGGCACCATTCTTCCGCTGGGCGGCATGGACTCGGGCCATAAAGGCTACGGCCTGAGCTTGCTGGTCGAGGCCCTGACCGGCGGCCTGGCCGGCCACGGCCGCGCCGATCCCAAAGAAGGCTGGGGTGCCACGGTGTTCCTGCAGATTCTGAACCCGCGCGCCTTCGCCGGCCTGGATGCCTTCGAGCGCCAGACCGGCCACGTCGCCGACGCCTGCCGAGCCTCGCGCCCGGCCCACGAAGGCACGGCCGTGCGCACACCCGGCGAAAAAGGCATCGCGCTGGCCGCCCGGCAAAAACAGGCCGGTGTGTCGCTCTACCCGTCCATACTGCCGGCGCTTTCCAGCTGGGCAGTCAGGCTTGGGGTGGCGGAGCCGGTCGCCATCCCCTAAAGCCCTAAAGCGCAGGGTTTCCGACAGAAACCCGGTCCGACCAGCCGGTGCCTACCGGTTCGGGGCTTGGTCCTACTACAAAAGCTTTCCAAAATTCCACGGTGCCTCCGCAGGCCGGGGGTTTGTCCCTAGACGGGGAATTTTTCAGCTTCACATAATTAGTGCGTCGTCCAAACTAATTCTGAAGTGCTGCGTATGCAGTGGAACGACCACCGGGATTGATCTGAGCTCAAAAACACATGCCCACCTGGGCAAAAACCATCGGAGACACTCAATGAAATTAAAAGCTTCCCTTACTGCAATCGCACTCAGCCTGGCTGCGGCCGGCGCATTTGCGCAGGTGACGGTCGGCGTCAGCTGGTCCAACTTCCAGGAGGAACGCTGGAAAACCGACGAAGCCGCCATCAAGACGCAGCTTGAAAAGCTGGGCGCCAAGTACATCAGCGCCGATGCCGCGGGCTCCCCCGAAAAACAGCTGGCGGACATTGACGGGCTGATGGCCAAGGGCGCCAAGGTCCTGATCGTGCTGGCCATGGACAAGGACGCCATCCTGCCCGCCGTGAACAAGGCCACCAAACAGAAGGTGCCCGTCATCGCCTACGACCGCCTGATCGAGGCGCCCGGCGTGTTCTACATCACCTTCGACAACAAGGAAGTCGGCCGCATGCAGGCTAGAGCCGTGTTCAAGGCCAAGCCCAAGGGCAACTACGTGATGATCAAGGGCTCCCCCACCGACCCGAACGCCAATTTCCTGCGCGAAGGCCAGCAGGAAGTCATTGACGCCGCCGTCAAGAAAGGTGACATCAAGATCGTGGGCGAGGAATACACCGAGGGCTGGAAGCCCGAAGTCGCGCAGAAAAACATGGAGCAGATCCTGACCAAGACCGGCGGCAAGGTCGATGCGGTGGTTGCTTCCAATGACGGCACTGCCGGTGGTGTCGTGGCGGCGTTGAACTCCAAGGGCCTCAAGGGTGTGCCGGTGTCGGGCCAGGACGGCGACTTTGCCGCCCTGAACCGCGTGGCCGCAGGCACCCAGACCGTGTCGGTATGGAAAGATGCCCGCGACCTCGGCAAGCAGGCCGCCACCGCGGCGGTCAATCTCGGCGCCGGTAAAAAAGTCGACGGCGCGACCACCTGGAACGGCGGCGAGAAAAAAGTCTCCCTGCAGGCCCAGTTTCTGAAGCCCGTGCCCATCACCCGCGACAACCTCGACGTGGTGGTCAAGGCCGGCTGGATCAAAAAAGACGAGCTCTGCAAAGGCGTCACCGGCGACGTCGCAGCCTGCAAGTAATACAGGCCTTCCAGGCACCCGCTCCCCGTTCCGCGCAAGCGGACAAGGCAACCAGCCTGTAGGTTGCCCGGGAGCGCCGCACCCTCAAAACCATGCAATTGCCCTTTCGAATCCCGCGCGACACCGCCATCGACTGGCGGCTGGTCTTCATGGGCGGCGTGCTCGCCGCCCTGGCGGGCGCATTCCAGGTCCTGTCGGGCGGCATTTTCCTGTCGCCTGAAAACCTTTACAACATCGCCCAGCAAACCGCGGTGGTGGGCATCGTGTCCACCGTCATGGTGCTGATCATCGTGGCGCGGCACATCGACCTGTCGGTCGGCTCGGTGATCGGTTTTGTCGGCGTGCTCATCGCCTACCTTCAATACACCCTGGGATGGTCCTGGCCGGCGGCATCGCTCGCCGGGCTGGCCGCGGCGCTCGTGGTATCGGTGTACCAGGGATGGCTGACGGCCATGCTGGGCGTGCCGTCTTTTGTGGTCACGCTGGGGGGCTTGATGTCCTTGCGCGGCGCTGCCTTTCTGGTGGCCGACGGCAAGACCCAGCCGGTCAGCGACGAGTTCTTCTTGCAGCTTGGCGGCGGCTATGACGGCGGTATCGGGGTGACCGCCACCTGGGTCCTCACCGCCTGTGTCAGCCTGGTGCTGGTGGTCCGCAGGGTATTGGGCCGCCGCGCCTCGGCACGGCACGGCATGCCCCAGCAGCCCGTATGGGTGGACGTTCTGCTGGTGGCCGCGCCAGTGGCCCTGCTGGCCGCGTTTGCCGCGGCCATGAACAGTTACCAGGTCACCAACAAGGAGGCGCCCCAAGGCATCCCGATACCCGTGCTCATCTGGGCGGCCGTGGCGGTGCTGATGTCCTTCATCTCCCGGCGCACCCGTTTTGGCCGCTATGTCTACGCCATGGGCGGCAACCCCGACGCCGCGGTGCTGGTCGGCATACCGGTCAAACGAGTCACCCTCATGCTGTTCGCCCTGCTCGGCGTGCTCATCACCATCGCGGCCATCGTATCGGTGGCCCGCCTGAACGCGGGCACCAATTCCCTGGGCACCGGCATGGAGCTGTTCGTGATCGCCGCCGCCGTGATAGGCGGCACCGCGCTGGCCGGCGGCAGCGGCACCATCATCGGCTCGGTGCTGGGCGCGCTCATCATGCAGTCGCTGGACAGCGGCATGCTGCTGCTGGATGTTTCCATCGGAAAACGCATGGTCATCATCGGGCAGGTGCTGATCGTGGCGGTGGTGTTCGACGTGCTCTATCGCAAATGGGCGCAGGAAAGCTGACATGCAAACCATGCCAACCATGCAACCCGGCACCGAACCCCTGGTCCAGTTCAAGGACATCCGCAAGGCCTTTGGCGGCGTTCACGCCGTCGACGGCGTGAACCTGAACCTCTACCCGGGCGAAGTGGTCGCCGTGCTGGGCCACAACGGTGCCGGCAAGTCGACCCTGATGAAAATGCTCGCGGGCGCCTTTCCCATCGACTCGGGCGAAATCCACGTGATGGGGCAGAAAGTGAACCTGCGAAGCCCTGCCGATGCCCAGCAACAGGGCATTGAAACCATCTACCAGACGCTGGCGCTTGCCGACAACCTGGACGCCGTGGCCAACCTGTTCCTGGGCCGCGAAAAAATGACAGCCTGGAACACGCTGGACGACTACTTCATGGAGGCGCAGGCACGCAAGGTGTTCGGCCGCCTGAATAAAAACTTCACCAACATCCACACCCCGGTGCGGCGCCTGTCGGGCGGGCAGCGCCAGGTGGTGGCCATCTCGCGCGCCATCTATTTCAACGCCCGCATCCTGATCATGGACGAGCCCTGCGCCGCCCTGGGCCCGGAAGAATCCGCCATGGTGGCCAACCTGGTGCTCCAGCTCAAGGCCGAAGGCGTGGGCATTTTCCTGATCACGCACGACATGCAGGATGTGTTTTCGCTCAGCGACCGTGTCTCGGTGATGAAAAACGGCCGACTGGTCGGCACGTACCGCACGTCCGACCTGGACGAGGACCAGATCCTCGGCATGATCATCGCCGGCAAGCCGCCGCCAGGACGCGAACAGGCCCCGCACCGTAGCGCCTGATACCATGCCATCGCTCATGAAAACCACAGGTGACCAGCAGCTCGTCAAGCGTATCAATCGCAGCGTGTTGATGCGCCTGCTACGCAACCAGCCGAGCCGCTCGCGCGCGCAACTGGCCAACCACAGCGGCTTGACCAAGTCGACCGTCAGCCTGCTGGTGCGCGAACTCATTGATGAAGGCTGGCTCAGTGAAATCAGCATGGCCGCCTCCAACGGCGTAGGGCGGCCCTCCACGCCCCTGCAGATCGACGGCCAGTCGCGAGGCCTGATCGGCGTGGAAGTGGCGGTCGACACCGTGCGTGTGGCAAGCGTTTCCCTGCTGGGGAAAGTGCTGTGGTCCACGCAGGAACCTTTGCGCAGCACCCGGCCCGAAGACGTCTGCTGCCAGGTCGCCGGCCTCGTGGCCATGGCCCAGGCGCAGCTGGTATCGCGCGGCGCGCAACTCTCGGGCGTGGGCATAGGCCTGCCCGGCGCGTTTGACGAAACCACCGGCGTGCTGCGCTTTGCCCCCAACCTTGGCTGGCGTAATGTGGACTTTGTGCCGCAGATCACCCAGGCGCTGACACAGGCAGGCCTGCCGCCGGTACCGGTGCATGTGCAAAACGAAGCCGACACCGCCGCGCTGAGCGAGTACGAATTCTCGGAGAACGACGGCAAGGATTCACTGATTTTTGTGAGCTGCGACGTGGGCGTGGGCGCGGGCATCGTGCTCAATGACAGGCTGTTCACCGGCATGCGGGGCATGGCCGGCGAGATCGGCCACAGCGTCCTCGAGCTCGATGGGCCCGCCTGCTCCTGCGGGCGGCGCGGCTGCGCGGAGGCCTTCATCGGCTCAGGCGCCCTGGGCCAGCTGGCGGATGCCCGCCGGTCGGGACACTACCTGGGCGTGCTGCTGCAGAACCTGTGGACCACCTTTGACCCCAGCGTGCTGGTGGTGGGCGGCTCCTCATGCCTACGCTTTCCCGACATGGTCAAGGTTGCCCAGGAAACGCTGCAAAGCTATGCCACCGATGCCGGCGTCAGCGCTCCCACGGTGCGCGTCGCGCGCTACGGCCTCCTCGCTTCAGCGGTAGGGGCTGCCGCCCTGGTGCTGCACCAGTACCTGCGCCCCATGCATCCGTCCGGCCGCCTTGTGGGCAACGGCCGTCCGGCGCGGAGCCAGATACGTTTCCCGGAGCCCGGCCATCTTTCCCGGAGCCCATGACCGACCGGGGCAACGGGCTTTCCACCGCAGCGCAGGATTTCATGGCTCGGGAGGTCGGGCCGGCTCCAGGTCACCCGAAATCAGATGAGGGCGGTTGATCTCGTCGTGCCATGCAAGCGGATTTCCTGCAAGGGTGAAAATCTGGCGCTGAACTGCGAGGGACGCCCCTCCAGTCTGACCAATGGCTGGCCCTCGAACCGGCCTTCACCCCAGACATAGGGGTCGACACCGGCAAAGGGATGCGCCATGCGCGCATCGAGCACCAGCTCAATATCCGAGATCTGCCGGCCCTCACGAAACAGCAGCTGGCGACCGTCCTCGTCGCGGATGTCCCCAACAAATGCCGTTGTCGGCACGCCGGTTTCGTCCAGGACGTAAGTGGCGCGGATATGCGCCTCTTCCAGCGCGGTCTCTTTGAAGCTTTTTTGTTCCGAGCCGTCTACCGAGTAGCCATTGCGGTGGTAGGCGTAGGTGTACTCCGTCCACGACATGTGGAGCTTGCCCGGGCCCCAAACCTCCCGCACATAGGTGTAGCCGCCCTCCAACTGACGGATCACCGTGGCTTCGCGGTCCAGCTTCAACTGAGCACTGGGCTCGATTCTCAGCCGGCAGTCCTGAATGTTGGTTTTTTTAACCTGCAGGTCGATCCAGCGCGGCAACTCCATCATCTCCTCCGGGTGCTCACGTGCAAGCCGCCCCAGCTGCACGGCACCCTCGCGGCTGATGGCGGGGAGATGCTGCCAGTCAAGGGAAGAAAAGCCATTTGTGATATCCAGTTGTATCAGACGATAGAAACAAAAATAGTCCACGCCACCGTAGCGGCCGATCAGCGGCGTCGGGTTGCCTGCGTCGTCGACGATGCCCTCGAACGTGGCTTGATTCGATGCATAGAGACGAGTGAAGTCAATGGTGAAAGTTCTCATGATTTTGCTGCTCCTGGTTCGTACGTGAGGGGGTGACGCCAAGGCCATGCGCATCCAGTGAAGGAAATTCCTCGCCCCGGGTCCGTGTGTGTTGTGGGCCTTGCGGCAGGCGGCAGCGAAGTTCTGCGCGGGTGAGGCGGGACGGCCCCAGGGGCGCTGAAGTTCGCAATATACGAACAGCGCAAGCGCGTGTCAGCGTAAAAAATGGCAAAGCGGCGTACCGCCCGGCAGTTCGGCAAGAAGGCATCGCCGCCCTTGCTAAACCACCGTAGGCCTTTGCTGACAGCCACAGGCGCATCCCCCCGATACGACACCGTCCCCTGGGCATGCACAGTGGGTGCACAACATTCTGTGGAGACGAAAAATGTCCTTTGCGCTTTACATGCTCGGTTTTGTGATCTTCCTGGCCGGTGTCATCTGGGGCGCCGTAGTCGCCGGTGTTCCGCACCTCTACATCGGCATCGGTGCGCTGATCTTCCTGGGCATTGGCATCTTCAGCGCCGTCAGCCGCACGCGCAGCAAAGACCCTTCCTGAGCGGCACACGCCGGCTATTCCGGCGAAGCTTCCTGTTGTGCCATCAAGGCCTGCCGCAGTTGTGCCAGTACGGCGCTCGCGGCGCGCAACTGGGTCTCCTCCATCCCTGAAGCCAGGGCATTGGCCCATACCTTCTGGCCCGCCTGTATGGTGCGCAGCGCCTTGCGGCCTTTGGACGTGAGCCGCAGCAGCTTGGCACGCGCATGGGCCGGGTTGTCTTCATAGGCGGTCAGCTCGTCCGCTTCCAGCAAATCCGCCACGCGCTGCACGCTTTGGCGCGTGAGATTCATGGCCCGGGCAATCTGCGCCACCGTCATCGGCGCGTCCTCCACTGCGGCCAGCACCTGCCAGCGCGCCGAAGTTTGCCCGGCCGGCGCCGCCAGCGCATCGCCGGCTGCCGTCAACAGGCCGTTGAGCTGCATCACCTGCACCACCAGCCAGCTCAGGGTATTGGCCGCCGTCGTGCGCTCGACCTCCTCGGCGGTCTTCAATTTGACAGCATACTGTCGTTTAACTATACTTCCAGACATGACAACATTCTGTCATATTTACCTCGTCACGCCCCACCCCGCCTGAAAGGATTGCCCCATGCTGAAAACCTATACCGGAAGCTGCCACTGCGGCGCCGTCCGCTTTGAAGCCGACATCGACCTCAGCAAAGGCACGGGCCGCTGCAATTGCTCCATCTGCACCAAGACCCGCAACTGGGGCGCCATCATCAAGCCCGACGCCTTCCGGCTTCTCGCCGGCGAAAGCGAACTGAGCGACTACCAGTTCGGCACCAAAAGCGGCCATCACCTGTTTTGCCGGCACTGCGGCGTACGGCCTTTCGGCCGGGGCTATGTCGAACAGATAGGCGGCGACTATGTGTCCATCAACCTGGCCGCGCTGGACAACGCCGATCCGGCGGAGCTCATCGCCGCGCCGGTCAACTACTCGGACGGGCGCAACAACGCCTGGTGGAACAAGCCTGCCGAAACACGGCATCTGTAGGGCTCAGGCGCGGGCGCTTGCCCGCGCAGATTCCTGGAATTGGACCGCTTCATACGCCATGCGACGTAGGCGCGTTCGCATGCCATGTAGTGGCCATGTCTCACATGCGCGGAAATTCCCAAGCGTAGTGTTGCAGCACGCCCGGACAAACAAACGCCGGGCGTAAGAACCAACACCTAAACCGCCCTTTTCCGGAGAAACCATGAAGCTCAACCATCTCGCGCCCCTTGCCGCAGCGACCCTGCTGGCCTGCCTCAGTCCCGGCGCCCTGATGGCGCAAACCACGACCTCGATGTACGACATACCCAACCCATCCTGGTACATCATGCCGCAGGTCACCGTGGTAGACCCGGACTCCCGGTTCAACGGCAACAAGAACCTCAGCGGCCTCGGGCTGCGCTTCGGCAAGGCGGTGTCCCCTTCCTGGGACATGCAGATCGGCGGCAGCATAGCCCGCGCGAACAACAACGGCCGGCGCTTTGAACAGGACACGCTGGGCGTCGACGGGCTGTACATGTTCAACCGCAGCAGCAATTTCAGGCCCTTCCTGCTGGCCGGTATCGGCGCCGAACGGGACAAGCTGCCCAATGCCAGCAAGACTTCGCCCTACCTCAACCTCGGCCTGGGCTTCCAGTTGGGCCTGTCCGACCAGTGGTTCATGCAGGCGGACCTGAGGCGGACCCGTACCTATCTTCGCGGCAACACCTTCGGCTTTGACCACGCCAACACCAACACCGTGAACGTTGGCCTGAGCTATTACTTCGACAAGCCGGCGCGCCCGGTGGTCGCGCAGTACACCCCGCCGCCCGCACCCGAGCCAACGGTCACTGCACCGCCACCTCCTCCCCCGCCGCCTGCACGCTTCGAAAAGGTGACGCTGTCGGCCACCGAATTGTTCGCCTTTGACAGCGCCGAGCTGGCGAGCCCGCAACCCAAGCTTGACCAGATCGCGCAAACCCTGACGGGCGGAAATTTCAACGGCAACATCACCGTGACCGGCTATACCGACCGCATCGGCTCGGATGCCTACAACCAGAAACTGTCGCAACGCCGAGCGGACGCGGTGAAGAGCTACCTGGGCAGCAAAGGGGTCAACACCGGCCGGCTGACCGCCATCGGCAAGGGCGAAAGCAACCCGGTCGTGACCTGCGATGACCGCAAGCTCAAGGACCTGATCGCCTGCCTGGCACCCAACCGCCGCGTGGAAGTCGAGGAAATCGTCATCGAGCGCCGCGTCAATTAAAGGTCGCGCCGCATCCTTGGCAAAAGCCGGCGCCTGCCGGTTTTTGCTTTTCCGTGCTGCGCGAACCTGGGGCTTGCGCGCGAACGCCTATTTCGCGCCGAGGCCCATGGCGCGTGAGATCACCTCCTTCATGATTTCATTCGTGCCACCGTAAATGCGCTGCACGCGCGCGTCGGCATAGGCGCGCGTGATCGGGTATTCCCACATATAGCCGTAGCCGCCGAAGAGCTGCACACATTCGTCCATCACCTTGCATTGCAAATCGGTACACCAGTACTTGGCCATGCTGGCGGTCGCGGTGTCGAGTTTGTCCTGCGCCACCAGTTCCACGCATTTGTCGACAAAGACGCGCGCCACCTGCACCTCGGTCTGCAGCTCAGCCAGGGTGTAGCGCGTGTTCTGGTAGCTGGCCACCGGCTGGCCGAAGACCTTGCGTTCCTTCACATAGGCCAGCGTCCAGTCAATCGCGGCCTGGGCCGAGGCCACGGCCGTGATGGCGATCTGCATGCGTTCCCAGGGCAGTTGTTCCATCAGGCAGATAAAGCCGCGATTCTCATGCGCCTGGCCGCCGAGCAGGTTTTCGGCCGGCAACTTGACGTCGGTGAAGAACAGCTCCGAGGTGTCCTGCGCCTTCATACCCAGCTTCTTGAGGCGCTTGCCGGTTTCAAAGCCCGGCATGCCGCGCTCCACCAGCATCAGGCTGGTGCCCTTGGCGCCGGCGGCCGGGTCGGTCTTGGCCACCACGATGACGAGGTCGGCATGCCAGCCGTTGGTGATAAAGGTCTTGCTGCCGTTGAGCAGGTAGCCGCCGTCGGGCTGCTTCAGCGCCGTGGTCTTCACACCTTGCAGGTCTGAGCCGGCCGCCGGCTCGCTCATGGCGATGGCGCCCACCATCTCGCCGCTGGCCAGTTTGGGCAGGTATTTCTTTTTCTGCGCCTCGGTGCCGTAATGCAGGATGTAAGGTGCAACGATCTCGCTGTGCAGGCTGTAGCCGATGCCGGTAAAGCCGCCACGGCCCAGCTCCTCCATCTGGACCACCGAATACAGCTTGTCTGCGCCCGCACCGCCGTATTCCTCGGGCATGGTCATGCACAAAAAGCCGTTTTCGCCGGCCTTGTTCCAGACCTTGCGGTCCACATAACCCTGCTCCTCCCACTGTTCGTGGAAGGGCGCGATTTCCTTGTCCATAAAGCGGCGGAAGGCGTCGCGAAAGGCTTCGTGGTCAGAGCTAAAGAGGCTGCGTTCAATCATGGTGTCACCTGTGGGGAAAACCTGGAGTATTTATACAAAGCGTCTGCTTTGTGAAATGAATATACTTCATGAGCCTCCCCGCCCGCTCCGAATCATCCC
>NZ_JBKBEX010000039.1:0-33123 GCF_047303325.1 Polaromonas sp. CT11-55 | reverse complement strand
GGTTGGGAGGGGGCGGCTTCGGCTGCAGCCTCGCTGGGCGGCTGCGCGTCGGCATCGGCCGCGCCCTTTGCCGGACGGTTTGAACTGCTGTAAAGGGCTGGCCTGCGCATGCATTCACCTTTGGGGGCTGTGTTCTCAAAACCGGGCTGGTAGGGGACGAACGCCCCCTGTTCACAGCTGCACCGTATCACGATTTGTGCATCCATGCACGGGATTTGGCTATCCGCAGAAAGGGCTTTGTAAAGAGATTACATCCGCGGATTACGCAGATTTCCGCAGATTAAAGGCAATCGTGATGAGAGGTCCTTGGCCGGTGTATGCAATGGGCTAAGGCACCGCGCCAATGTCTTCTCTTCAATCTGTGGAAATCTGCGTAATCTGCGGATAAAAATCCCCGTTTTGGGGTGCAGGATCAGCGCCCGGGGGAGTCCGGGGGGCTGCGCAGCAGCGTCAGCGCCAGCGCCGCCGAGGCCAGCATCAGGAACAGGCTCACCGCATTGAGCGCCGGTGTGGCGCCTTCGCGCATGCGGCCGTACATCATGACGGTCAGGGGGGCGTCGGAGCCGACCAGCATCAGCGTGGTGTTGAAGTTCTCAAACGACATCAGGAAAGAGATAGCACCGGCCCCGACCAGCGCGGGTTTTAGATACGGCAGGGTGATGGTGGTGAAGACTGCGGCGCGCGACGCGCCCAGGTTGTAGGCGGCTTCTTCCAGGGTGATGTCAAAACGTTTCAGGCGCGCGGTGATGATCAGGGTGGCGATGGAGACGATGTAGGAAAACTGCCCTATCACCACCAGCGGCAGGCCGGGGCGCAAAAAGTCCAGCTCCAGGCCCCACCAGCTGTCGGCCAGCTGCGCCAGGCGGCTGGCAAAGGCCAGGATGGAGATGCCCAAAATCACCCCCGGGATCACCAGCGGCGCCAGCATCAGGAAGGACAAGACCTGCTTGCCCGGGAAGCGGGCGCGTTCGATCAAAAAGGCATTGGTGGTGCCGACCAGCACGGCCAGCACGGTGACCCAGGCGGCCACCACCACGCTGGTCCAAAGGCTGGCCAGCAATGGGCCGTCGGCAAACAGGCCGGTGCGGCCGGGCTTGCCGCCGAAAAACCAGTCCAGGGTAAAACCGCGCCAGGGCGGCGCCGGGTAGGGCGCATCGTTAAAGGCGAACACCGCCACTACCAGCAGCGGCAAAAACAAAAAGGCGAAAAACACCAGCGCATAGGCGACCGTGCCGGCGCGCAGCCAGGCCGGGCGGGGCAGGGAGGCGATCATGCGGTGTGCTCCATGGTCATGAACGCCGCATCACTTCGCCGAACTTCTGGCCGGTTAATTTCAAACCCAGCCAGACAATGGCCGTGGACAGCCCCAGCAGCAAAAAGCCAAAGGCCGCGCCCTGTTCCCAGTTAAAGCGCGTGATGAACTGGGTGTAGATCTGCTCGGTGAACCACAGCGAATTTTTGCCGCCCAGCAGGGTGGGCGTGAGGTAGTTGCCCAGGGTCAGCATAAAGACCACGATGCAGCCGGCCAGTATGCCGGGCGCGGCATGCGGGATGACGATTTGCCACAGGATGGAGGGGCCGTTGCCGCCCAGGTCGTAGGCGGCTTCCACCAGCGAGTCGTCCAGGCTTTCGAGCGCGCTGATCAGCGGCACCACCATAAAAAGCATGGAGGTGTAGACCAGGCCGACCAGGATGGTGGCATCGCGGTAGAGCAGTTCCACCGGCGCATCGGTGATGCCCAACTGCACCAGCACGGCGGGCAGCACGCCCGACTCGCGCAGCAGAATCATCCAGCCCAGGGTGCGCACGGTTTCGCTGACCCAAAAGGGGATCAAACACATCACCAGCAGCAGCGACTTGGCGCGCCCGCGCACCAGCTTGGCGATGGTCCAGGCGATGGGAAAGGCCAGCAGCAGCGTGATGCCCGTGGCCAGGATGGACATCAGCGCGGTGCGCACAAAGGTGTGCCAGTACAGGGGCTCCTCGACAAAGGTGCGGTATTGCGCCAGGCTGGGCGCGTACTCGCGCGGGGCCACGCGCACGCGCAGCGAGAGCACGGCGAGGTCTATGTGCGGCAGCACGATCAGGCCCAGCAGCCAGACCAGGGCCGGCGCCAGCAGCAGGAACAGCACCAGCCTGGCCTGGGCCTTGCCGCCTGAACCAGGCGCTGAGGGCAGGACGGCCGCGGCTGGCATGGCGGCCTCAGGCGTTGCCGAAGCAGACGGCCTGCTCGGGGTCGAAGCTGAAGGCGATGGTCTCGCCTATGCGCAGGTCGGCGAAGCGCCCGGTCTGAGGCAGGGCGATGCGGAACTCGGTGCGGCTGGCGGTTTCGCGCAGCAGCACGGCCGAGTTGGCGCCGTCGAACAGCAGGCTCTCCACCTGGCCGGCATAGACCGTGTGGTTTGACGGCAGCTCGGTCGCGTCGCGCGCCAGGTTGATGGCCTCGGGCCGCACAAAAGCCTGCACCGCCTGGCCCGGCTGCAGCCGTCCGGCGGCGCGTGCGCGCAGCGCCAGGCCATCGCCGGTGGTGAGTGAGACCACAGCGCCGGCCTCCGCGCCCGAGGTATTGGTGCTGGCGGCGAGTTTGTTGTTGGCGCCCACAAAGCCCGCCACAAAAGGCGTTTGCGGCTGGTAGTAAAGCTGCTGCGGCGTGCCGACTTGCTCGAAACTGCCGGCGTTCATCACGGCCACGTGGTCCGACAGCACCAGGGCTTCGGACTGGTCGTGCGTGATGTAGACAAAGGTGGTGCCGAAGGCGGCCTGCAGCTGCTTGAGCTCGACCTTCATGTGCTCGCGCAGCTTGAGGTCGAGCGCGCCCAGCGGTTCATCGAGCAGCAGCAGCGTGGGCTCCAGCACCAGGCTGCGCGCGATGGCCACGCGCTGGCGCTGCCCGCCCGAGAGCTGGTCGACGCGCTTGTCCTGCATGCCGGGCAGGCTCACGCGCTCGAGCATGGCGCCTACCTTGGCCGCGATGTCGACGCGCGACAGGCCGCGCCGCGCCAGGCCGTAGCCCACGTTCTCGCCGACCGACATCATGGGAAACAGCGCCAGGTGCTGGAACACCATGTTGACCGGCCGCTGGTTGGGCGGCACGCCGTTCATGGGTTTGCCGCCTATGTGGATCTGGCCCGCATCGGGCGACAGAAAGCCGGCGATCATGCGCAGCAGCGTGGTCTTGCCGCAGCCCGAGGGGCCGAGGATGGAGAAAAAGCTGCCGCGCTCCACCGTGAAGGACAAGTCCTTCACGGCGGGCTGGCCGGCGTAGGTTTTACCGACGTGCTCGGCTTGCAGGTCTGCGTGCACCTTGGGCGCGCCGCTGGCGGTTTACTGGGCTGCCTTGATGCGGTCGAGGACCCGGCCTTCGATGTCTTCTATGCCGGCTGGAACAGCGGGATACCACTTGACGTTTTTCAGCGCGGCTTCGGGGAAGCTGGCGGCGAACTGGGCCTTGAGCTTGGGGTCGGCCAACTGGTCGGCGCCCTTGGAGGCGGTGAAGTTGCCGGCCGAGCCCGCGACCTTGGCGGCGATCTCAGGGCGCATGTTGAAGTTGATCCAGGCGTAGGCGGCGGCATCGTTGCGGCCCTTGGCGGGGATGGCGAAGGTGTCTATCCAGCCCAGCGCGCCGGACTTGGGCGCGATGTACTGGATCTCGGGCTTCTCGGCGTTGAGCTTCCAGCCGCCGGTGTCCCACATCATGGCGCCCACGACCTCGCCGGCGCGCATGCCGTTGAGCAGCTGGTCCTTGTTGTCCCAGTAGAACTTGATGTTGCTCTTGCAGGCGACCATGGTCTTGCCGACTTCGTCCATCAGCGCGCCGTAGGCTTTGGGGTCCTTGTAGAGTGCAAAGGGGTCCTTGCCGGAAGCGAAGGCGAAGGCCAGCAGCGTGGGGCGTTTGAGGCGCACGGCGGTCTTGCCCTTGACGTCGGCCTTGCAGAGGTCGGGGTAGTCCGTCATCTTGGCCAGCTTGGTGTTGACGACCAGGCCGTCGGTGCCCCAGATGTGCGGCAGGCCGTAGACCTTGCCGTCCAGCGTGGTGTTCTTTTTGGTGGCCTCCAGCATGGAGGGGATGAAGAGCTCGGACTTGATCTTGCTGAGGTCCATGGGCTTGTAGATGCCGAACTCCTGCTGCGGGCCGGTGATGCGGTCCTGCGAGGGCTGGGCCAGGTCAAAGCCGGCGCCGCCGGTGGCGCGCAGCTTGGAGATCATTTCTTCGTTGTTCGAGAGGGTCAGCTCGACGTCGATGCCGGTTTCTTTCTTGAACTGAGCCACGACGTCGGCCGGCACATAGTCGGCCCAGGTGATCAAGCGCAGCTTCTGGTCTTGCGCCCAGGCGGCGCCGCCGAGGCTGGAGGCAACCAGGCCGGCACCGAGAATCTGGCTCATCAGGCGGGATAATTTCATTTGGCTTTCCTTTGTTATGTCGAAGGGACGGGTTGACGAAGGCAGACGAAAGAAACAAAAACCGTGGCGAAACCAAAATGAAACAAGAGGTGTTCCGCCTGAAAAAAGCATAGGGTGTCCCGATTTCATTTCTGTGTCAACATCTTCATCAGGGGCTTTGCTCTTTTTTCCGTAGCTTCCCTCTCTTGATCGCACCCCCTTCGCCCCCCTTTAGCGCATGACTTTCTGGATAGACACGCATTGCCACCTGGACGCCGGGGAACTGGCCGCCGACGTGGACGCGGTGCGCGCGCGCGCCGCGGCGAACGGGGTGGCGCACTGCGTGATCCCGGCCGTCGGGGTGTTTAACTTCGAGGCGGTGCGGCTGCTGGCGCACCGGTTTGCCGACAGCTATGCGCTGGGCATACACCCGCTGTGCGTGCCGCAGGCGCGCGATGAGGACCTGCAGGCGCTGGATGCGGAGCTCGCGCTCAGGCGCGGCGACCCGCGCCTGGTTGCGGTCGGTGAAATCGGCCTGGATTATTTTGTGCCGGCGCTGACAGAAAGCCCGATGCGCGAACGTCAGGAGTTTTTCTACCGCGAGCAGCTCAAGCTGGCGCGCAAGCACGGCCTGCCGGTGATCCTGCATGTGCGGCGCTCGGCTGACAAGCTGCTCAAGCACCTGCGCGAGCTGGCGCCCGAGGGTGGCTGGCGCGGCATAGGCCATGCCTTTAACGGCAGCGAGCAGCAGGCCGGCGAGTTCCTCAAGCTGGGCTTCAAGCTGGGTTTCGGCGGCGCCGTGACCTTTGAGCCGGCGCGCCAGTTGAGGCGCCTGGCGACGGAGCTGCCGCTGGATTCGCTGGTGATGGAGACCGATTCGCCCGACATCCCGCCGCACTGGGTGTACACCACGGCGGCCGAGCGCGAGGCCGGCAAGCCGCAGGGCCGCAATGAGCCGGGCGAGCTGCCGCGCATCGCGCAGCAGGTGGCCGAACTGCGCGGCATCGGCGAGGAGGCACTGGCGGCCGCCACCACGGCCAATGCCCTGCGGGCCTTGCCGGGCCTGAAGGCGCTGCTCGCATGAAGGCAACACCGGTATCGACAGCGCTGACCGGCCTGGCGCCGCTGGTGTCGGACCGCACGCGGCTACTGGTGCTGGGCAGCTTTCCGGGCGCGGCCTCGCTGGCGGCGCAGCAGTATTACGGCCACCCGCAAAACCATTTCTGGAAAATCCTCAAGGCGCTGTGGCCGCCAGGGCCCGCGGACACGGGGCCCGATGCCTACCGGATACGCGGCGAGTGGCTGCTGTCCAAGGGCCTGGGCCTGTGGGATGTGTACGCGGCCTGCGAGCGTGAGGGCAGCCTGGACAGCGCGATCCGCAATGCCGAGGTCAACGACCTGGCCGGCCTGCGCCGGCTGTGCCCGGCGCTGGAAGCGATTGCCCACAACGGCGGCGAAAGCTTCAAGCATTCGAAGCACACACTGGCACTGGGCCTGCCGGTTTACAAACTGCCCTCGACCAGCCCGGCGAATGCCTCCTGGAGTTTTGAGCGCAAACTTGCGGCCTGGCGGGAAGTTTTTGAAAAACACGGACTGGTTTGATGCAAAGAAAAGAAACGGCCAAAGAGAGTACGGAACTTGAGTTACCCGAGGTCAATTTCTCGGATTACGGCGATGTGCGCTTTCTGCACCTGGGCACCGAATGGGTGCAGGGCTCCATGCTGCGCGACGCGCCCTATGACATCGAGCTGGAGTATGTGCAGCGCATGATGGCGGGCCTGCTGTTCATGGACGCGGCGGCCGTGCCCAAAAAGCACGCCATGCAACTGGGCCTGGGCTCGGCCGCGCTGACCAAGTTCTGCTACAAAAAGCTGCGCATGAAGACCACGGCGATTGAAATCAATCCGCAGGTGGTCACGGCCTGCCGCGTCTGGTTCAAGCTGCCGCGCGACGACCTGCGGCTGCATGTGATCGAGGCCGATGCCGCGGCTGAAATCAAAAAACCTGCCCATCAGGGCACGGTGGATTTGCTGCATGTGGACCTTTACGACCACGAGGCGGCCGCGCCGGTGCTGGACAGCGCCGATTTTTATGAAGACTGCCGTAGCTTGCTGGCCGAGAACGGCGTGATGACGGTCAATCTATTCGGCCGCGATTCCAGCTATGTGCAGTCGCTGAGCAAGATTGCCGAAGCCTTCGGCCCCGAGGCAGTGTGGGCTTTTACGCCGACGCGCGAAGGCAACACCGTGGTGCTGGCCCAACAGGAGCCCACGCGGCCCGAGCGCGCCGCGCTCTTGCAGCAGGCCGGCGTGATCGAATCGCGCTGGGACCTGCCGGCCAAAAAATGGCTGCGGCTGTTCAAGCCGGTGGCTTGAGGCGGGTAGCAAAAGCCATGATGGATGGGGTACAGTGCGACCCATGAGCGCCGTGACCCATACCAAGCCCCACCGTGATACGCATACGAAAAAAGGCCACGCCGGCCCGCTGGACTGGCGCACCCTGGTTGAGTGGCTGGGCGAGGATGGCGTGATCAGCGCCACCGAGGCGCAGCGCACCATCGCGCGCTGCTCGCAGGTGCAGAGTGCGCAGCCGCCGTTGATGCGGCTGGCCAGCGTGGGCATGACGCGCGTGGCCGACGGCAAACCGCTGGATATCGAAACCATGTCGCAGTGGCTGGCGGGCCGGGCAGGCCTGGCCTATCTGCGCATAGACCCGCTCAAGGTGGACGTGGGCAAGGTGGCCGACACCATGTCGGCCATGTATGCCGAGCGCCACAAGGTGCTGCCGGTGCAGGTCACGCCCAGCGAGGTGGTGATCGCGACGTCGGAACCTTTCATCACCGACTGGGTGCAGGAAGTCGAGCGCCAGGCCAAGCGCAGCGTACGCCTGGTGGTATCCAGCCCGCTGGACATCACCAAGTTCACGGCCGAGTTTTTCGCGCTGGCCAAATCGGTCAAGGCCGCGATCAAGTCGGGCAGCGGCTCGGGCTCGGCGAGTTTCGAGCAGCTGGTGGAGCTGGGCAAGAGCAACAAGCAGCTGGACGCCAACGACCAGGGCGTGGTGCAGGTGGTGGACTGGCTCTGGCAATACGCTTTCGACCAGCGCGCCAGCGACATCCACCTGGAGCCGCGCCGCGAGCAGGGCGTGATCCGCTTTCGCATCGACGGCGTGCTGCACCCGGTGTACCAGCTGCCCATGGGCGTGCACAACGCGATGACGGCGCGCATCAAGCTGCTGGGCCGCATGGACGTGGTGGAAAAGCGCCGCCCGCAGGACGGACGCATCAAGACGCGCAACCCGCGCGGCGACGAAATTGAAATGCGCCTGTCGACGCTGCCCACGGCTTTCGGCGAAAAAATGGTGATGCGGATTTTCGACCCGGACACCACGGTCAAGAACCTGGACGCGCTGGGCTTTTCGCAGCACGATGCCGACCGCTGGGAGGCGCTGGTCAAGCGCCCCCACGGCATTGTCCTGGTCACCGGGCCGACCGGATCGGGCAAGACCACCACCTTGTATTCCACGCTCAAGCGCCTGGCCACCGAAGAGGTCAACGTCAGCACGATCGAAGACCCGATCGAAATGATTGAAGCCTCCTTCAACCAGACACAGGTGCAGCCGCACCTGGACTTTGATTTCCCCGAGGGCCTGCGCGCGCTGATGCGGCAGGACCCGGACATCATCATGGTGGGCGAAATCCGCGACCTGCAGACCGCCGAGATGGCGGTGCAGGCGGCGCTCACCGGCCACCTCGTCTTCAGCACGCTGCACACCAACGATGCGCCCTCGGCGGTCTCGCGCATGATGGAGCTCGGCGTGCCTGCCTACCTGATCAATGCCACCATGCTGGGCGTGCTGGCCCAGCGGCTGGTGCGCACACTGTGCCCCAGTTGCCGCGAGCCCGACGAGGGCGCCGCGCGCGAAACCCTGGCCGAACTGGTCAAACCCTGGCAGATCAGCGGCGGCTACCGGCCCTACAAGCCGGTGGGCTGCGTGGACTGCCGCATGACGGGTTTCCGCGGGCGCATGGGGCTGTATGAATTGCTCACGGTCACCGAGGGCTTCAAGGAAAAGGTTTCCAAGGAGCCGAATATCGACGCGCTGCGGCGGCAGGCGGTCAGCGAAGGTATGCGCCCGCTTCGGCTGGCCGGCGCGCTGAAGGTGGCCGAGGGCCTGACCACCATCGACGAAATCCTGGCCTCCACGCCCCCCTTGTCCTGAGAACCCGGTCGCGGCCTCAAGGCGGCCGCTGTTTCGGCCGTAAACACGTTCTGGAAATGGTGATACCGAGGGTTTTCACGGCTTTTCACGGCGCCCGGCCTTCATGTAAGTGAGGGGTAAGCCAAAGATAAATGAAAGGTAAGTGAAAGCCACATGTCGGGGCCGGGGGATTGAATGCACAATCCAGCGATTCTTTCTTTTACTTTTATGTATGTATTGAGGAGACAGCCGTGAATATCAAGAGTCAAAAAGACTTTTTCTCCGGCCTCATGTTCATGGGCGTCGGCGTGGCGTTCGCATGGGGGGCTACGACCTACAACGTGGGCGAGGGCGCCCGCATGGGCCCCGGCTACTTCCCGCTGATGCTGGGCGTGCTGATGGCCATCCTGGGCGCGGCCATCACCTTCAAGGCGCTGGTGGTGGAAGCCGTGGGCGGCGACAAGATCGGCAAGTGGGCCTGGAAGCCGCTGGCCTACATCATCCTGGCCAACCTGATCTTCGGCGTGCTGCTGGGCGGCCTGCCCAGCATCAAGCTGCCCCCCATGGGCATGATCGTGGCCATCTACGCGCTGACCTTTGTTTCCAGCATGGCCGAAGACGGCTGGAAAGTGAAAAACACCTTCATCCTTGCGACCGTGTTGGCCGTCGGCAGCTACCTTGCCTTTGTCGTCCTGCTCAAGCTGCAGTTCCCGGTGTGGCCTTTCTTCATCGGCTAAGGAGATATAAAAAATGGATCTGATTGCAAATCTCTCGCTGGGTTTTGGCGTGGCGTTCACGCCCATCAACCTGGTGTATGCCTTTATCGGCTGCCTGCTGGGTACCCTGATCGGCGTGCTGCCGGGCATCGGCCCCGTGGCCACCATCGCCATGCTGCTGCCGGCGACCTACGCCCTGCCGCCCGTTTCGGCGCTGATCATGCTGGCCGGTATTTACTACGGCGCCCAGTACGGCGGCTCCACCACGGCTATTCTGGTTAACCTGCCGGGCGAGTCCTCGTCGGTGGTGACCTGTATTGACGGCTACCAGATGGCGCGAAAAGGGCGGGCCGGGCCCGCGCTGGCCGCGGCCGGCCTGGGGTCCTTCTTCGCCGGCTGCGTGGGCACGCTGATCCTGGCGGCTTTCGCGCCGCCGCTGACCGAGCTGGCCTTCAAGTTCGGCCCCGCCGAATACTTCGCGCTGATGGTGCTGGGCCTGATCGGCGCCGTGGTGCTGGCCTCGGGCTCGCTGCTCAAGGCGATCGCGATGATCGTGATGGGCCTGCTGCTGGGCCTGGTGGGCACCGACGTGAATTCCGGCGTCGCGCGTTTCAGCTTCGACGTTCCCGAACTGACCGACGGCATCGGCTTTGTGACCATCGCCATGGGTGTGTTCGGCTACGGTGAAATCATCAGCAACCTGGCCCAGCCCGAGCATGAGCGCGAGGTGTTTACTGCCAAGGTGTCGGGCCTGTTCCCCACCAAGCAGGATTTCAAGGACATGACGCCGGCCGTGCTGCGCGGCACCTTCCTGGGTTCGGCGCTCGGCATTCTGCCCGGCGGCGGCGCCTTGCTGGCGGCCTTCGCGGCCTACGCGCTGGAAAAGAAGATCAGGATGAAAAAGGGCGAAGTGCCTTTCGGCCAGGGCAATATCCGCGGCGTGGCCGCGCCCGAGTCGGCCAACAACGCCGGCGCGCAGACTTCCTTCATCCCGCTGCTGACGCTGGGTATTCCGCCCAACGCCGTGATGGCCCTGATGGTGGGCGCGATGACGATCCACAACATCCAGCCCGGCCCGCAGGTCATGACCAGCAACCCCGAACTGTTCTGGGGCCTGATCGCCTCGATGTGGATCGGCAACGCCATGCTGATCATCCTGAACCTGCCGCTGATCGGCATGTGGATCAAGCTGCTGACCGTGCCTTACCGCTACCTGTTCCCGGCCATCGTGCTGTTCTGCGCGATCGGCGTGTACTCGACCAACAACAACACCTTCGACGTCTGGATGGTCGGCATCTTCGGTGTGATCGGCTACCTCTTCGTCAAGCTGGGCTGCGAACCCGCGCCCCTGCTGCTGGGCTTCATCCTGGGCCCCATGATGGAAGAAAACCTGCGCCGGGCCCTGCTGCTGTCGCGCGGCGACTGGAGCGTGTTCGTCACGCGTCCGCTGTCGGCCGGCCTGCTGGGCGCCGCCCTGCTGCTGCTGATCATCGTGCTGCTGCCCTCGGTCAAGAACAAGCGCGAAGAGGCCTTCGTCGAGGACTGATCGCTAACCCAGGGGCCCAGTCCCCATTCGGTACAAAAGGCACCTTGGGTGCCTTTTGTTTTGCCCGATCGCAAGGTAATCGGCGTTCAAAACCGTTGCACAATCGCTGAATGAAACGTAAACATATCATTCACCTCGCGGCAGTTTTTACCTCGGTTTTGGCGGCTGCCTTCGCGGGTCCCGCCATGGCCCAGAACTATCCCTCCAAGCCGATCCGCATGATCGTGCCTTTCCCGGCGGGCGGCGCGACCGACATCCTGGCGCGCGCGCTGTCGCAAAAACTCGGCGAAAAGATAGGCCAACCGGTGATCGTCGACAACCGGCCGGGCGCGGGCGGCACCATAGGCGCCGACACCGCCTCGAAGTCGCCGTCGGACGGCTACACCTTGCTGCTGGCCACCTCGAGCACGCACAGCATAGGCCCGGCCATCAACCCGAAAATTTCCTACAACGCCGAGACCGACTTCACGCCCATCGCCTATGTGGCGAGCTCGCCCAACGTGGTGCTGGTGCCCAATTCCTCGCCGTCCAAGACCATGCGCGAATTCATAGACCACGCGCGCAAGAACCCGGGGCGGCTGAACTATGCCTCCAGCGGCAACGGCACCATCGTTCACCTGACCAGCGAATACTTCAAGGCCCAGTCGGGCACCTTCATCCTGCACATTCCCTATCGCGGCACGGCGCTGGCCATGCCGGACCTGATCAGCGGCAAGGTCGACGTGCTTTTCGACTCCTTTGTCACCGGCATGCCCCATGTGCGGGACGGCAAGCTGCGCGTGCTCGCGGTCACCACGCTCAAGCGCACTTCGCTCGCGCCCGAACTGCCGACGGTGGCGGAAACCCTGCCGGGCTTCGAGTCGGTCACCTGGTTCGGCCTGTACGGCCCCAAGGGCATGCCGCCGGACCTGGTGGCCAAGGTCAACCAGGCCGTCAACGCCGCGCTGGCCGATGCCGACGTGAAGGACCGTTTCGCCCGGCTGGGCGCGGAGCCCACGGGCGGCACGCCTGCGGCCTTTGCGGCCATGGTCAAGGCCGATACCGCGAAGTGGAAGAAAATCATTGCCGAGCGGAAAATCACCGCGGATTGAGTCAGATTCATCCGCAGATTGATTCATCCGCAGATTTCGCAGATTTACGCAGATTAAAGAGAAGCGAGACGTATAAGGCTTTACAACGATGGGTACAGCTATGGCCATCCTTGGTGAACCTGAATATGAGTTTCCCAAGCCCGCGTTCCAAATACAGGCGCCTTGTTTTCAATCTGCGTAAATCTGCGAAATCTGTGGATATGAATTCTTCTGCGGATGGCGCAGACGTCCGCCCCTGCTTTGCCTCGCCTTCAACAGCCAGTCCAACATGAACTTCAATTTCAGCAACCCCTACACCTCCACCCGCCTGCCGCTGTTCGCGCGCAACGTTGTTTCGACCTCGCACCCGCTGGGCGCGCAGGCCGGCCTGCGCATGATGCTCAAGGGCGGCAACGCGGTGGACGCCGCCATCGCGGCCGCGGCCGCCATGGCCATCGTCGAGCCCGTAAGCAACGGCCTGGGCAGCGACGCCTTCTGCATCCTGTGGGACGGCAAGGAACTGCACGGCCTCAATGCCTCGGGCCGCGCGCCGCAAAGCTGGACGCCCGACTACTTCCGCCGCAAGTACGGTGCGGATGCCGCCACGCCACCCAAGCGCGGCATGGACGCGGTCACCGTGCCGGGCGCGGTTGCGAGCTGGGTGGCCCTGAGCGAGCGTTTCGGCAAGCTGCCTTTCGCCGACCTGATGGAGCCGGCGGTGGAGATCGCCGAACGCGGCTACCTGCTGCCGACCGTGGTGCAGCAGAAGTGGGCGGCCGCGACCGCCGAGCTGAAGTCGCAGCCCGGTTTTGCGCAGTCCTTCCTGCCCTGGGGCCGTGCGCCGAATGTCGGCGAGCTGTTCCAGTTCAAGGCCGCGGCCAAAGCGCTGCGCGCCATCGCCGAGACCAAGGGCGCGGCCTACTACGGCGGCACCATTGCCCAGGCGATTGAAAAGTTCTCGGCGCAAAACGGCGGCAGTATCACGGCAAAGGATTTTGAAAGCTACAAGCCCGAATGGGTCAAGCCGATAGGCAAGGACTACCGGGGCTACACCCTGCATGAGATCCCACCCAACGGCCAGGGCATTGCCGCGTTGATCGCGCTGGGCATCCTCGATAAATTCGACGTGGCCGGCCTGCCGGTCGACGGGGTGGATTCCCAGCATTTGCAGATCGAGGCCATGAAGCTGGCCTTCGCCGACGTTTACAAATATGTGGCCGAGCCTTCGTCAATGGCGGTGACGGCCGAGCAAATGCTCGATGACGCCTACCTCGCATCCCGTGCCAAACTCATCAACATGAAAAAGGCACAGGACTTCGGCGCGGGCAACCCCGTCAAGGGCGGCACGATTTACCTCACGGCGGCCGACGAGGACGGCATGATGGTGAGCTTCATCCAGAGCAACTACATGGGCTTCGGCTCGGGCTGCGTGGAGCCGGAGTTCGGCATCAGCCTGCAAAACCGCGGCCACGGCTTCAGCCTGCAGCCGGGCGCCAACCAGGTCGCGCCGGGCAAGCGGCCTTTCCACACCATCATCCCGGCCTTCCTGAGCAAGGACGGCCAGCCGGTCATGAGCTACGGCGTGATGGGCGCCAACATGCAGCCCCAGGGCCATATGCAGACGCTGGTGCGCATGCTGGACTACGGCCAGAACCCGCAGGCCGCCTGTGACGCGCCGCGCTGGCGCTACAACGCGGGCATGGAAATCAACGTCGAGGCGGCGATGGACGCGCGCACCGTGCAGGGACTGACGGAACGCGGCCACCGCGTGGAAGTCATCAACGACTCCTACCAGGACTTCGGCGCCGGCCAGTTCATCTGGCGCGCCGGCAATCCCAAGACCGAAGGTTATGTGGCGGCCAGCGATGCGCGGCGCGACGGCCAGGCCGTGGGTTTTTAAGCGGGCGATTTTGAGCAGCCCATCCAACACCGCCCCGACATCAGCGGCCCCCAAAAGCCTTGCGCCCGGCCTGCTGCTGGCCACCTTGGGCGCCATCGCCTTCAGCGGCAAGGCCATCATCGTCAAGCTGGCCTACCGCTACGGCGTGGACGCGGTCACGCTGATCATGTATCGCATGCTGTTCGCGCTGCCGATCTTCGCGCTGATGGCCTGGTGGGCCAGCCGCGGCAAGGCGCCGCTCACGCGCAAGGACTGGCTGGGCGTGCTGTGGCTGGGTTTCACCGGCTACTACCTCGCGAGCTTCCTGGACTTCGCCGGGCTGGCCTATATCAGCGCCTCGCTGGAGCGGCTGATCCTGTACCTCAACCCGACGCTGGTGCTGCTGCTTGGCCTTGTCATGTACAAGCGCCGCGTCAGCGCACCGCAGCTCATAGGTATGGCCATCAGCTATTGCGGCGTGGTGCTGGTGTTCGGCCACGAGATCACGCTGCAGGGCGCGGACGCGGCTTGGGGCGCGTTGCTGGTGTTCCTGAGCGCGGTCAGTTATGCGCTCTACCTGGTCTACAGCGGCGAGATGGTCAGGCGCCTGGGCTCGCTGCGCCTGGTGGGGCTGGCCACGACGGTGGCCTGCCTGTGCTGCCTGCTGCAATTCGTGCTGTTGCGGCCCTTGAGCGCCGCCGCCGTGGCGCCCGAGGTGATCTGGCTGTCGGTGCTCAATGCCACGCTGTGCACCGCCGCGCCCGTGCTCATGGTGATGATGGCGATTGAGCGCATAGGCGCGGGCATGGCCGCGCAGACCGGCATGGTGGGCCCCATGTCCACCATCCTGATGGGCGTGCTGATCCTGGGTGAGCCGTTTACCGCCTGGGTGGCGGCTGGGACGGTGCTGGTCATCGCGGGTATCTTCGTGTTCACCCGCGGTGGCCGCTGAGCGCTAGTTGGTTTTTTTCGCTGGTGCTTGTTTTGCTGGCGCTTGAGCAGTGGGCCGGCGGTTCGTACCGCTGATGCGTTGCGCCACCGTGACGGACGGCTGGCCGGCATAAGCGTCAAGCCGGGTTCCCATGGCCAGCTCGAGCTGGTTCAAGCGGGTTTGTGCCGGCGGGTGGGTGCTCAGCGACAGCGCGAACAGCGCGTCGTCGGGCGCGGCGGTGCGCAGCTGCTGCAGCACCGCGACCAGGCCGTAGGGGTCGAAGCCGGCGCGCGTGGCCAGGGCCACGCCAGTGCGGTCGGCGTCGAATTCATCCTGCTGGTCCAGGCCCTTGGTGTACATATTGCGGCCCAGCGCCAGCAGCTGCTGGGACACCATGCCGCCCAGATCGTTCTTGAGCTGCGAGCCGATCACTTGGGTCAGCAAGCCGGCGCGCGCGCTTTTGTTCAAGGCAATCAGGTGGTGCTTGGCGGTGACGTGGGTGATCTCGTGGGCCAGGATGCCGGCGAGCTCGCCCTCATCGGCCACGCGGTCTATCAGGCCCTTGGTGACGAAGACATAACCGCCCGGCGTGGCGAAGGCGTTGAAGCCTGGGTCGTCGAGGATGGCGAAGGTCCAGGGCAGGTCGGGGCGCGAGGACTGCAGGCTGATCCAGCGCCCCAGCTGGTTGATGTAGCGCTGCAGGGCTACGTCGGGATAAAGCGGCTTGCTGCCCAGCAGCACGGCGGCCAGCTGCTGGCCGATCTGGATTTCGCGCGGCTCATCGATCTGGTCCAGCGACTGCGATAGCAGCTTGAACAGGTCACCGCCCTGGGCGGCCTGTTGGCCGCCGGGCGTGAGGCTGGCGCCCAGCAGCGCGCCGGCCAGGCCCGAGGCGGTGTTGGGTTGCGCGGGCGCCGGCTGCGCGGGCTGGTTGGGTCGTATCAGCGACTGGAACAGGCCGCCCAGCGCCTTGCCGGCATCCTGGGCCTGGGCGCTGAAGGGCAGCACGGCCAGCAGGGCCAGTGCAAAGGCCGCTTGGCGCGCCGGTTTGGGAAGGTGGTGAAGATTCATGGCGATGCCTCTTGTCTCTTGTGTGTTTTTGTCTCAGCGGCTGTACGTTTCGGGTGCGGCGCCGCTGGGCGAGGCGGCCGGTGGGGCTGGTGTGGGCAGGGGGTCGACCTGGCGGCTGGTCAGCGAGGCGCTGCCGGCGAACTGCCGGGCCTGCGCGGCATTCACGCGGTTGGCGTCAGCTTGCGCCACGGCCGCGAGGTTGGGCTGCGCATTGGCCAGGTCTTCGGCGCCCAGGCCGCGTATGCCCACGGTGGAGGTGGACACCGTGCTCGAAGGCGCCTGCGCGCTGCCTTTGTTGAAAAAGCTTGAGAGGCTGCGCAGCGCGCCGCCGGCGGCGCCGCCCGAGGGGGCGCTGGCCGAAGTGATGTCGAACATGTGGACCCAGCCGCTGGTGCCGTCGGCCATGCGCACCTTGATCCAGGCGCCCTGGCGTTCGCCGAGCCGTGTCAGCGAGGTCTGTACCGGCAGCGGCGCCAGGCTGCGGGCCGAGTCGCCGGGCGCGTCGCGCAGCTGTGATTCGCGTTTGATCAGCACCGCCTCGCCTTGCGGCTGGGCCTGTGCCGGGGCGCCGAAGGTCAGCAGCAATGTGAGCAGGGGAGCGATAACCATCCCCGCCTGTGTTTTGTATTTACTCAGTATCATGAGCCGCTCTCCCCCGTGGTTGTAATGAGGAATTATTATGGATTTGGGTATTGCAGGCAAATGGGCGCTGGTCTGCGGCGCCAGCAAAGGTTTGGGCCTGGGCTGCGCACAGGCGCTGGTGCGCGAGGGCGTGCATGTGCTGATCGTGGCGCGTGGCGAGGACACGCTGAAGGCCGCCGCTGAAAAGCTCACGGCAGACAAGGCCAGGCCCGCCGGCACCAGCGTTCAATACGTGGCGGCCGACATCACCACCGTGCAGGGCCGCGCCGCCGTGTTCGCGGTGCGCAAGGACTTCGACATCGTGGTGACCAATGCCGGCGGCCCGCCGCCCGGCGACTTCCGCGACTGGGACCGCGATGCCTGGATCAAGGCGGTGGACGCCAACATGCTGACCCCCATCGAGCTCATCAAGGCCACGGTCGACGGCATGGCCGCGCGCGGCTTCGGGCGCATCGTCAACATCACCTCCAGCTCGGTCAAGTCGCCCATCGATGTGCTGGGCCTGTCCAACGGCGCGCGCAGCGGCCTGACCGGCTTTGTGGCCGGCGTGGCGCGCAGCAAGCTCGCGGCCCAGGGCGTGACCATCAACAACCTGCTGCCCGGTGCCTTCGACACTGATCGTTTGCGCGGCACCATGAGCGGCGCCGCGCAAAAGAGCGGCCAGCCGCTGGAAGCCATCATGGATGCGCGCCGCAAGAACATCCCGGCCCAGCGCTTCGGCACGCCCGAGGAATTCGGCGGCATATGCGCCTTCCTGTGCAGCACGCATGCCGCCTATATGACGGGGCAGAACGTGCTGGCCGACGGCGGGGCCTATTCAGGCACCTACTGAGCTTTGCGTTTTGAGCCTGGACTACCTCCACTTCGACTACGCGGAAGGCGATGACGGCACGGGCACGCTGGAGGCCATGGCCTCCACCTGGCCTGAGCAAGTGCCGGCCGTCCATGCGGAAGTTGTGCGGGTGCTGGCCTGGGCCCACGCGGAATTCCCGGGCCGGCGCGGCGCGCTGGAAGACGGCTTTGACTGGGACTACAACCTGCACGGCATGCGCGAGCTGACGGCGCCCGAGGCGCTGCTGTACGACGAGGCGGCAGGGCGCCTGGTGGTGCAGCCCGGCCCGCCCGGCAAGGCCCGGCACACGCTGACCCTGACGCTGAGCGGCAACGCCGGCTTTTGCGAGGCCTTCCGGCAACAGTTCGGCCTGGATTGAGCACGATGGGGCGCCAAGTTAGCGTTAACATCCGAGGATGAAATCACCCTCTGAGACGCTGCGCAAGGCCAAGCGCGCCCCGCGCCCCGGAACCGGCGGCATCACCCTGAGCGACGTGGCCAGCCTGGCCGGCGTGTCGGCCATCACGGTGTCGCGCGCGCTCAATACGCCGGCGGCGGTCTCGCCCGAAACCCTGGAGCGCGTGCGCAGCGCGATTTCGCGCAGCGGCTATGTGCCCAACCTGGTCGCCGGCGGCCTGGCGTCCAACCGCAGCCGGCTGGTCGCGGCCCTGGTGCCCACCATTGCCGGGCCGGTGTTCCTGGAAACCATACAGGCGCTGACCGACGCGCTGGCCGAGGCCGGCTGCCAGCTGATCCTGGGGCAAAGCGGCTACAGCGGCGCGCGCGAGGACGCGCTGATAGACGCCATCGTGGGCCGGCGGCCCGACGGCATCGTGCTGACCGGCATCATGCATTCGCCCGAAGGGCGCAAGCGCCTGCTGGCCTCGGGCATTCCCATCGTCGAGACCTGGGACATCACGCCCACGCCCATCGACATGATCGTGGGTTTTTCACAGGAGAAAGCCGGCGCCGAGGTGGCCGACTACCTGTACCGCAAGGGCTACCGCAGGCCGGCGCTGATCACCGCCGACGACCAGCGTGCCATGCTGCGGCGCTCGGGCTTTGAGCAGCGCTTCGCGGCCCTGGGCGTGGCCGCGATCCCGGCCTGCATGGTGCCCGCGCCGTCCTCGCTGGCCAACGGCCGCTCCGGCTTCGCGCAGCTGTGGGCGGAACATCCCGAAACCGACGTGGTGTTTTGCGGCTCGGACGTGATTGCGCAGGGCGTGGTCACCGAGGTGCAGGCCATGGGCCTGGCCGTGCCCGGCGACGTGGCGGTCATGGGTTTTGGCGACATGCCTTTCGCTGCCCACACCCATCCGGCACTCAGCACGGTGCGCATAGACGGCACCTCCATAGGCCGGCAGGCCGCGCGTTTCATCCTGGACCGCGTCGAAGGCCTGGACCCTGGCCCCAAGGTTCGCGACCTCGGGTTTTCCATAGTCGAAAGAGCCAGCGCCTGACTTGACGGGCCGGGTTTTGCTCTTTAACATCCTCATTTGTTAGCGCTAACATAACAACAATCAAAAGCGCGATCAAAAGCGCGATCAAAGCATAAATACCAGGAGACATCAGGATGAGCACTCACTTCACACGTCGCAAGGCGCTGGGCAGCCTCGGCGGCCTGGGCCTTACGGCACTTGCCGCGTCGCCGTTGTGCGCGCTGGCCGCCGACATTGCCACGCCGGGCTGGCCCACCAAGCCGATTTCGTATGTCGTGCCCTTCACGCCCGGCGGTTCCACCGACGTCATAGGCCGCACCCTGTCGCAAAAACTCTCTGACACCCTGGGCCAGCCGATGGTGGTCGACAACAAACCCGGCGCGGCCGGCGCCGTGGGTGCGGGCTACGTCGCCAAGGCCAAGGCCGACGGCTACACGCTGCTGGGCGGCACCATCAGCACCCACGCCATCAATGCCAGCCTCTACAAAAACCTGCCCTACGACCCAGTGAAGGATTTCGAGCCGGTCTCACTGGTGGCCATGCTGCCCAATGTGCTCATCGTCAACCCGGCGCTGGGCCTCAATTCAGTGGCCGACCTGGTGGCGCTGCTCAAGCGCGACCCCAGCAAGCGCTACTTCGCCTCCTCGGGCGCGGGCACCTCCACACACCTGGCGGGCGAGATGTTCGCTGAGCTGATAGGCGTGCCGCTCTCGCACGTGGCCTACAAGGGCACGCCGCCCGCGATGATGGACGTGGTGGCCGGCCAGGTGCCGTTCATGTTCGACCAGATGACGGCCGCCGTCTCGCTGGTGCAGGCCGGCAAGCTCAAGCTGCTGGCCGTGACCACCGGCAAGCGCATCGCGCTGGCGCCCGAGTTGCCCACCATGATCGAGTCGGGCATTCCCAAATTCGAGATGTCTTCGTGGCAGGCGGTTTACGCGCCCAAGGGCACACCGCGGCCCATCGTGCAGCGCCTCAATGCAGAGATCACCAAGATCCTCAAGACGCCTGATGTGATCGCCAAGCTGCACGACCAGCTCGGCATGGAAATCATCGCCAGTTCACCCGACGAACTCGCCGCCCATATGAAAACCGAAATCGCGCGCTGGGCCGAACTGGTCAAAAAATCCGGAGCCACGGCAAGCTGACACATGAGAAACAAAGACATCCGCATCACGCACGCCCGCGTCACGCCCATCGCCTTTCGCGACGGGCCGCTGCTCAACGCCAGCGGCATCCACGAGCCCTGGGCGCTGCGCAGCATCATCGAACTGGAAACCTCCGACGGCCGCCTCGGCATTGCCGAAACCTATGGCGACGCGCCCATGCTGCTGGCACTGGAGCAGGCACGCGCCCTGGCCGTGGGCCTGTCGCCCTTTGACCTCAATGTGATGGAGCAGCGCGTGCGCGCCAGCATCAAGCCGGTGCAGGGCGGCGGCGTGCAGTTTGAGCTCGCCCCGGGCTCGCATACCGCCAAGAATGCCGAGAAAGTCATCAGCGCGCTCGAAGTCGCGATGCTGGACCTGCAGGGCCAACTGCTGAACCTGCCGATCTGCGATTTGCTGGGCGGCGCGGTGCGCGACACCGTGCCCTACAGCGCCTACCTGTTTTACAAATATGCCGAGCATGTGGACAAACCCTATGCGCCCGACGCCTGGGGCGAGGCCGTGACGCCCGAGCAACTGGTGAAGCAGGCCCAGGCCATGGTGGGCCAGTACGGTTTTAAAAGCATCAAGCTCAAGGGCGGCGTGTTCACGCCGGCAGAGGAGATCGCCGGCATCAAGGCCTTGCGCAAAGCCTTCCCGACGCACCCGCTGCGCCTGGACCCGAATGCCAACTGGTCGCTGCAGACCAGCATAGATGCCGCGCCCGAACTCGACGAACTGCTCGAGTATTACGAAGACCCGACGCCGGGCCTCGAAGGCATGGCCGAACTCAGCAAACATTGCCGCAGCCCGCTGGCCACCAACATGGTGGTCACCACCATGGACGAGTTTCGCCGTAACGCCTCGCTGAATGCGGTGAAGATCCTGCTGTCGGACCACCACTACTGGGGCGGCCTGCGCGCCACGGCCTCGCTGGCGCGCATGTGCGAAGTCTTTGGCATGGGCATGTCCATGCACTCGAACTCGCATCTGGGTATCAGCCTGATGGCCATGACGCATGCGGCGGCGGCCATTCCCAACCTGACCTATGCTTGCGATACGCACTACCCCTGGCAGGAGGAGGAAGTCATCAAGGGCGGCCGTATCCAGTTTGAGCAGGGCGCTGTCAGGGTACCGACAGCACCGGGCCTAGGCGTGGAACTCGACCCGGCCAAACTGGTCGAACTGCACCAGCAATACCTGGCTTGCGGCATACGCAACCGCAACGACCTGGCGCAGATGCGCAAGTACCAGCCGGGGTTTTCCGGCATCAGCCCGCGTTTTTAAGAGGCCGCCACGAGCCTCGTGTTTTCAGTCCACAGCAACAACGAAGGAGACAAGACCATGACGAAGTTCAAACATTTGATGTCCCGCCTGGGAGGGGGCCTGCGGGCCGCCGGCATCCTGGCAGCGCTCGCGGGCGCGGCCCATGCGGAGCCGGTAACGCTTAACGTCGTCGACGTGGCGGGCAACCTCGCGCTCACGCAGGAAGCGCTGGAAAGTTTTGCGGCCAAGAATCCCAACCTGGTGTCGCGCATCACCTTCACCAAGGCCCCCGCGCCCGAGCTGCCCGGAAAAATCCGCGCCATGCAGGCGGCGGGCCGCACCGACATCGACCTGGTGCTGACCGGCACCGACGCGCTGGCTGCCGGCATGGCGCTCAACCTCTGGGAGCCCATGCTGCCCGCGCATGCCGCCAAGTTTCCCAATCTGATGGACAACTACCTGCCCAGCGCCCGCAAGATGCAGGACCTGGCCAACGGCCAGGCCGTGATGGTGACCTATATGCCCGCGGGCCCGCTGCTCGAGTACAACCCCGACAAGGTCAAGGCGCCGCCCAAGACACCGGCCGAGCTGCTGGCCTGGTGCAAGGCCAATCCCAACAAGCTGATCTATGCGCGCCCCGCCAACTCCGGCCCGGGCCGCACCTTTTTGATGGGCCTGCCCTACCTGCTGGGCGACAAGGATCCCAAAGAGCCCCTGGCCGGCTGGGACAAGACCTGGGCCTACCTGAAGGAACTCAACAGCTGCATCGAGTACTACCCCACCGGCACCGGCGCCGTCATGAAGGAACTCGGCGAAGGCTCGCGCGACATGACCGTCACCGTGACCGGCTGGGACATCAACCCGCGCGCGCTGGGCGTGGTGCCCAAGCAATTCAAGGTGGCGGCGCTCAATGGCTTCACCTGGATCAACGACGCCCACTACATGGCCGTGCCCAAGGGCTTGCCGCCGGCGCGCCAGGCGGCCGTGATGGAGCTGATGGCCTATCTGCTCAAGCCCGAACAGCAGGCGCTCACTTATGACTCCGGTTATTTCTACCCCGGCCCGGCCGTGAAAAACGTGCCGCTGACCGCCGCGCCGCAAAAGAGCCAGGACATCATCAAGGAATACGGCCGCCCCGAGTACGCCGACTGGATCGCCAAGCAGCCGCACACCCAGCCGCTGGACGACAAGGCCATGGTTGCCGCTTTCAAGAAATGGGATCAGGAAATCGGCTCGGGCAAGGGTAAATAAAAGCCGGCTCTAAATAACAAGGCGCCCGCGCCGCGGGCCAAAAAAGGTTTTTGACATGGTGATGCCAAACACCACGGGACGGCCCGTGGAAAAAAACGAGTTCAAGCAGCTGCGCCTGGAGGGGGTGAGCCGCCAGTTCGGCGGGGCCAATGCGCTGGACCAGCTGTCGCTGACCATAGAGCGCGGTGAGTTCATCGCGTTGCTGGGCCCCTCGGGCTGCGGCAAGTCCACCGCGCTCAACTGCATGGCGGGGCTGCTGCCGCTGTCGGGCGGCAGCATCTGGCTGGACCAGCAGCGCATAGACACGCTCCCGCCGGAAAAGCGCGGCTTCGGCATGGTGTTCCAGAACTACGCGCTGTTCCCCCACCTCACGGTCAGCCGCAATGTAGGCTTCGGCCTGAAGATGCGCGGCGTGCCGGCGGCCGAGATCGACAGGCGCGTGGCCGCGGCGCTGGACACGGTGCAGCTGCAGGGCCATGCGGACAAGCTGCCCGGCCAGCTCTCGGGCGGGCAGCAGCAGCGCGTGGCGATCGCGCGCGCCATCGTCATCGAGCCGCCGCTGATCCTGATGGACGAGCCGCTGTCCAACCTGGACGCCAAGCTGCGCATTGAAATGCGTTCCGAGATACGCCGCATTCACCGCGCCCAGGGTTGTTCCACCGTTTACGTGACGCACGACCAGGACGAGGCGCTGGCCATGGCCGACCGCGTGGTGGTGATGAAGCTTGGCGTGGTGCAGCAGGTCGGCACGCCGCAGGAGGTGTTTGCGCGGCCGGCCACGCTGGATGTGGCGCGCTTCATGGGCTACCGCAATGTGCTGCCGGCCCGCGTGCTGCGCGCGGATGGTGCCAGCGTCACGGTCGAAGGCGCGGGCGGCGTGCACCTGGCGGGCACGGCCATGCAGGCTTTGCCCGCGGGCGCCACCGTGATGGTCGCCGTGCGGCCCGACGAAATCTCGATTGCCGAGGGCGAGCATGCTTTCCCCGGCACCGTGGAAACCGCGGAATACGGCGGCCGTGAATGGTTGCTCCAGGTCAGGACGGCCTTCGAGGATTTGCTGTACGTGCGCGCCGCGCGCGCCGTCACGCCGGGCGACACCGTGAT
The DNA here is from genome assembly GCF_047303325.1 of Polaromonas sp. CT11-55. Classification (NCBI taxonomy): domain Bacteria; kingdom Pseudomonadati; phylum Pseudomonadota; class Betaproteobacteria; order Burkholderiales; family Comamonadaceae; genus Polaromonas; species Polaromonas sp. CT11-55. Next base: position 9,651 of record NZ_JBKBEX010000039.1, on the reverse strand, counting down.
GTTGGCCGCGGCGCCCGAGCGGGTGCTGGTCTATGCGGAGGAGTCCTGAGATGGCCGCGCTCGCCACGCCGACACCCGCCGCCCAGCATGCGCGCCCGCCGCTGGACCCGGCCGTGATGCTGGTCGCGCCGGCGGCCGCGGTGATGATCATGTTTTTTGTCTATCCCTTTGCCTACGGCCTGTTGCTGTCTTTCCAGCCGGCGCAGGGCGGGGTGCTGCAGAACTACATCCACTTTTTCCAGACGCGCGACCTGTGGCAAACCATAGGCAACACCCTGCAGCTGGCGCTGCCGGCCACGCTCATCAATGTCGGCCTGGCGCTCGCGATCGCCTATGCCACGCGCGTCAAAAGCCCTTACCAGCGCCTGCTGTCCACCCTGCTGGTGGTGCCGCTGACCCTGGGCACGGTGCTGATCGCCGAAGGCATGCTGACCTATTTCGGCCCGCGCGGCTGGCTGGCGCAGGCACTGCACTGGCTGAACCTGTATGAGGGCTCGATACGCCTGACGCACAACTACTGGGGTGTGCTGATCTCGCTGGTCATCACCGGTTTTCCGTTCGCCTACCTGCTGATCCTTTCCTACATCACCGGTATAGATCCGGCACTGCCACGCGCCGCGGCCACGCTGGGCGCCGACGGCTGGAACCGCTTTCGCTACATCTATTTGCCGCTGCTGACGCCGGGCCTGGTGATGGCCTTCTGCCTGAGTTTTGTGCAGGCCTTCTCGGTCTTCCCGTCCGCGGTGCTGCTGGGCTCGCCGGCCGGCACCACGCGCGTGATCGCCATTGCGGCCTACGAAGCCGCCTTTGAGCAGTACGACTATTCGCTGGCCTCGGCCGTCGCCATGATCATGGGCCTGGCCCAGCTGGCCATTGTTGCCGCGGCCCTGGGCTTGCGCCGGCTGTTTTACCGTGGCCCCGTCACCGGAGGCAAGGGATGAGCGCAGCAGCACACGATTCCCACCCGCTGCGCGACCGCGCCTGGCGCGCGCTGGTTTGGGGCGTCATCGCTTTCTTCCTGGTCAACGTCGGCCTGCTGATCCTCGCGGTCGCCACCAACTCGGTGGCCACGCGCTGGCTCGGCACCTGGCTGCCCGAGGCCTACACCACGGCCTGGTATGTGTCGGCCTGGAAGGAATTCCAGCTCAGCCATGTGCTGCTGGTCACCGTGGTGGTGGTGTTCTCGGTGGTCTTTCTGTCGCTGTTGATCGGCGTGCCGGCCGCCTACACGCTGGCGCGCAAGGACTTTCGTGGCAAGAAGCTGCTCACGCTGCTGTTCCTGCTGCCGCTCATGGTGCCGCCCATTACCTACGGTATTCCGCTGGCCACCGTGATGTACCAGCTGCACCTGGCAGGCACCCTGCCGGGCGTGATCATCGCCAACATGATCCCGGCGCTGCCGTTTGTGATCCTGGTGATGACGCCTTTTGTCGAGCAGGTGGACACCAACATCGAATCGGCCGCGCGCGTGTTCGGCGCCAATACGCGGCAGATGTTTATCTACACCCTGGTGCCGTTGCTGGCGCCCGGCGTGCTGGCGGCCGGCCTGCTGGTGCTGGTGCGCACGGTGGCCATGTTCGAGCTGACCTTCCTCGTCGCCGGCCCCGACACGCAGACCCTGGTGGTCGCGCTTTACTACGCGGTGTTTGCTGCCGGCGTGCGCGCCGGGCAGTCGGTGGACGCCATGGCCATGATTTACATGGCGATCACGGTGCTGTGGCTGCTGATCGCACTGCGCTTTGTGAACCCCACGCAACTGGTCAGCCGTGTGAAGGAGCATCCGGTCAAGGGTTGATCACGGCAGTCAAAAGTTTCCGTTGGTGGAAATTGGGCACGGCGGGCAGCATGGGCTGCTCTCCGTGCTTTTTTTTGCCCGGGCCCGTTATTCAAGCGACACCTCCAGGGTCGCCGTCTCGCCACGCACCCGCCGCATCAGCTCGTGCTGCAGGCTGAACACCTGCAGCTGCTCCGCATAGGGCATGAGCATGCGCTCTTCGCTCGCGATGCCCACACCCAGCAGGCCGGCCATTTTTTCCTTGCTCACCTGCCCCTGTGCCAGCAGCTCGTCCACGATTTGCAGCAGCAGTGCCGAATCGGCCGCGAGCAGCTCGCGGGCGCGCGCGTAGGCCTGCGTGAGCAGGGCTTCTATCTCGGCATTGGTCGGCGCCACATCGGTGTTGAGGTTTTCATCGGTGCTGTCGGTCACGTCGGTGCGGCTCAGCCGGCTGCCGAAACCGAAGTGGCGCACAAAACGGGCGGCGAGCGCGGTGGCGTTCTTGAAGTCGCTTTCGCTGCCGGTGGTGCAGGCGTCCTCGCCGAACACCAGGGCCTCGGCGGCGCGTCCCGCCAGGCCCACGCAAAGTCGGTCCAGGCAGCTTTGCCGCGATTCGGCCTTCATGCGCACATAGCTGTTGTAGCCGCCCTCGAAAGAGGCCACATTGATCTTGACCTCCTGCGGCGCATGGCCGAACAGCCGCGCGTAGGCCAGGCCGTGGCCCGCCTCGTGCACGGCCAGCAGGGCCCGGAAGTCCGGGCTGGCGCGCTGCTTGAGCTGGTTGAGCTCCAGCGGCACGGGGTAGCTGATGCCGGGGCCGTCCTCGCCCAGGCTGACGCGCAGGGATTGTGTGGCGGCGTCCAGGCTGACGTACAGCGTGGCGTCCTCCGGCACGTCCTGCTCCAGGGCCCACAGCGCGGCATTGACCAGCGGCGCGCTCAGGATGGCGTGGATGGACGAGAACAGCGGGCGCGTGCCCTGGGCGGGAAACACAGCATTGGCATAAATGCCCTGGTAGACCGATTCATGCAGCTCAAACGACAGCCCGGCGCCGGCCCGCATTTCGTCGGTATAGCGCGCGCAGGTGCCGCGGATCAGCCGCTCATAGGTGGCCTGGCTCAGAGAGGGATAGATCACGTGGTTGTTGCCAAGCCTGGCGATCTGCTCGGGTTTGAAGCGTTCGCCCAGCGCCTTCTTGACGTCAATCATCGACAGCTTTTTGGTCATCGTGTGGAAGATATCGGCGTCGGTGTCGCAGTCTTCCACGCGTTGGGCCATGCCTTCGTACATCTCGTCGAGGTTGCCCGAGACGATGATGAGCAGGCGACTGTAGTCGGTCTCCCAGGACTCGGTCGACGCCCTGAAGTCCAGCATGCGCTCTTGCAGCTGCTGGGGTGTCCAGGTCATGATCTCCTGCAGCGGCTCCTTGAGCTTGAGGCTTTGCTTGAACTCCTGGGCCTGGTAGGGCGAGAGGGCAAACTTCAGCTTTTTGGGCGGGACGCCGTCGACGGGCTTGGCTTCCTCCTTGCCCTCGCGCTCATGCTCGTACAGCGAGTAGGCCAGCGACGCTTCAAGCTCCTGCAGAAAGGACAGCGAAGGCGGCAGGCGCCCATCGGACAGCAGTTGCCAGACGTCCTGGTAGCGCTTGACGGCGAAGTCCTTGCCTTTTTCGTCAACGGTGCGAAAGCGCTGGAACTCGTCGAGTACCAGCATGCCGGGCTCGCCCTCGGCGATGCCGGACTCCGCCAGCATGGCGCTGATGGAGTCGGCGCTGCGCCAACTGCTGCCGTTGCTGAAGCCGTCCATCTGCACTTCGACGAAGCGGTCGTAAAAGCCCAGCTTTTGCGCCAGGCTGCGCGTGAGCTGGGTCTTGCCGGTGCCGGTCAGGCCCCAGAGGCAGACGATCACCGGGCGGCGGATGATGTGGGGCAGCACATACCAGGCGCGGATCGATTCGATCACCCGGTCGATGATGTCGTCGATGCCGAAGAGCTCGGTCTTCAGCTCGGCGGCGACCAGGGCCAGGTGGGCGCTGCGCTCGCGCATCAGCTCAGGCGGTACGCGGGCTGCGGCTACCGTCTCGGTTGTCATATCGTTCTTCATGTCAGTCAATCAATCTTTTGAGGGCTTTTTGCAAAGCCACGGTTTCAGCCCGGCGGTTGGCGCCGTTGCTGCGAATATGTTTGCCTGCCGCAGACGTGGCGGCACGCTGGGCGAGGGCCCGCACCACGGGGTTGCGCGGGGCGGGCAGCTGCAGGGTCAAGGCAAGCGGCTGCTTCATGCGCCGCAAATGCTTGACCTTGCCGGCGGCAAAGTCACGGGAAAAAGTTTTAGCACTCATGTGCGCTCCAGAAAGCAAAAAACCCCGGCGAAAAATCAGCCTGGGGTTTGGCGGAGCGCGCTTCACACGTGAATGCACGGCACCGACCGCCCGCAGGGCTGGGTGTGGTTGGCACCACATCCAGCCGGGGGCGGTGGAGGGTGCGTCAGGTGTGAGTGAACAAGGTCATGGTCTTTAGGGCTTCAAGGGATAAACCGTACAAGGGTGCTCGTTGTGCGGTGGCTCAAAGCAAGGAAGGGATTCTGAAGAGGCCGCGCGGGCTTGGCAAGTTTTACGCGGCGGTTTTTCGCAAAGTGTTGTGAAAATCAAACCCCTGCTGCGGCATTGCGGTTCACCTCAGCGCCGCGACGACACCACAATGCCGCCCACGATCAGCACAAAGGCTACCGCGTGGTAGAGGTGAGGCAGCTCGCCGAGAAAGGCGGCCGAGAGCAGAGCGGCGAACAGCGGCGTGAGGTTGGAGAAAAAGCCGGCGATGGCCGGACCGACGCGCTGCACGCCCATGCCCCAGCAGCGATAGGCGATCACCGCGGGCCCGACGGCCACGTACAACAGGGCCGCGGCCAGCGGCCAGCCCCAGGCGATGTGCGCATCGGTCAGCGCCCATTCGCCGGCGGCGAAAGCGCCCGACCAGCCCAGGCCGAACACGATTTGCGCCATCAGGAAGGCTGCCCAGTCGCCGCGAATCTCCCTGGGCTCCCTGGGTTGCGACAGCAGCCAGCTGTAAAACGCCCAGGCCAGCGTGGCCAGCAGCACGTAGAGATCGCCAGGCACCAGCTGCACCTGCATCAACAGCTCCCATTGGCCGCGCGAGAGCACTACCAGCACGCCGGCAATCGACAGCACGGCACCGGTGAACTGGCGCCGCGACACCGGCTGGCCGAAGCACAGCGCGCCCACCACCAGCATCCAGATGGGTACGCTGGAAGCCACCAGCGTGACGTTGAGCGGTGTGGAGGTCTTGAGCGCCAGGTATTGCAGCGCGTTGTAGCAGCCCACACCCAGCAGGCCGATCACGGCGAAACGCTTCCAGTGGGGCCAGAGGCCGCTGCCGGGCCTGAGCAGGCGCCAGGCCAGCGGCAGCAGGATCACAAAGGCCAGGGCCCAGCGCAGGAAGTTGAGCGTCATGGGCGGCACCAGGCCGGTGACCAGGCGGCCCACCACGGCATTGCCGGCCCAGAGCATGGGAGGAAGCACCAGCAGCGAGGCGGTGGCTGGAGTCAGGCGCTGGGTCATGCGGGGACTTTAGCAAGCGCCGGTGTTTTCCGCCGGCGGGCCGGGAATAGGCTCCTGCATCTGCGGCCCATTTCGATTCGTGGCACCATGGCAGCCACACTTTTTTGTCTTCATTTCGTTTTTATTTTTCCCCTCTGCAAGGAACACCCCCATGGCCTCATATCCCTCCAAAGCCGTACACATCAACCAGCATGGCGGTCCCGAAGAGCTCAGGCTGGTGGACGTCACGGTGGGCGAGCCCGGCCCGGGCGAGATACGCATACGCCACAAGGCCGTGGGCCTCAATTACATCGACGTCTACCAGCGCAGCGGCGTCTACCCCTTTGCCATGCCGCTGCAGCTGGGCATGGAGGCCTCGGGTGTCGTCGAGGGCGTGGGCGAGGGCGTGACCCACCTCAAGGCCGGCGACCGCGCGGCCTATGCCAGTCAGCCGCCCGGCAGCTACTGCGAACTGCGCGTGATGCCGGCCAAGTGCGTGTGCAGGCTGCCCGACGCGATCTCGTTCGAGACCGGCGCGGCCATGATGCTCAAGGGCCTGACCACCCAGTACCTGCTGCGCCGCACCCAGCCGCAGGGCGGCCTGCAGGCCGGCGATTACGTGCTGTTCCACGCGGCCGCCGGTGGCGTGGGCCTGATCGCCTGCCAGTGGGCCAGGGCCATGGGCCTGCAGCTCATAGGCACGGCGGGCTCCGACGAAAAATGCGCGCTGGCCCTGTCGCAGGGCGCGGCCTTCGCCATCAACTACACGAAAGAAGACTTCGTGGCCCGCGTCAAGGAAATCACCGGCGGCAAGGGCGTGAAGGTGGTGTACGACTCGGTGGGCAAGGACACTTTCATGAAGTCGCTGGACTGCCTGCGCCCTTTCGGCCTGCTGGCCAACTTCGGCAATGCTTCGGGCAAGACGCCGCCGCTGGACATAGGCGTGCTGGCGGCCAAGGGTTCGCTCTATGTTTCAAGGCCCACGCTGTTCACCCACATCGCCACGCGCGAAGTCACCCAGGAAATGGCCGATGACCTGTTCGCCATGGTGACCAGCGGCAAGCTCAACATCCCGATCGACCAGCGCTTTGCCCTGGCCGATGTGGCCGAGGCCCACCGAGCCCTGGAAGCCCGCAAGACCACGGGCTGCACCATCCTGACGCTGTAAGCCGGGACGGGGCGCGGGGGGCCTGGCGTAATCCTGTGTAAAGCTGCGGGCGGCATTCAACGCAAGGCGCTGTGCATGCGTTACAAGGAGTCGCAGGAGAAAAACATGCCCACAGCGACAATCACCAAGGCTGGCCTGTTCGCGGCCTTGCTGGCCGGCTTGGCCGGCCCCGCGGCGCAGGCCGAAGGACAAACCGAAGCCATACCTCCCACGGCCAATCTTTCGGCCACCTGGCGCGCCGCCTCGCGCCTGGGCTATGCGCCCACGCCGGCCTGGCCGCAGGCCGCCACGGCGTCACCGCGCGCCTGGGCACTGCAGCAGCTCGATGCCGCCTACGCCGCGAGCAAGCGCCCACCCACCCTTCCCGCGGACCTCGCGGGCATCAACGCGCCGATCGGCGACATCGCGCGCAGCTTCCAGGCTGAGCGCGAGAGGCGCCGGACCGCGCGCGAAACACCCAAACCCGGCATGGCCGCCGCCTCCGCCAATGCCGGCGCGGGCGATGAAAAATTCAGCCGCGAGATGGCACAGGGTGCGGCCGCCTGGCGGCTGATGTCCTGCAGCGACCCGGCACTGGAAAACCCGCTGCTCGCGCGCATGACCGAGTTCTGGTTCAACCACCTCAATGTGTTTGTCGGCAAAGGCCCGGTGCGGCCCTTTGTCGGCCACTATGAGATCAACGTGATACGCGCCCACGCCCTGGGCCGCTTTGAAGACCTGCTGCTGGCCAGCGCCAAGCACCCGGCCATGCTGTTCTACCTGGACCAGGCGCAAAGCAACAGCCGCGGCCTCAATGAAAACTACGCGCGCGAGCTCATGGAGCTGCACACCCTGGGCGTGAACAGCGGCTACACGCAAAAAGACGTGCGGGAGCTGGCCCGCATCCTGACCGGCTGGACGGTCAACCTCAAGGACGGCGAAGGCTTTCGCTTTGCCGAGCGGCTGCACGACAAGGACAGCAAGGTGTTGCTGGGTCGCACCTTCGGCAACGAAAGCGTGGCCGAGGGCGAGGAGGCCATACGCTACCTGGCGCGCCGGCCCGAGACGGCGCGTCGTGTGGCTAGCCGGCTGGCAACTTTTTTTGTAGCCGACAAACCGCCGCCCGCGCTGGTGGCCCGGCTGGCCGCCGTGTTTACCGACACCCAGGGCGACCTGCGCGCGGTGATGCGCAGCCTGATCGAGTCGCCGGAGTTCTGGGCCAAGGACAACCAGCTGTTCAAGACCCCGCTGGACTTTGCCTGCTCGGCGCTCGCCGCGGCCGGCGGCGTCAGGGACAGGCGCGACATAGGCCAGACCCTGGGCTTTCTCGCGCAGGCCGGCCAGCCCATGCACGGTTGGCAGACACCCGACGGCTACAAGACCGACGCCAACACCTGGCTCGCGCCCGAGGCGCTGACGCGGCGCGCCGACTACGCCGTGGGCCTGGCCCAGCGCACGGCCGAGCCGGCCTACCTCAACGCTTTTTTCAGCGTCGCGACGCGCGAGCGCATCGCCCAGGAGCCCGCGCAGATGCGCACCGGCCTGATGCTGGCCAGCCCCGATTTCATGCGTAAGTAAATCAATAAACCGCGCGAGGATAGCCATGGACCCCATTCCTTCTTTATCGGTCAACCTGCTGCAACGCCGAAGCCTGCTGGGCATGGGCGCCCTGTCCGCCCTGTCGCTGGCGGTGCCCGGCGTGTGGGCGCAAGCTGTGCCCGGCTTGGGCAACGGGCGCCTGGTCGTGGTTTTCCTGCGCGGCGCTTATGACGGCCTGTCGGCTTTTGTGCCTTATGCGGACAAGGACTACTACGCGCTGCGCCCCAATATCGCGATCGCCGCGCCCGACGGCACGGCGCAAACCGCCATCAAGCTCGATCGGACCTTTGCGCTGCACCCTGTGCTGGCGCCGCTCCTGCCGCTGTGGCAGCAAGGCGTGCTCGGCTTTGTGCCCGCAGCCGGCCTGCCTGCGCCTAACCGCTCGCACTTTGATGCGCAGTACCAGATGGAAATCGCGCAGAGTGGCAAGACCAGCAGCGCGCCCGGCTGGTTGAACACCACGGCGGGGATCGACAAGGCCGCAGCGAGCGGCGCGGTCGCGCTCGGTGTGGGTGAGGCCAATCCCGCCATCCTGGCCGGCCAGGCCTCCGCCGTGCGCCTGATTCCGCGCGGCCAGTCGGCCGAACGCACCGGCGTGCTGGGCAACGACAAGACCCGCCAGGCGCTGATGGACTTGTATGGCGGCGACGACAAACTCAGCGAAGCCTTTCGACAGGGCGCGGGCAGCCGCATGCAGAGCGCGCAGGAACTCACTGAACAAAGAACTGCCAGGGCCGAAAAGATGGCGCAGGACGCCAAACGCATGGCCGACAGAAAGCTGGACCGGGACGGCGCGCCCGCCAACCAGCAGGCCCTGAACGCGCAAATGCTGGCTGCCAGCAACGGCGCGGCCGACCCGGTGGGCCTGCAGCTCGATGCCCAGCACCTGGGCACGCTGATGCGCAACGACCGAAAACTGCGGCTGGGATTTTTATCGGCCGGCGGCTGGGACACCCACGCCAACCAGGGGGCGGCCACAGGCCAACTCGCCAATAACCTGGGCAACCTCGCGCGCGGCATCGCGCAGTTGCGGCAAGATTTTTCGGAGCCTGGCGACGTGGTCGTGGTGATGAGCGAGTTCGGCCGCACCAGCGCGGAGAACGGCACCCGCGGGACGGACCACGGGTTTGGGAACGCCATGTGGCTCATGGGGAGCCGGGTTGCCGGCGGGCGCTGGCATGGGCTATGGACCGGCCTTTCTCACCTTAATGAAGGCCGGGACCTTCCTGCGCATCATGACTATCGCGCCGTGCTGGCGCAGGTTCTTCGTGGCGCCTTTGCGTTCGGCGATTCGCAATTGGCGGAGGTGTTGCCGGGGGCGAAGTGGGATAAGAGGTTGGATGGGGTTTTTAATAAGGCCTGATGTTTGAGTGAGTGCTCTTGGCTGAGGCTTGCTGGCCGGGGTTGCCCGGCGGCAAGTAACTTTCTTTTGCTTCGCCAAAAGAAAGTCACCAAAGAAAAGGCGACCCGCGGTCTGGGTCCCCTGCGCTTCGCTACGGGGCAACCTGCGGTGCTCGACTACGGCGGGGTCTCGCGCAAACTCGCCTTCGGCTCAGACAAGCGCGATCCCTGATC